>JAPLNP010000610.1 GCA_026401055.1 Planctomycetia bacterium
GAAGACGGCGACGTTGTCGCCGCGCTGATTGCAGCAATAGAGGAACTGGCCGGTGGGGTCGAAGTTGAAACTGCGCGGATAGTTCCCTCGCGTCCATTCTTCCCCCACGAACGTGAGGTCGCCATTTGGGCCAACGGAAAAGATCCCGATGCTGTCGTGCAGCCGGTTGCCCGCATAGACAAATTGCCCATCGGCTGAAACCAATATCTCGGAGCAGAAATTGCTGCCCGCAAACCCCGGCGGCAGAGTCGAGACCGTTTGGCGCGCCGCCAACCGCCCCGCTCGGGCATCGTAGTCAAACAACACGATCGTCGAGCCTTCTTCCTGAAGGGAGTAGAACCAACGACCGTTGGGATGAAAATGGAAATGCCGCGGCCCGTCTCCGGCCGGCAGCGAGACCGCGGGCGGTTCATTCGGAGTCAGCGTGCCCGTCTGCTCGTCGAACTTCCAGACAAAGATTTGATCCAAGCCCAAGTCAACGTGCAGCACGAATCGCCCCGAGGGGTCGGCCTGAATCATGTGCGCGTGAGTCCGATCATGTCCGCTGAAGGCAAAGCTGCCCGGTGGAGCGCTGGTCGCCTTGGTCGGGCCGATCTTGCCGGAATCGTTCTTGATGTCCGTGGCGCTAGCCAACCGACCGTCGGGCAGAATCGGCAGCACCGCCACCGAGCCGCCAAAGTAGTTGGCCACCAACAGGAACCGCCCTGACGGATGGATGCTCACATAGGTCGGACCGGCGCCGCCGGAGCCGACGGTGCCCAGCAACGTCAAATGCCCGTCGGAGCGATCGATGGAAAACGCGCTGACCGTGCCCTCTTTGTCCTTGCCCGAGCGATCCGTCTCATTGGCCGAGTACAGTCGAGTTCCGGCCGCATTCAAAGCCAGGCAGCCAGGGCTCGTTCCCATCTCGTGAATGCCCGCGGGCGTCATCGCCCCGGTGGCGCGATTCACCTGGAAAAGGTGAATGCCGCGACCATTGCCGGGCGGCAGATCCACCTGCGTCGGCAACATGTCGCGAAGCGGAGAACTGAAGGTGCCAACGTAGGCGATGAGCGGCCCGCTGGCTTCAGTGGATTGCGCGTGGAGCAAACGGGCGATGAGCGGGGTTGTGCCCGCCAGTGCGACGGAAGCCTTCAGAAACGAACGCCGGGAATGGTCGGGTGGAGTCATGGCAAAAGACAGTCTGTAAGGTCAATGGGACGCTTGGAGCCGCGCAGTGAGTGTTCGAGAGTGTTCGACAGATGGTTCTTCGGGCCTTGAACGGAGGGTCAGCCTCCCGTCCACCACAGTATAACCGATCGGTTCGGCTTTCGACTGGTGGAGCAAGAATTCGTTGCCGACGTCGTCGGTGGCATGGAGTGGCATCGAGAAGTGGCCGTCCAAATTGGTGGAATGCACGGAACCGCAGAGCGAGTTGTCACGGTCGCCCGCGGTCGCCGTGACCGAGAGGACGGAGTCGGCGGTAGCGAATCGGCGACGATGCCCGTCCCCCTTCAGACTCGTCGCGATGCGGACCTGATGCCGTCCGTTCAGGCACTCCATCACAGCCACGGTTGCGGCCGATGCGGGGACATTATTCGCGTGGGCCTGTCGCAAGACGCGTTGGTGCGTCGGACCGACGGGCGCGACGGGTGATTCCGTGGGAGACGCGAGTAACCTTCTGGAGACGCGGTTTGTCTGCGAGCGCGTCTCATTCTCGCCTCATTTGGCGAGTTCTCGGGATGTTGATTTCCGAGACCGCAAGACGGGACTGCTGGCGGCAGAGTTGCGGGTGATGGCCAGCGGCAGGGCTGCTGTTCCGAAATACGAACCTATCTTGACACCTGATACTTGCTCACTGGATTGGGGGGCAGGTGATAGACGGAAACTCCGTAGGAATTCTAATCCGCCAGACTGATAGGAACTGATCACAGGCGCGAGCGGCGTTCGAGGTGCGGCGTCTGACTGGCCTGGGCGAGATCGCGTAGTTCCATGAAAGATCGTTGCCCGGTCGGTAACGATGTCCTACTCGTACTGGAGCGCCTTAGCCAGCTCGATTCGGGCGGCGCGTTCGGTGGGGACTAGCGCGGAGAGGAGGACCACGGCCAACGCGCCGACGAAACAGGTCACCATCAAGAGAGGACGGAAGGTGAAGGCCACCGTATGGCCTGTGGCCGCGGTGGTTCCCAGGCTGATCAAGTAGGCTACTCCCACCCCGGAGAGCACGCCGGGCACCACGCCGATGGCGGCGATGATGGCGGCCTGGCCGAGGATCGTTTTACGCACTTGCCAGCGTGTCATGGCGACGATTCGCAGGAGGCCCAGTTCGCGGGTTTGCTCCAAGACGTTCATGGTGAGCGTGTTGACCACGCCGAAGGACGCCACGAGGAAGCCCAGGACGAGGATGCCCCAGAGGCAGCCGTCGATTCCGGTGACCATCCCGTCGATCAAGCTGCGGAGGTCGACAAACGAGTGCAGCAGCACGCCGTACTTTTTCGTGAGCGCCTCCAGACGTGTCTGCACGTCGCGTAGCGCCTTCGGGTCGGCGTGGATGATGTATGCGTCAACGCCTTCCACCCCAAGCAGCCGCTTGGCCACGTTGCGCTCCATGTAGATCGCCAGGCCGCCAACGAGATACTCGTTGGTGAGTCCGGCGATTCGCACCTTCTTAGGTCCCTGGAGCGTTTCGAGGGTAATTTGGTCGCCCTGCTTCAGGCCGGTCCGCTGCGCCAAGACCGTGCCAATAACCACCTCGCCCTGGGATAGCTCTTGCCGAATCTGCTTGGGATCCCCGGCCTTCAGATCGAAGTAGACCGGCTCGGGGGACGTGAACTCCCGAACGATCACGATGACCGGCTGGCCTTCTGCGCGGGCTTTGACAAAACGGCCCGTATCGACGTTCGTGATCCCCGGCACCTGGCGGATCTCCCGGCCGAGCTCATCGGGCAGGTCGGGCGACATGCCGGTGGCCATGTCGGGCATCATGGCGCGGATGAAGAAATCGCCCACAATCACGTGTTTGTACCACTGGCGAACGTCTTGCACGCTGTCGAGGATCGCGCACGCCAGGCCGACGCCGGTGGCGCTGGCGATAAACAGCACGCCCGCGGTAAGACTGGATCGCGTGCGATGACGAAGGATTTGGCGATGAGCCAGCCGGCCTTCGACGTGCAGGAGCGGACCGACGATCCACATGGCGGCATGGGCGAGCGCGCCGAGGATGATAGGCGTCAGCAGAACGATTCCTATCAAGAGAAACACCGCCATGGTTGCCGCAAGGTGGATAGAAAGCCAGCCGAAAATGCATCCGAGCAACAACGTTCCGCTGACCAACGTAATGATCGCGCCGGCGATGGCCGAGCGGCGCGCGGCATCGTCGGCGTTTCCAAGGGTGACATTGGCCAGGCCTTCCAGCGGCGAGAGCTTTCCGGCACGTCGGGCCGGGATCGCCGCGCCAAGCACCGCCACGCCCAGACCGGCGATTGCCGCCACGACAAACGGCAGCGGGGTCACCTGCATCGGCGGCAAAGTCGACATGAGAAGTTGGCTCATAGCCCACGTGAGCAGGTACGCCCCGCCCAAGCCGGCCAGCGACCCCAGCGCCGTGCCGATCACGCCCATCACAAGGCTTTCCCCAATAAGCAGCCAGGCAAGCTGCCGCCGCGTGGCCCCGATGGCGCGCATGATTGCCAACTGCTTCCGCCGCTCACCGACGTTCATCATGAACGTATTGAGGATGACAAACATTGCCAGCAGGAGCGAAAACGCGCTGGCCAATCGCAGGCCTTGCTCGCTTGACTCGAGGGTCTCTTCCACAAACCGGCTTTGCGTGGCGGGCGGTCCGACGTTGATCCCCGCGGGCAGGCAACGCACAATCTCCCTGCAAACGGTCTCCGGGTCGGCCGAGTCATCCAGTACGATCTGGATCGAGTCGATCCGGCCGCGCGCCGCGAACAGGTTCTGGGCCTCGTCGATCGGCATGAACATGAGTCCCGCCAACTGCATAGCCGCCATGCCCTTGGCCGAGAGGACGCCCGTGACTGTTATCCGCCGCAGGCCGCTTCGCGTGAGAAGCTTCACCTGGTCCCCCACCTTGATGCCCATATTGCGGGCGAAACCGACCTCCAAGAGCACTCCCCGATCGCCATGAAGGAAGAAGCTGCCTTTGAATATCACGTAGTCGCGAATCGCCTGGTCCTTCTCTGGGTCAATGCCCAGCGCCATGAGCTTGACCCGTTGGCCATTGGCATACATGATCGTCGGCCGCTGGAGGACGGGCACAGCCGCTTTCACTCCGGGCGTTTCCAGCACCAGATCGAGGACGCGTTGGTCGTAGCCGGCGCCACCTTCGGCTGTGACTTCCAACTTGGCGCGGCCGGTCACGGTGGCGAACATCTCGCGGTATGCCACGCGGGTGGTCGAGGTGGCGATGCTTACTGAGGTGACGGCGGCCACGGCAATGACGATACTCAGGAGCGTGAGGATCGCGCGCCCCGGGCGCTGGAGTACATGTCGGAGACCGAACTTCCAAAGGACCATCCCTAGTCTCGCTTTCTTACTGCGCCCTCGACGGCGCGTTGGAGGGGCGAATCCTCAGCGTCGGCCACTTGCCCGTCGCAGAAATGCAGCACACGATCCGCCTGGCCGGCCACCGCCGAGTCGTGCGTAACCACGACGATGGTCTGCTGGTTCTGATCCACCAGCCGGCGAAGGAGTTTCATCAGCCGCTGGCCGTTGGCCCGGTCGAGGCTTCCGGTAGGTTCGTCGGCCAGGAGGATGGCGGGCCGGATCGCCAACGCTCTGGCCACCGCGACCCGCTGCTGCTCACCGCCTGAGAGCGCACCGGGAACGTGGTCGCTCCGCGACGACATGCCGACCATCTCCAGCATTTCGCTTGCCCGCTGTTTGGCCTCTGCGGCGGGGACCGCGTCGAGCTCCAGGGGGAGGGCGACGTTTTCCAGTGCGGTGAGAATGGGCAGCAGATTAAACAATTGGAAGATGAACCCGACCCGCTCGCGACGGATGAGGGTCCGCTGGTCATCATTAAGGGTGGCTAGGTCAACCCCCTCCAGGAGGACTTGGCCGCTCGTTGGAGGTTCGATCCCGCCCAGCAGGCTCAACAGGGTGGTCTTCCCCGAACCCGACGGACCCATGATGGCCAGGAACTCACCCTTGCGAACCCGAAGATCCACACCCCGCACCGCCTCGACCAAAACCTCACCGGTTCCATAGGACTTTGTCACACCACGGGTTTCGAGCACGCACATGAAGAGGTTCTCCTGGATCGGCTGGTAGCTCCGACAACCTGTATTAGGTTAACTTTCGGCGGGGTGACTGTCGAGCCGGCCGGTCGCAGCTCGATAAGACGCCCTGCGGCGGGTGAAGTGCCCGCTTACCATCAGGCGGGGGGTATGCTAGGTCCAAGATTTGGGTGGCTTTCCCGTAGGTTCATTGGAAGACGGCGGGCTGGACCGCCGAGTCATGAGACAGCTTTTTCGCATTCCCATCCTCCACTCGGCCGCCGATCTGGGCTCCCTGGCCGGTTCGGTCAGGGATCGTTACTGACAAGAATCTTAATCCGCCAGCGTGGCGTCGGAAGGGTCGAAAGCTCATGTGGATAGTCCCCCGCAGCCCAGAAGCCGCGCAGAAAGAGTGATGGAAGGGGTCGCAGACGTGAGTCTTAGGGTAGCTGTCGGCGGGTGAAGAACACACGCGGCGGCTTGTGCAAGTCTTGCCGACAGATCGGGACCATGGGCCGAGCATCGAAACCGCCTGTCTCAGATTCTCATACCTTTTCCGGGTTGCGTCGAAAAAGGACCCCTTCCTCGGAGCGAGCGGCCGGCGCTGGAGCCCGGCTGTTGCGCGCGTCGGTCACATCGACCCCTGCTGGCTGGCTGCCCGACTTGGCTGTGGTATCCGCTCCTCATCGGCAACACCACCACCGGGGGGGGGCACTGCCTCGTCGTTGTCAACTGCTGGCTCGGAGCCACCTTTCCCAAACCTCCTAGGCTCACTGCATGTCACGTTTCCTCCCCGGGCCAACGGTTTGCCCAGCTTGACTACCATGGCCCGGAAAAGGTGACAGGCACCTTTTG
>JAPLNP010000615.1 GCA_026401055.1 Planctomycetia bacterium
GCCCACCGACTGCGTCGGCGGGGTCGGATGCCGCTACGGGCGATTGCGATAGTTATCCTCAACCGTCTACCGTCTACTACTTACCGCTTTCCGCTTTTGTCGCGGCCTCTTCGGCCTTCTTCATAACGCTTTCGATCGTCACCGGGGCGCCGCCCTGGCGCTTGCTCTCGTCGGCGGCTTCCATAAAGGCGAACATTTCGAGCGTCTCCTGGGCGTCGACCGGCGGCTTGCCCGATTTGAAAAACTTGCAGATCTCGACCACCAACGGCTCGTAGCCATCGTAACCGCCGGCCGGCGCGACGGCCTTCTCGCCGTAGACGGTCGCGCCGTAGCCTTGCGAGCCGGTTCGCAGTCCGCGGAACGACCCGATCCGCCCGTCCTTCCAGACGCCGACCACCAAGTCGGTTCCGTCCGTGTGGACGCGCGTGACCGATTCGCAGCCCGGTCCCATGATCGTGAACAGCATCTCGACGCCGTGGACGCCGTACCAGAACAGGTCGGGGTGGTGCGGCTCCAGCGAGCACGGGCTGTAGGCGTCGCAGCCGAGGACCTTGCCGACCGGCGAATCGTTGCGCATCTTCTGCGGCCCGGCGCCGAACCGCAGCGAGGACGCCGAGAAGCACGGCACGTTGTGCTTCTTCGCCAGGCGGAAGATCTGCACCGCGTCGGCCAGCGTTCCGGCGAGCGGCTTGTCGATGAACACCGGCTTGCCCGCCGCGAAGACCGGCTTGACCTGCTCAAGGTGCGGGCGGCCGTCGACGCTTTCCAAGAGGACGACGTCGACCTTCTTGAGCAAGTCGGGGATCGAGTCGCAGATCTCGATGCCCTGTTTGCGGAGGTCTTCGGTGTAGCCCTTCACCCGATCGTGGCTCGAAGGGATGTCGTCGCTTCCGCCGGGGAACGCGGCCACGATCTTCACGTCGGCCAAGTCGCCGGTCGCCTTGGGATCGTTGAGTACCTTAGTGAAGGCGATCACGTGCGAGGTATCCAGGCCGATGATGCCGGCCTTCAGCGGTTTATCGGCGGCCCGGGCCGTGCCCGCGGCCATGACCAGAATCGCGAAAAGACCCGAAAGCAGCAAACGTAGACGCATGACACTCTCCTCAATCAATCGGATGGCATGGGGACCGCGCCAAGGCGGTCGCGGCGGGCAGGATGTTGGGCCGTCGCGGTGCCTCGACGTTGGGGGGTCAAGCAGGGCACCGCAATCAGCCCGATCATAGCGTCCGCATCCGGCGGCGGTCAAGGGGCATCCGCCAGAGGGGGGAACGGGGGGTGACAGAAGGGGTGGGCGGGGTGGATGGGCGGAGTATAGCCAATCGCCTGCCGCGCCACCGATCCCACCAAAGGCGACGAGCTGCGGTCGGCAACAGATCGCGTCCCTAAGAAACGTGGTTAGCTGGAACGTCGCAGAAAAGACATGAGTTGGTTGGAACCGGCAATCGGTGCCGAATCAGCGTTTCGGGTTGACCCACGGTGTAACGGCGATGATCATCTGGCGCGGGCCGTCGTCGGCGCGCTGCATCAGCCCACCGAGGACAGTCGTTTGGCCGTCCTTGGCAGAGATGGTGGTCTGGACAGTCGTCTTTCCGATGGTCGGGTCAACCGCTCCACCTCGTTTCACAACCCATTCGCGTTCGACTTCGAGTACTAGGAAGACCAAGCCCTGGGGCGAGATTCGGGGAGTGATGTCGACAGTCAGCCCGACTTCCGTTTGCTCGATCTGATTACCCTTGGCTGGACCATCCGTGCCCGGCTGGGGCGTGCCGGTCGGCGCGGTCGCTCCGATCTTGATAATGGCCCGTTGATTGTCTAGCGTCATGATCTGAGGTCGGCTGAGGACCTCGATATGGCCATGCTTTCCGGCCCACGCGAGCCACGCGGCCCCGTCTTTCTCCATGGAAGGGGCCTTTTCCACCGCCGAGTCATTACTCAATACGTCCTCGTCTGTCTTGGCGTCGCGCGAAGGCGGCAGCAACTCGGCGATACAGACATCAAGCACCACCGTCGGCGGTGCCATGTCGAGGTGCTCGATCAATTTGGTCACGTCATCCACCATCCGGGGCGCCCCGCTGACCAATAGGCTGTTGGTAAGCGGTACGGGAACAAGAATCACGCGGTTGGGATTCGGCATTTGCCCGTATGCCCGCCCGTCCCTCGGTTCGCTGTCAACAACGAGGAATTCCTCCAACGCTCTGGCAACGTCAACGGCCGGAGCATAGCTCAAACGGAATGCCAGCCTGCTACGTTTCTCAGTCGCTACCCCGTCCGGGGAGGGGATCGGCGGAGCGGCTTGGGCTGCCGCGGGAACGGGCGTCGTGACAATCACTGGCCTGGAACCCGGGGTCGGAGACGCCTGAGAAGTAGCGACCTTCTCTTTTTCGACGAGGTCCGCCACGGCTCGAAGCAAAATGACCTCGCCGGGCCCGAGGGGCGATTTGGCCACTTGCTCCAGAAGCTCACTTACCGGAACGACGTTCGGTCTGGGCGCCGTTCCCTTATCGGACAGATCGGCCGCAGACGCCCGCAACGCGAAGGCAATGAAGAGCACGACGCTGAGATCTGTCCTGATCATAACGATTGTCCTTCCCTTATGCTGGACACCCCCGATATGCCAAGTCGCCTCTTCCGAGGAATCGTAGGGTCGGAATTCTACCGCAACCCGACCAACACAACAATATCGGTGGCAGGGCCGCGATGCGCCCGGGTGCAAGACAGGGTTCGCGCTGGAATTTGGTGTTGCTGACCAGAAGGGGGGTGGTTTACAACATACGGCGTGGAAAGTGGGCAAGATGAAAATGCTGAGCGAAGCAAGGAGGCTTCCATGCCGCAACATGAACAGG
>JAPLNP010000249.1 GCA_026401055.1 Planctomycetia bacterium
CCTCAGTCGCCGGGTTTTTGTGTAATCACACAGCCAGGATAACGGAGTCCTTTTGTTTGCCCCAAGATCAGTTTCTCATACTGCTACCGCCCAAATCCGGGAAAAAGCGCAACGGCATAGTTGTAGAACTATTTCCGCGCCCTGGGGAGGATCAAAATCGACATCCCAAACCTCACCCCGCTTCGGTGCTGCCGCTTTCGACATGGAGGTCGTCCTCTCCGAAGGCGTTGAAATCCGTCAAATCCGGGTTGGTCCGGTATTCTTTCTCTGCCTGGGCCGCGGCGTCCGCGAGGATTTGGGTTCGCTGGCCTCGCGGCAACCTCAGCAGTTCAGTCGGTGAAACGCTGTCTTCCACCTTCCCTACCACAGAGAACGGGTCTATATCGCACTCCTTGCACATTCGATTTGCGTCCTCGGGGCTGATTATCCCTTCTGCCAAGGCGCGAAGGGCCATCTGGACCAATCGCTTGGGCTTCTCGTGGCCCTGGTACGAAACTGGCTCGTGTTGTCGCCAACCTCTGCTACTGAACTCGATGCAGAGGGACGTGTAAGCGCTTTCGGAGATGATCTCCAAGTCCCTGGCGCGTCGAGCCCAAGCTTGCATACTCAGACCGTGCTTCTGCTTGAGCACGCCGAGTTCGGGCATGGTAAGGTGTCTGCGATTCTCCCCAAGCTCCTGCTTCGCTATTGTTGCCGGAACGAGCAAGGCAGCAGCGAAACGGTGTGCGAGACCCTCCTGTTCCTTCTCGGTCACACGGGGACAGGTCATCAAGAGGTGCCCTAGTTCGTGCGCCACGTTGTAGCGGCAACGATCCACGTTCGTTCCGGGGTTCACGACAATGACGGGGCTGCCATCGGCTCGTCCTGACATCCCATCGAACTGCACTCCCGGCTCGGGGTATTCGACAACGAAGCCGCCCTTGTCCTCTACCATTTCCACAAGACTGTCGATGGGAGCATCCCCCATCCTCCAGGTACTTCGGAGCTTCTGGGAAGCCTGTTCGGCATCCGCGGGAGACTGCACCTTTTGGGGTTTAGGAAAGGAGGGCGTCTGCCGAGGGTAAAGAGTCCGCTGGAGCCACGCTTGGTTCTCCACGACCTCTTCCACGCATGCCTTGATCTGCTCCTGTCTTGTCTTCGACAACTTTGCCTGCTTGCGGAATGCCAGCCACACTAACGTAAGTTTGGGTTCGGTCAGGAAGTAGCCCGGCTTGACCCCCAGTACCCTAGCGAGCAAGACCAGTAACGCCTGCTTGGGCTCACTCCTCCTCTTCTCGTATTTCGACAAGGCGGCCTTGGTGATCGGGTGCCCGGCTTTCGCCAAGTGCTGCACGACTTCATCCTGTGTCATCCCAGCGGCCAGCCTCGCCTGCCTGATGCGATCGCCAATCACGTCTGCGTCCTCCTCGCCTTCGCGTTGACACAATCCAGAGACAAGGTCGTCATATCAACGTTGATAATCTTAGCATAACTTCATGGTTTTGTCAACACGCCCCACGCTGGACTGCCGATACCGATGCCGAAAAACACGGTATCAGTGGACGCAAGTCATTGCAAGGTAAAACATTACATTGAGAGATTCCAGCATCGCTCTCGCCGGGCACCGTGTCCAGGTTCGCATGGACGTACTTTCCGGACGGCTCCCGCAACCATCGGGCGGGTCGACCAGACCGCCATCCCAATAACCCACCACAGGTAGCCACCCAACCCGGCATGAATGCCGGGCCCAATACCGCCTTCGGCGGACAAGGGCCATAAATGGCCCTCTTGTTTGGCCTCGACCGCGGAACCGGTGGTGCAAGCGGCGTCTGATCGGCGATCGAAACGCGCCGAGATCGCGGTTTGCTCGACCTATCTACTTCGGCGCGGCCGCGTCGTCAAGGTCGCGGAGTTCCCACAACGTGTGGGTGACCAGGGCGTCGTCCTCGACGTACGTCTCGCGGCTGACGCGGCGGAGCACCGCCAGACAGTCCAGCACGGCGTGAACGTGCTCGGCCGCGAGGTCGTATCGCTTGCGAACCGTCGCCGCGTCGTCGCCCCTGGAAATTCGCAACACCACCTTCTGCACGGCCAGATCGACCCACGGCGTCGCCGCCTCGACCAGGCCCGCCCAGTTCACCATCGCGACGGTCGCCCGGGCACGCTCGGGCTCGGCCAACATGTCGCCGGCGCGAAATGGCGTCGGTTCGAGCAGCCGTCGGGCATGATCCGCCGAAAGCGTCAGGGCGATCGCCTGATCCGAGTACCCCAACGTCGGCGCGAACCATCGCCCGGCGTTCGGCGAAGCCGTCGGGCGGGGGAAAATCGTCTCTCGATTCTCGGCCCGGGTCCGTTGGCTCGGCGGCACGTCCTCCCATGCGTCGCCGAGATCGCCGTAGAAGGCCAACTCGCCGCGGAACATCTCTCGCAGCCGCTCGACCGGCCCGGTGTCGAGAACCAGCGCCGGCTCGATCAGCGGCATCGGCTGTTCCATGCCCGGCAGGGCCCCGAGGCGGTACGGCGTCTTCCGCTTCGCGTCGAGCACGAAGACGATCTGCCCGTTGGCCAACGTGGGAATCAGGACTTGGCGATTGAACTCGTCGACCTGTCGCGCGATCGGCATGAGCACGGCGGCGGTCACGCGGCACGGCTTACGCCACGGCGGGTTCATTTCCCAAAGGACGTAGTCGTCGAAATAGCCGTAGCCCGCGCGGAGCCACTTGATCGCCGTGTCGTACCGCGCCGGCGTACACGTGCCGCGATAGCTCATGACGACCAGCGGATCGCCGCCGATGTGGTCCAGGATCGCCAGCGGTTTGTAGCCTGCCCGCCAGGGATGCTCGCTCCGGTCGAACGAGTAGCTCTCGATGCCGCGATCGGTCAAGAATGTGACTGCGGCGAGCGACCCTGCCTCGGGCGTCATTCGCTCCAGGTCCGCGCCCAGGGCGGCGACGTCGCGTCGAAGACGCTCTAGCCGGCGCGGTTCGAGCCGGGAGGACGCCATGTGCCGGTCGATCGCCTCGGACAGCGCGGCCAGCCACGCCCGCGTCGGCGTCAGACTGGCGCGAAACGCCTTGCTACGGTAACAGATCGACGTGAGACGCTCGTCGGCGAATCGCCGGATGGGCGTCATCTCGGGCAGGTCGATGAGCCGCTCCCGCGTGCCCAAGGCGGCGAGGCCGTCGGTCGAGGGACCCACCGACACGAGCAGGTAGTCCTCCTTGAGCCCCACGGCGATCACCAGCCGCGTCGTCTTGAGCCTTGCCGTGAGTTGCTCGATGTCCCGGCGCTCGGGCTCGGCGGCGTCGACGGCCAGGTTGTCCCATCGGATCATGCCGCCGTCGAGCGACAGCGTCAGGTAGCTGCTCCCCTCGATCCGTTCCCGGCCCATTCGGCCGCGGAGCCGCGGATCGCTCCAGCAGATCAGCCCCAGGACCAACTCGAACTTGCCCAACTGTTCGGCGGCACGATTCGTGTCGCTCACTTTGAACCCGGCGACCAGATGGGGGCATTGAAGCCGATCGGCGTTTTGGGCCAGCGCGTGAATGAGCCGCCGGCGAAGCTCGCGCGAGGCGTCGCCCGGCTCGGCATGGCCGGCCACGTGAGCCACCGCCGGCTCGCAGAGCGTATCGCGAGCGACCTGATTGGCCACATCGGCCAGGGCGACAAAACCTTCGTCGCCATAGACGAAAACCTCGCGCGAGACCATGTCTTCGAGGAGTTCCAGCAGCCGTTGGGTTTGAGGATCGTTGACGAGCGACTCGATTTGCCTTGCCGCCGGCTGCGACTCGACCGCCCGCGACCGCAACTGCTGCCACGCGACCCCGACCAGCGGCTGCGAGCCGAGCCGTTCGGCCTCGCGCCAGAGGGGCAACGCCCGCAACCTCGCCCACGCCCGGCTGTTGGCGACCGCTTCGACCTGCTCGCCGCCGCGTAGCGCAGCGCGATAGAAGGCGGCGTTTTGCGGGATCCACCGAAGCGACGTCTCGAACTCCCGCGCCGCGGCGGTCTGGAGCGTGAAGCCGGCGACGGCCGCAAGGACGGCGACCACTGCCGCAAGACGCCCGCAAGAAGTCGGCCGGCTCAAGGATTTGCCCACGGTTGCACCCGCTCTCTACATTGGGGGGTAAGGTTGTGCCGATACGAGCAACCGGCATCGCCGGACGATGCCGACAAGACTCTTATTTTATCCATGTCATGCAATCGCCATAATCTAGCTCGGAAGGAGCGGCCCGTCGGCCCTTGTCGGCCGCTATTTTTATGGTAGGTTGGGGAAAGCCCGGCAGCCGACGGGCATTACGGTGGGTGTAGCTCAGTTGGTTAGAGCGCTGGATTGTGGATCCAGAAGTCGGGGGTTCAAGTCCCCTCTCCCACCCCTTTCTTAACTGCCGACGAATCAACAACTTACGGTATTCGCCGACGGTCGGCGGCGCGGCCTGCTTTTCTCCCGGCAATCCGGTAGCTACCGGATTTCGGCCGCTACTTCCCATTCTTCTCCATGAACTCCCGATACTGCTTGTCCAGCTCGGCGTACGCGGCGCCGGTCAGACGGGAGAGGAGATTGGGGTCCTGGTCGCCGTTGTAGACGGCCGTCAGATACGCGACCAGGGCGTCGCGGTAACGGCCCTCGTCGTAGTGGACCAGAAAATGCGTCAGGCCGGCCATCTCGCTGTAGAGGGTCCCGATCCGTGGGTCCGATTGGAGTTGCTTGAGGCTGTACCTCGTCAGCTCGTCCAAGGGCACGTGGAAACTGTCGCGCAGCAACCGGACGCGGGCGCCGTTCGCCCGGGCGTCGTCCAGCCCGCCGAGCACCAGAAAACCGTCCTCACGGAGAAGCGATTCCATGTACTCGGCGATCCCCTCGACGATCCAGAAATTACCTTCCATGCCGACGTTTCGGGCGACCGCGCGGGACTCGTGGAAGAGTTGATGGGTGGCCTCGTGCAGCAGCGTCCGTTCGTCCTGATCCTTGTCGGCGAAGAAGTACGCGCGCCGGGTCTGATCGACGTAGGCGCCCGCCGAAATGCCGACGGTCGGGCCGAGCGAGGCGAGCGAACGGTTGTAGTCCTCGCGGTCGCGGAAGTAGACGACCTGGTGGCGGGGCAGCTCGATGTTCCGGCCGCGGCCGCGGGCGTCGAACAGGGCGACGACCTGCTCTTCGGTGGCGTAGTAGCGGACGAAGAGTTGCTTCCAGACGCGGTAAAGCTGTTCGAGTTTGACGCCCAGCGCGACGCCCGCCTCGATCCCGTGGTTGGTCCGGACCGTGTAATGCTCGGTCTCGATGTCCCAGCCGCTTTCGATGTCGCGATGCAGCCGGGCATCCTCCTCGGCGGTGATCCAGCGGTTGTTGTTCGGCCGCTCGCCCTTTTCGTAGCGCGCCAGGTCGGACTTGCGGACCCAGCCGAACCGGTCGCTCCAGACCTGGCCGGAGCGGAGCTTGCGGACCTCGTAGGCCGTGTGCCAGCCGTCGCGGAACTTCTGGTAGCCCAGCAGATGGCGAACGGCCTCGTTGTCCGGGTCTTCGCCGATCGCCGCCAGGGCAAGCTCGAACGCCAGCGAAGGGCGGCCGGAGCGGACCGCGCCGCGAGCCAGGGCGAACAGCGCGTCGGACTGCTCTCGGCGCAACCGGCCAAAATGCTCGTGCCACGCGACGGCGTCCGCCGTGGCGTCGGCCGGCGGCTTGGCGGGGCCAATCTTCTCTGGCAAGTCCGTGATGTACAGCCGATTCGGGTCTCGCGGCCTGATCCACGCCCGGGTTCGCTCGGCCTCGGCTTTGAGCCCTTTCGCGTCGCACGACGCGGCCAGCTCCACCATCGCGGCGGAGTAACGGTCCGCCAGGCGTTTGACCGCCGAAGCGATCTCATCCGCCCGGCCGTCGGAGCAAGCCAGGCACAGTGCCCCGCCCAGCAGCAGGACGATCGACGAGCGGGGGAACGTCGCGTGAGGTCGCTTCAGGGGAACACCTCGTCGGTCGAATCGGTCTGGGGCGGGCCGTGGCGACCGCGTTGGCGCGAGGCACCGCCCCCGTGGACATTATACCACGGCCGGACCGGGGGGTGGTCCAGATTCATAACCGAGCCGCGCCCGTCAGGAAGCGGCATGATTGGCGAGTTTCGATGACCGCTCCCTAACGGTCGCGGCTCGGTTTGTCGAACGGTCGCGGCTCGGTTTGTCGAACGGTCGCGGCTCGGCGAGGGCCAACCGGGAGCTACTTCTTCGGCAACACCCAAATGTTGCGGAAACGGACCGGGTCGCCGTGGTCCTGGAGGTACACCGGACCGGGCTCGGGGCCTTCCTTCACGGTTCCGCCCGGGGTATCCGCGGGCAGCTCCAGATTGTCGTGGATCACGACGCCATTAAGCTTGATGGTGGCGCGGGCGTTCTTCACCTTCTTGCCGTCTTTGAACTCGGCCGGCGTGAAGTCGATGTCGTAGGTCTGCCACGACAACGGCGGAAACGCCATGTTCAAGAGCGGCTTGGCCACTTTGTAAATGCCGCCGCACTCGTTGTCCTCGCCCGCCAGGCCGAACGAGTCGAGAATCTGGACCTCGTAGCAGCCGTCGACGTAGCAGCCGCTGTTGCCGCGGCCCTGCTCTCGGCCGGTCGGCGTGAAGGGCGTCTGGAATTCCAGGTGGATCGTGGCCGGCCCGAACGTCTGCTTGCTGACCGCGCCGGCCTGTAGCAATCCGCCGTCGGTCTTCTTGCCAGGTTGGAAGTTGTCGGCCGTGGTCCCGTCGAACAGAACAACGGCGCCGGCGGGCGGCTTCGCGCCGAGCGTCGGGCTCTTGCGTTCGACCTTATTGAGCGTCCCGATGACGTTGCCCGTGGCGTCCTTGACCGTGATCTTGCCGTCGGCGATCGTGCCCGTCACGTCCGCGTCGGGGACTTGGAAACAGACGGCGCCGTCCTTGGTCTGGGTATCGATCTCCATCTTGTCGGACTTATCCCATCCCGCGCCGGGCAGGCCGCCGGCGTAGCCGACGACGTGGAACTTGCCTTCGCCCAGGGCGATCACCTGCGCGGCGTGTTTTTCGTCGCCGTTGGAGGTCTGGACGTTGCCGGCGTATTCACCCTGCACGGCGAAATCCGGCCCGGCCTTCGCCGGATCGGTGAAAGCCGCCGGCCGCGCCGAGGCAAGCGTCGACGCCAACAGCAGAACAGCGGTCCAAAGTGAAATCTTCGTGAACAACATGGTTGGGTCTCCGTGGGTGAAAGGGTTGTCAGTTGTCCGTTGTCGGTGGGTGGCACGTCCCCGAGCCTCAAGCGAAGGGCGTGGTTGAACCGCTGGCATGCGTCCACGCCCTTCGCCGTAGGCTCAGGGACGTGCCACCCAACCACCTGGGCAAGATACGCAATTGTGAGACACCGACCGCCGTTTCGCAAGTGGCTACTCGGGGAACGGCCAGAACAGCCCGCAGAGCGTCCCACCGTCGACATACAGCACTTGGCCGGTAATGTAAGAGGCGGCGTCCGAGGCGAGGAAGATGGCTGCTGCGGCGATGTCCTCGGGCTGGCCGATCCTCCGAAGGGGGGTATTTGCCTCCCTCCATTGTGACAGTGCTTCGTGACGCCAGTGCGGTTCGGTCAGGGCGGTCTGGATGAAGCCCGGGCCGATCGCGTTGACGCGGACGCCGTGGGGACCCCATTCCATGGCCAGGCATTTGGTCATTTGGCTCATCGCGGCCTTGCTCATGGCGTAGGGGGTGACGTGGCTCAAGGGCGTGTGGCTATTGAGCGAGTCGATGTTGACCAGCGCGCCGCGGCCCGCCGCGATCATGTGCCGTCCGACGGCCTGGGACATCAGAAACGCGCCCTTGATGTTCACGTCGGTGATGAAATCGTAGTCGGCTTCGGTGTAGTCGACGGCCTTCATTCGTTTGTTGACGCCGGCGCAGTTCACGAGCGTGTCGATTCGGCCGAATTGTTCCATCACCTCGGCGACGAGTCGGGTGATCGAGGGGGGGTCGGCCACGTCGCAGACTTTGCCCACCACCGTGCCGCCGGTCTCGCGGAGTTCGGCGGCGGTTTGTTCGATCGTCTCGGCGACGCGGCCGGTCGCCACGACGGTCGCGCGGTGCTCGGCGAACCCTTCGGCGATGCCGCGACCGATCCCTCGGCTCGCGCCGGAGACCAAGACGATTTGATTCTTGACGGAGAACAGGTCGCGTGGCATTGAGGGCTCCGAATCAAAACTCCGGCGGCAGGGCGTAGGCATCGGTGAGATTGTCGCCGACGGTGAGCAACCAGCGTTGGCCGTCGGATTCGAGGATCACGTCCGCGCCGTCGATATCGACGAGTTTGCCGGAAAACTGCCCAACCTGCAAGGTGCTTCCCTTGCGGAGTTTCAGCAATTCGTCGGTGTCGCGGAGCAGGAACCACGCCTCCGGCTCGCCGTCGACGGAGTTCACGGCGGAAAGGTAAGTCCGGTCGGTCGGGTCCAAGCCGCCGCCGACGGCGAACAGGTTCCGATCGACGATCGAGCGGTAGTCGTCGAGGGTTGCCAGGGTGCCTTTCAGGTCGGCGGGGGCCAGGCGGTCGAATCGCTCGGTCGTGAGCCGGTCTTTCCGGTCGGCCTCGGGCAAGGCGAGCGCCTCGATCGTGATCGAGAGGTCCAATTCGCGGGATTTTTGCATCGGCGTGATGCCCAGCGAACTGATCCGGTGGAGATGCCCGGCGCTGTAGAACTCGAAGAGGAACTTGGTGAGCTGTTCCAGGGTCCCGCGTCCCCGGACGGAGAACCCGAGCGCGGAGTAAATGCCCTTCTTGGTGACCGGATCGCCGGAGTTCACGTTGGGATCGGCGAGGCCGACGTGCTGGACCAACTCCAGTAGCCAGCCCCGGTAGAGCGATCGGGCGACCTCGGTGTCCGAGGGCAACGACTGCCGTTGCCACGCGACGAGTTCCCGGCCGGCCTTGCGTGCCTGGGCCAGATCCTTCTTACCCCGTTGGAGTTCCGTTTCGAGTTGCCGAGTTTTGTTTTGGCGGGTCTCCAACGGAGCGCGGAGCAAGGTGTTCAGCAGCCACTCGCCGGCGTAGAACGCCAGGATGACGCCGAGGACCAACAGCAGGAGGTTCTTGCGGTTTATCATGGATCGGACGCCCTCGCGCCGGCGAAGGGCCGTTGGCGCGCCGCGACGCGCTTCGGCGGAGCGGATCGGGTGGAGGTTTGTTTGGTCGAGTCGCCGGGCGGCGGCTTGGGCGACTCCGGCGCCGCCGCGGGGTTCTTCTCGGTCGCCGGTCGCTGGGGGAGATGACTGACGTATTGGCTCTTGTCGCGCCGGGCGACGGACATCGACGTCTCGAACTGCCAGGTATAGTCTTTCTCGCGCTGGCGCTCCTGCACCCCTTTGCTGCGAATCTCGTGGAATGAGTCGCGGATGCCGCTTTCCATCCGCACGACGATCGAGGGATCGCGGACCAGGCCGCTGAACTGGATGGTGGCGCCGCCGCCGCGGCCGGGCGACATCGTCATCTTCAGCACGATCGCGTCGCGGCTGGAGGGGAACCGCAGCGAAAGGTCGCGCAGCTCGTCGAGCCAGTTGACCTCGTCCACCTGCCACTCGCGGATCGCCGCGACAGCCTGTTTCTTCTGGGCGGCCTGCTTCACCAGGCCCTTGACGTCCGCCAACTCCACCGCGAGCTTCTGATTCTCGACGTCGACCGAGGCGAGTTGATCCCAGACGTAATAGCCGCCGAAGAGGATCAACGCCACCACCATCGCGGCGCCCACCAAGAGCGGCCGTCGCCGATCGGGCGGCGCGGGTGGTTTGCGGGGGTGGAGGAAGTCGATGGCGTGCGCGCCGCCGCGGACTTCGTCGAGCACCATGCCCAAAAGCGAGGCAAACGAACCCGAGTTCTCCGGCATCAGCGGCCCCGCCACGTCGACCGCCACGAACGGATCGATCACCATCGTCGGCATGGCGAGTTCTTCGCCGATCCCCTGGACGAGATCCTGGTGATCGCCGGGGCTGCCGAAAATGTAGATTCCTTCGACGGGCCCCGCGCCGCCCGTGTTGTCCGGGGAGACCGCCAAGGTCCGCTTGATTTCGTCGACGAGCCGTCCGGTGGCGGTGTCCTTGTCGACTTCGGCGGGCAGTCGGGCGGTCCGCGAGAAGACCACTTTGCCGCGCACCAAGACCGTCAGGTCGACCTCGTCGGCCACGCGATTCACCAGCAGGCACACGTCTTCCTGGGGCGAGGCGGTCCGCGAGAACAAGGAGGCCGAGGCGTAAGGCCGCAAGAGCATCCGCCGCGGCTTGATGCCCGACGCCGCGCACGTCGCGCGGATCCGCTCGAGCTGCGCCTCGCCCAAGATGGCGACGATAACCTGGCGGGGCTGCGCCGGGTCGTCATCCAGCGCGAGGAAATCCATCGAGGCCTTGTCCGAAAACGCGGTGGATTCGCGAAGGGCCTGGTTGGTGACCATTTCGGGCAGCTCGTCGTCGCGTGCCGGCGGCAGCGTCAGATGCATCAACTCGATGCTGCCGCGGTCCACGCCCAGCAGCGTCGTGGCCCTGGCCGCGCGGTGCCGGGCAATCGCGGCCCGAAGCGTCCGGACCAGTCGCGGATCGGGCGAGGAGGCCGCCTCGACGCCGGCGTCGCCGACGGTTTCCGCTTCGGGCAGATCGTCGAAGGGGATCGCCGCGACGGCGGTGACGTGGAGCTTCTCCCCGCTCGTGCTGGCCAAGACGAATCTCGCCTCGCGATCATCCCAGTCGATGGCCAAGATTTGCGACATGGTTGTCAGTTGCCAGTTGTCGGTTGTCAGTGGGTGGCACGTCCCTGAGCCCAAGGCGAAGGGCGTGGCTGAACGGTCGGCGGATGCCCGCCACGCCCTTCGCCGCGCTC
>JAPLNP010000323.1 GCA_026401055.1 Planctomycetia bacterium
GCCCGAGTACAACGCCGCCGGAAACATCCAAGTCTGTTCCAACTCCTTGAAAATCCAGAACTTCTAAACTACACCGTTTCTTAACTTCGTGCGTATGGGGGTGTCTTTCGGGCACCCCTCTCCCTCCTTGAAAAGGTTAGTGTGAGGGTCCAACTTCTGCGAGGCGACCCGACCCCCTCACCCCAACCCTCCCCCAGAGGGAGAGGGAGGACTATACCTCCTTGGCGTTGATCCAGGTCATCAGCCGTCGCAATTGGAGCCCGACCTCCTCGATCGGGTGCTCGCGTTCCAGGCGCCGCAGGGCCTTGAACGACGGCGCGCCGGCTTTGTTCTCCAGGATCCACTCCCGCGCGAACTGGCCCGTCTGAATCTCCGTGAGAATCTTCCGCATCTCGGCCTTGGTCTGGTCGTTGATGATCCGCGGTCCCCGGGTGTAGTCGCCGTACTCGGCCGTGTTCGAGATGCTGTAGCGCATGTAGTTCATGCCGCCCTGGTAGAGCAGGTCGACGATGAGCTTCACTTCGTGCATGCACTCGAAGTAGGCCATTTCGGGCTGGTAGCCGGCCTCGACCAGGGTTTCGTAGCCCGCCTTGATCAGGGCCGTGATCCCGCCGCAGAGCACCACCTGTTCGCCGAACAGGTCGGTCTCGGTCTCTTCGGCGAACGTGGTTTCGATCACGCCCGCCCGGGTGCCGCCGATGCCCTTGGCGTAGGCCAGGCCGATCTTCCGGGCGGCGTCGTCGGCATTGGGTCCCAGAGCCAGCAAACAGGGCACGCCGCCGCCCTTGACGAACTCGGCGCGAACCAGGTGGCCCGGCCCCTTGGGAGCCACGAGGATCGTCGCGACGCCCTTGGGGATCTCAAACTGGTTGAAATGGACGTTGAAGCCGTGCGAGCAGACCAGGATGTTTCCCCGAGACAGGTTGTCGCGAACCTCGGCGCGGAAAACGTCGGCCTGGACCTCGTCGGGCAGGAGCATCGTGATGATGTCGCCCTGTTTCGTGGCCGCCGCGGCCGTGATGGGCTTGAAACCGTCCTTGACGGCCTGCTCGTGATTGGCCGTGCCCTCGAGTTCGGCGACGATCACGTTGCATCCGCTGTCGCGCAGGTTCTGGGCATGCCCGTGGCCCTGGGAACCGTAGCCCAGGATCGCGATCGTCTTGTTCTTCAGCAACGAGAGATCGGCGTCCTTATCGTAGAAGACCTCGGCCGTCATGGTTTCTTGCTCCTTGGAATGTCAGTTGTCGGTTGTCAGTTATCGGTTGTCGAGAGGCGAATAGCCGCGAGCCGGACGCCCGCGGTCGGTGTTCCGCTTTCCGCTTTGTCGAATTGGTCATTGGTGTTTGTTCATTGGTCCTTCTCAGTCTCGTCAACCTTCTGATTGCCGCCGCGGACCATGGCGATGCGTCCGGTGCGGACCAGTTCGATGATTCCGAATGGACGCATCATTTCGATGAACGCCTCGATTTTGCGTTCCTGGCCGGCGATCTCGATCATGACCATTTCGGCCCCGACGTCGACGATCCGGCCGCGGAAAATCTCGGTCAACTCGCGGACCTCGCTTCGATGACCGCGTTTGGCGGCCACCTTAATCAGCATCAGGTCTCGCTCGACGTGGTCCAGCGAACTGATGACGTCCACGCGGACGACGGTGACGATCTTTTCCAGTTGCTTTGTCGATGTTGTACCCCCGCGAGGCGAGCATGCCCGATATGTGGGACAACACTCCCGGAACGTTCTGGACCAAAGCCGAAAGTACGTGGCGCATGTCGCACTCTCCGAAGTAGAAAACGAAACCGGCATCCTACCCCCCGCCCCGGCTTCAGACAAGGGGCCCGGTGGAAAGTTCGGACGGACGGGAAGTGACCCATGCCCGAGCACCAATGACCAATGGGCACTCCAACGGAGGACTGAACCGCTGGCGAAGGCAATCCCCTTGCCTGGATCTACAGAAGGTACTACAATGGTATAACGTCCCTGGAACCCCTGTTCGCGGAGGACTGCGTGATGATGACCAAAAAGCTGAGCAAACACGGCAATAGCCTCGCCCTGGTAATCGACCGACCCATTCTGGATCTGCTGGGCATCGACGAACAGACGCCGCTGAACATCTCCACTGACGGCCGGGTGCTGGTGATCGCTCCCGCGCCGGACAAACGCCGACGCAAGGAGTTTCAGCGGGCGTTGGATGCCTGCAACGAACAATACGGCGAGACACTGAAGCGGCTGGCGGAGTGAGCCCGTGCAGCCGACCTTCCTCTTGCTCGACGAAGTCATCGACATCCACCGCGACCAGATCCACTCCCAAGTCGGCCGTGGCGGAGTTCCTTCGAGCGAACGTCACCGCAACGTAATCCCGATCCGGCAAGCATTCTCGTTCAGAGAGAATCCCGCCATGAACCCAGCTTGGCTCCGCATCGTTGCCGTCATAACACTCCTCGCCATCCCGACAGTGTCTTCCCCGTCTTCCCCCGCTGCGGAGATCCTCTGCTCCGAAGACTTCGACGGACCGGCAGTCAAGCCCGGCCAATCCATCGTCGACGCGCCGCTCGGCTGGACGCTCATCAGTCCCAACGACCCCGCCAAGCAGAGCGTGGGCAACGTGTTGGTGGGCTCGGGCAAATACGGTTGGGGCGGCAACTACCTTGACGGCGTCACGGCGACGGCGGCCGAAGCGGAAAACGTTTTCCATAAGAACTTTCCCGCCGTGGCCGCCGGACGCGCGGTGCTCTCGTGTCGGGCGTTTGCCCCGGGCACGACGTCGGCCGGCTCGGTGGTCAGTCTTCGACCCGCCCCGTCGCGGTTCTTCGGCCGCGGCGGCGGCTGGATCAGCACGGCCGACGGCTGGGCGTTCTGGGTCGCCTACGCCAATTCGAGTGGCTACCCGTTGCTCGAGAAGAAGATCGGCCCCTGCGAAATCCTCAAGGCGGCGTTTGCCGGCGCGCACGACACCACCGTCGAACTGACCATGACCGTCGACCTGGACCACAACAGAGCCTCGGGCCAGGCGCGGTGGAAAGATGCCCAAGGCCGCGATCAAGAGTTCAAGTCCCCGGTCTTTGACTGGGACAGTGCCGCGGGCAACGTCGCGTGTCTTCAAGTGGACATCGACAAGCGTAGCGGGCACACGGGCATTGCGGTCGACGATCTTCGTGTGGAGGGCACGTTGCCCAAGCCGCAGCCGCACCCGTTCGACAATGCCCAACACACGGTCCTCCGGCTCGACGGCGACAAGAAGCCGATCGAACTGCCCGCCGAGATACAGTGGATCAGCAAGACCTGGAACGGCGAGAACGCCCAGGTGCCTTACCTGGCGTACATGCCGGAGAAAGACCGAGTGCTGATGCTGGTGCTGACGGGGACGGGCCAACCGAACTTGATTGCCAGCGACGACCACGGCAAGACGTGGAGCAAGCGGCTGTGGTCAACGCCGCCCGTCGCCGGTCAGCCCGATACGGGTCTTCTGGGACTGACCTACTTGGGCGGCGGGAGACTCATCGGCTATCCCGAGTCGCTCTCCAGTTGTTGGCGCAGTTCCGATTACGGCCAAACCTGGGAGAAAATGGCGGTCGACGTCCCGGGCGAAACCATGTACACGTGGGATCCGCTGCTGGTCGCGCGGGACGCCGACGGCAAGGTGAAACTTCTCGCGCAGGGCTGCTGGAAACCGACCGGCATTGCCTGGGGATCGGCCGACGGTTTCTACTCGCAAGCCTATTTCCGATCGAGTTCGGACGAGGGCAAGACGTGGAGCCCGGCGAACAAAATCCCCCAGTGGCTCGGCGTCAACGAAGTCTCGATAATCGTCGCCCGCAACGGCGACTGGATTGCCGCCTGCCGCACCGACAATCCGAAACGGTTCGCTCATCACGGGTTCGATCACTACAGCGGACTTGCGGTTTCGATCTCCAAAGACGAAGGAAAGACGTGGTCGGAGCTGAATACGCTCCACGAATGGGGCCGCCACCATCCCAGCATGGTCCTCCTGCCCGACGGGAGCATCCTCATGAGCTACATCGTGCGATTGGGTTACCCCAGCAACGCCGAGGGCTTTCCCCAATTCGGCGTCGAAGCAGTGATCGGTCGCGACAACGGACGGACTTGGGACCTGCCGCGCCGCTACATTCTTGCCCAGTGGGCAGGCAACCTCAAGGGCGAGGACGACTGGTACGGCGGCGTCCAGTCCTCCTCCACGGTCCGCCTGCCCGACGGGACGCTGCTGACCGCCTTCGGCACCGGTTTTCGCAACGCCCCGGGCACGGAGCGGTGCACGATGGACGTAGCGATGGTCCGATGGCGGATCGATTCGCCGGAGAAGTAGAGGAGGCGGATGCCTCGCCGAAACTGGGCAGGCGTTAACATGACCGGGACCGGGGGCTACACTCATGGGCATGAGTGAAAACCTACCGGCGCCGTCGGGTCTTCAGGAAGCCCGCGACGGGAGATCGGGCGAGTTATCGTCGAACGGGAGCAGCAAGGACAGCAGCGGGCCGAGTATGGCCGGGGCCCGCTGGTCGAACTCTCGCAACGCCTAGCGGAGCGTGCCCGCGCCGCTGCCTGCTGTTTGCGTTCCCCCGGACGAGACGCCGGAGGTCGATGAGGGCGGCGTCGCGGCCTGCAGAGCGGCGACCCGGGCGGCAACCTCCGGTTGAAAGCGGTTCTGCCCGAGCGAGCGCTGATAGTCGGCCAGTGCCTGGGCGCGCTCGCCGGTCGTCTCGCGCAGATTACCCAAGGCCGCCAACGCCCGGGAGTTGTTCGGATCGCGCGTCAGCGCCTCGGCGAGACGCTCTTTGGCGAGGTCGGTCCGTCCGGTCTCCTGGAGCAAGCGTGCCAGTTCGATCCGGGGCTCGGCCAGATCGCCACGGCGGTCGACCCAGCCTTCGATCAGCCGAAAGGCCTCTTCCTTCCGGCCTTGCTCGGCCAAGAGGACGGCCAATCCGCGGTAGCATTCGGCGTGATCGCCGTTGCGATCCAGGCACTGGTTGTAGTAGCTCTCGGCCTGATCGTAGTCGGACTTCCGCTTCTCGAGCGACGCCAGGCGATGGTAC
Organism: Planctomycetia bacterium; assembly: GCA_026401055.1. Taxonomy (GTDB): domain Bacteria; phylum Planctomycetota; class Planctomycetia; order Pirellulales; family Thermoguttaceae; genus JAPLNP01. The sequence continues at coordinate 5,049 of JAPLNP010000323.1, forward strand.
GCCGCCGCAAGATTGTAGTATCCGTCGGCATTGTTCGCGTCGTTGTAGATGGCCTGCTGGAAGTCCTGGATCGCCTCCTGGTACCGGGCCTGTTCGAACTTGCGGACGCCTCCGGCATTGAGCCCCCGGGCGGCGAAACTGCCGCAACCGGTCGCCAGCACGCACAGCCCGAGCAAGACAGTCGCCCCCGGACGCGGACCCATCAACCGACCCGAGCGCTGTGGGAATCGTGACTTGGACACGGCCAACACGCCTCATTTGGCAAGGAGGAGGGACCAGCGCGTCACCGACGGTCTCTGTCGCGACGCCGGGAACGGAGCAACCGAAGCGGGAGAATAGCGAAACCGCCGGGGGCGTGCAAGAGCGTTTTACCCAACCCAGGGGGGGTAAGGTCTCATGTGGCACAGCCGCCCTCGACCGTGGCGGACGATCCCGCACAGCCGAGGGCGGCCATGCCACATGGAACCTCGCTTCATCCATCAGATCGGAATAGACAAGGCGCTAGACCGCGACCGCCTCGGCAGGCTGCCCGGGTCGGGCCTCGGTCAATGCCGGCTCGGCGATTGCGGGGGCCGATTCCTCTTCGGACCGCTTTTGGTAGCCCAGACCCCGGATCACTTCGAGGACCTCGCTACAGGTGGGGAACATTCGGCCGCTGGTGCGTTTGTACTCGTCCAGGGCACCCATGAACTCGAGCTCATCGCCGGTGTAGTCGCGTTCGCAAGTGGTCGGATCGATCTGCCGCCGCCGGCTCACCTTCGCCCGACGCTCGAACGTGCGCCGTTCAACCGCCGCCGGTTCCTGCCGGGTCCGCCGATCCACGGACTTGCGTCGCTCGGCCTGGGTGCGGCGGTTGACGACCGGGGAGTCGCTCGGCTTCCGCGGATGGGCCGTGGGGACGCTGGTGGACGCCTTCTTTGCCACCCGGCCGGCGGGTGTCTCTTCGCTGTTTTTGCCCACAACAGTGGCTTGTTTGGGCATCGTTCGAGCCGCCTTCTTGCTCGTCTTCGCCTCGGCTGTCTTCCCGTTGGTCTTCAGTTTGGTCTTGACCATGGACAAACCCCTTTTTCCTGGAACCGGTCACCTGACGCGGAGAACAACCTGCCCCCATGGCAGCAAGTCATCGGACCGTCGGCGTGGCAAAGTTGACCGATTGGGTAAAGAGGGCAGCTGTAGCGGTATAAGCCGATTAGGCGACTATTACCATCTGCGCCAAAGAAACGATTGTGAGGGCGGCAACCCGAGAATCGCACTGGGTCGCCGGGGGGGACCAAGAGGGCCGGCGCGGCCAAGAGGCCGTCACCGGTGGCTGCGCGCCAGGCTACTTCCGGTGGTCAAGCGACTCGGTCACTTCCTGGCATATGTCGCGCAGTTCGCCGATCGAGACGTCTTCCAGCCGTTTTCCCGCCCGATCGACGTGCTCGTTGATCTTCACGGCGGTCTCCCGCATCACGGCATGGGTCTGCTCCGACCCGCCGACCAGGGCGAAGTTCTTTCCCCGAGTGAGTCGGGTTTGTCCGTCGTCGGCGTCGAACGCGATGCCCAGCAAGGAGGCCGATTCGCGAGATGGGTGGGCAGATTTCACGGGAGCCTCTTCTCCTGCTCTGTCGGGGCGAGTCAAACGGGGAACACGGCGGTGTCGCCGGCGTGAAACGCACGGCGGCGGGAGGACGATGGCACGGAAGCGTCCGGGAGGGTCATCGCCGGTGGAAGAAGTGTCGCAACACGTCTTCGGCGGCCGTCTGGCTGTTAACGGCCTTGGGCTTCTTCAGTCCGTGGAATTGGCCCGGCGTCTTGCCCTTGGCATGCTTCTCCTTGTCGCTTTTCTCGGGTTCTTTCGGCTCCGGGGTCTCGGGCGTCTCAGGTGGCATCCAGTGGTTCGTTTGGTCCGCGCCCAGGGTCACCGTGCCTTTGTCGACCGGGTCGATCGGCCGCGTGTCGTGGGTTGTGTCGGCTCCCTCGGCGCCGAGCCAGTCGCTGATGTCCATCTCGTCGTCGGTGGCGGCCGGGGCCTTGGCCGACTCGACGGTTCGGGCGGCGGCTTCCTCGACGTTGTGCACCTTGGACTTCTTGGGGCCGCCCAGGCTGACGCCAAACTGGACCTCGAACTCCAACGGGCCGACCGACAGTTTGTCGCCCGCCTTGAGTTCTTCCTCGCCCCGGATGCGCTCTCCGTTGACGAAGGTCCCGTTGCGGCTGCCGAAGTCCCGGACGGTAACCAGCCCTTCGTCGACCATGATCGCGCAGTGGTGGCGACTCACGAGGTCGCTATTGGGGCGAAGCTGGCACTCCTCCGACCGGCCGATGAAGAACTTGGGACCGGCGACGGGCACCGATTGTCCCGCGTTGCCTCCACCGATCACCACGAGTTTGACTTCCATTACCACCCTCCCTTTCACAGAGTAGACGAGGAAGCCTTGGGCCACAACAACCCGAACGCTCTGTGAAAAACGGTCACGCGGGTCGCCCCCGGGCCCGTTCCTGCCCGACCCTGATGAGCACCGGGGCCACGCCGGGCCGGATCCGCGGACACTATCACCCATTACCCTTGATAGTAACAGGTCGTGCCGGATAAGTCAAAATCATCTTGGGCCAACGACGCTTTCCGCGACGGTAAACCGCACCGAGGCAGCCCTTTTTTCCCTACAAGAGATCGGGACAATCCGCCTTTCACCCAATACAGTGGATAAGGATTAACTCTTGTGGGTGGCTCGCTCATCGGCCCCGGTGCGCGGTCCACGCCGGGGAGCCGTATTTCGTTCGCGCGAGAGCGGCCGCGCGGGCCTGCTGGGCCTCGGACAGCGACGTTCCGCGGAACTCCAGACGCAGTCGGTCGCTCAGGGCGGCTGTCCATGACGCGATCAGGGGCTCATGGCCGATCGTGGCGCCGAGGTCGGCCAGGCCGGCCAATTCCGGCGCGGCGCCGCTGCGCTCCAGCAGGACGCTGCCGTGCTGGAGCACCGCGCCGCGCAAGCGTCGTTGGGCGCTGCCGCCGATCTTCGCATCGCCGCAGACGACGTCGCCGGCCGCGCGGCGCTGGAAACACAGAAAGGGTTGGTCTTCGCTTCGAACGCCAGTACCGGCCCAAAGCGACGCTTCGATCCCGAACCCGGCCAACACGTCGACGAGCGTCGCGTGGATGGTCCGGTAGAGTTGCGCGGGGCCCTTGGCCAACGGATGCCCGGCCGTGACCGCGAGGCTATAGGTCAGTTCGGCGTCGTGGACGATGGCCCCGCCGCCGCTGGCGCGACGGACGACCCCACAGTGGCGGCTCGCGGCGTGTCGCGCGCGGTCTTCGAGCAACTGGAAGTAGCCCAGCGAGAGCGTCGGCTCCCGCCACCGATAGAACCGCCACCAGCAGCCGCCCGACTCGGCCGCCGATTCCAGCAACACCTCGTCGACCGCCATGTTCCAGGCCCCGGAGGCCGGAGAATCGATCAACAGTCGGCAAGGGGTACGATCGGGCATGACTCACAGCGGCGGGGGAAAGACGAATAATCGCAGGTCAATAATGCCGATGGGGTGGCGCGCCCTGAGCCTAAGGCGAAGGACGTGGTGGGCATCCAGGTCCGCTCAGCCACGCCCTTCGCCGGAAGCTCGGGGACGTGCCACCCACCGAGAACGGACAACTGACAACCGGCAACTCACTCCGCCGGCGTCCACCGCAGAACCGGCTTTCGAGCGGCCAGCACTTCGTCGGGCCGGCTGACCAACGTCGAATGCGGCGAGTCGTGCAACAACTCTTGCGGCTCCTCGGTGATGCGGAACAACGCCTCGGCGAAGGCGTCCAGCGTCGCCTTGCCCTCCGTCTCGGTCGGCTCGATCATCAGCGCCTCGCGGACGATCAGAGGAAAATAGACGGTGGGGGCGTGGTAGCCGTAGTCCAGAAGCCGCTTGGCGACGTCCATCGCCGTCACGCCGCGGTCGGCCTTGAGCTTCGAGGCCGTCGCGACGAATTCGTGCATGCACCGGTTGCCCGACGCCACGGGCAGAAAATGCCGCACGCGGCTGAGAAGATAATTCGCGTTGAGCACCGCGTTTTCCGACACCCGACGCAGGCCGTCCGGCCCGTGCGTCAAGAGATAGCAGTACATCCGGACCAGCACTCCGACGTTGCCGACGAAACTCCGCACGCGGCCGATCGACTTGGGCCGATCATAATCGAGCCGGAACGTATCGCCCTCCTTGACTACCAGCGGCGACGGCAGATACGGCGCGAGCTTCTCGCACACGGCGATTGGACCCGCGCCGGGTCCGCCGCCGCCGTGCGGGCCGCTGAACGTCTTGTGCGGGTTGAAGTGCATCATGTCGGCGCCGAAGTCGCCGGGCCGGGCAATGCCCAGGATCGCGTTCATGTTCGCCCCGTCGAGATAGACCAACCCGCCCACGGCGTGAACCATCTCGGCGATCCGGGCGATCTGGCCGTCGAACAACCCGAGCGTGTTCTGGATGGTGATCATGACCACGGAGGACTGGTGATCGAGCCGGACGCGAAGGTCGTCGAGGTCGCCGATTCCGCCGGAGGTGCTCTTCACCTCGACCGCGCGGAAGCCGGCCGTCGTCGCGCTGGCCGGGTTGGTGCCGTGCGCCTGGTCGGGAATCAACACCGTGCTGCGCCGCTGGCCCGTGTCGCGGAAGTACGCCGCGGCGGTCAACAGCGCCGTCAACTCGCCGTGGGCCCCGGCGGCCGGCTGGAGCGAAACGCCGCCGAGGCCGGCGATCTCGGCGAGCATCTCCTGGGC
>JAPLNP010000215.1 GCA_026401055.1 Planctomycetia bacterium
CTGCCTTCTGGCAGTCCATGCGCGGTTCGTTCAATCCTCTCAGAGGTAACACCATCAACCGGAGAGCCGGATGCGGGAAATCCGCCCGTCCGGTTCGGAGGGAGGGGAGGCCGAGCCAATCGGCCTTCCCTACCCCTATCAAAAAGGTGCTGGTGGGGCTCGGCCGCCGGGCGAATCGGATTCAGACCGTGCACTGTTGGTTAAACGCGGCGATCTGCCACGCTCACCGTGTCTTCGGCGGCCTCGTCTACATTTTCGACCCACGCTATATCAATCGCGGCAACGCTCCTTGAACCGCGTGGCTTCGGCGCGCTCCTCGCGGATCATCTCGGCGATTTGCTCGGCGGCGACGTCGAGATCGAGCATCTCGGGCTCGGCGTCCCAACGCCATTTGAGTTCGAGCTTGCCTTCGGCCAGACCGCGAGGGCCGAGGACGATGCGAAGCGGGATGCCGATGAGATCGGCGTCCTTGAATTTCACGCCGGCGCGAACGTCGCGGTCGTCCAAGAGCACCTCGACGCCCGCCTGCTGCAGTTCGTCGTGCAGCCGGTCGGCGGCGATCATCGTGGGCTCGTCGGTCACCTTCAAGGGCGCGAGGTACACTTCGTACGGCGCCAAGGCGACCGGCCAGATGATGCCCGCGTCGTCGTGGCTCGTCTCGATCAGCCCGGCGATGATCCGGTTGATCCCGATGCCGTAGCAGCCCATGATGATCGGGTGCAGTTGTTCCTGGTCGTCGAGGAATCGGGCGGCGAGGGCCTCGGAGTATTTCGTGCCGAGCTTGAAGACGTGGCCCGCCTCGATCGCATGACGCAGCGAGAGCGCTGCGCTGCACCGCGGGCAGGGGTCGCCCTCGGCGGCGTTGCGCAAGTCGCGAAAACGGTCTTCCGGCACGTCGAAATCGCGGCCGAGGTTGACGCCGGTCAGATGCGCGTCCCGCTCGTTCGCGCCCGTCACGGCGTTTCGCACGATCAAGAGATCGCGATCGGCCCAAACGGGAATGGCTTCCTTGAGGCCCACGGGTCCGGCGAAACCGACCGGGGCGCCGGTGACGCGCTGGATGACGTCCGACTCGGCGAGTGCGAGTTTTTCGACCCCGATCGCGCGGCGGATCTTGCCCTCGTTGGCCTCGCGGTCGCCGCGCAGCAGCACGGCGATCGGCTTCTCGTCGGCCGAGTAGATCAACGTTTTGATCATCTCCTCGGGCCGGCACTTCAACAGGGCGCAGACTTGGGCGATGGTTCCGGCGTTGGGCGTGGCGACTTTGGCGAGCTTCGCCGGCGGCACATTGGGCGGGACGCAATCGCGGCAGCCCACCTCGGCACGCTCCAGGTTCGCCGCGTAGCCGCACGCCTGGCAGTGCGCCACGGTGTCCTCGCCGTTTTCGGCGGGCACCATGAACTCGTGGCTGGCGTCGCCGCCGATCGGCCCGCTCTCGGCCTCGACCGGCAGATACTCCAGCCCGCAGCGGCCGAAGATCCGGCAATACGCCGCGTACATCTTTTCGTAGCTCTCGTCGAGCGACTTGACGGACGTGTTGAAGCTGTAGGCGTCCTTCATCAGGAACTCGCTCGTGCGCAGGACGCCGAAGCGGGGGCGCTCCTCGTTGCGGAACTTGGTCTGAATCTGGTACAGCGTGATCGGCATCTGCCGGTAGCTGGAGATGTGGCGCGAAACGAGGTCGGTGATCACCTCTTCGTGCGTCGGGCCCAGGGCCATTTGGATCTTGCGGTTCTGGCGGCGGACGGTGAATTGGATCAGCACGTCGCCGAAAGCCTTGACCCGGCCGGTCTGCTCCCAGAGCGACAGCGGCGTGATCGCCGGCATCAGGAGTTCGATCGCCCCGGCGGCGTCCATCTCCTCGCGGACGATCCGCTCGGCCTTGCGGAGGCTTCGCAGCCCGAGCGGCAAATAGGTATACGCCCCGGCCATGACCTGGTTGATCAGTCCGGCACGAAGCATGAGGACGTGGCTAGGGATTTCCGCCCCTTCGGGCGTTTCCTTCATCGTCGGGATGAACGTTTTTGTCCAGCGCATGGGTGGGGATTAGGGGCTAGAGATTGGGGGTTGAAGGTTAGGGATTGGAGACGGTGCAAACGCCCGTCGCGGCGGAAGCGAGCGGACGATGCTCCGGAAAAGCGGACATTGTAGGGCATGGACGTGGGGGGAGGCAAGGCGAGAGCGGACGGCGGAACGCGGAGTTGCTGAATGACGGCTTGGGCCGAGACCTTCACACTCACGTTCAATCAACATGGCAAACTTGCAGGACATTTCGTCATCCTTGAGGACCCGCAAGGAACCATGTTCGCCCACCAGGGCGTTGCGTTGCCGATCGAAGTGCATGGGCCTCGGTGCCGGTGGACCCCCGGGGCGGAAGACGATCTGCCGAACCAGTCCTTTCAAGTGGACGGCTTGCCGTGGAAAATCGTCTGCCACGCGGTGACCCTACTCGCACTCGGCCAGCAATCGGGCGAACTCGTCGCGCAATGCCGGCATGGCCCCGGCACGCGAGGCAACCAGCGCGCCGACGCGATTGGCAAACGACGCCTGGCTGTCCAAGGGCCAGTGCCGCAGCCGGCCCGCCCCCGCGGCGGCCAGCGACCGCTGGAGCACCTCGCGGTCGTACCACCGTTGACGCAGGTTGACGTCGCAGACCACGAGGCACCCCGGCGGCGCGTGGGCCAGCGCCCGATGGATCGTCTCCCGCGAGACCGGCGCGCGCTGGGCCAGCGTGCCGAAGCAGACCGCCGCGGCGCCGGCCATCAAAGCTTCCAGTGCCGCGTCGAATTCGAGATGGTCCCAGGCGACGTGCTCGTGGATCGTGTACTCCGGATGGTCCGCCCGAGTGGTATCCACCGTGACCGTGCCGGTCGGATGCTCGGCGTCGCGCTCGATCCAGTCGGTCGCGAGTTCTTGTCCGGCGAGGAAATCGAGCAATTCGTCGCCCGGCGGATCGCACCCCACGCGGGAACAGACGACGCCTCGGAAGCCGAGTTGTCCGGCCTGAAAAGCGACGTTGGCCGGCGCGCCACCGGGCCGGCGCGAGTCGTCGAAACAGTCCCACAGCAGTTCGCCCAAGCCGACGACGACCGGACGCGGGAGGTCTTCGGGTTCCATGGGGATGCCTTTCGGTGGATGAGGATCGTTGTCCGCGGCGAGGGGGACAGTCCCATTTTCGCGGCGAAAACGCCAGTTGGCGAGGCACCGTCCTCCGCGCCGCGAAAATCGGGACAGTCCCCTGCCGCGTCACAGCAGCGAGGTGCTGAAGTACCGTTCGGCGCGGTCGGGCAGGACCGTGGCGATGTTGCCCTTGATCGACTTGGCCAGTTGCCGCGCCGCCCAAACGTTCGCGCCGGAGGAGATGCCGACCAAGAGTCCGAGTTCGCGGGCGAGTTGCCGGGTGGTCTCGATGGCGTCCTCGTCGGTCACCTCGACGACGTCGTCGACCATCGAGACGTCGAGCACGGCCGGGATGAAGCCGTCGCCGATGCCCTGGATCTGGTGCAAGCCCGGCTCGTGGCCCAAAAGAGCCGAGACGTTTTTCGGCTCGACGGCCACAATCTTCGCGTCGGGCCTGTGCTCCTTGAGGAACCGGCCGACGCCCTGCAACGTCCCGCCGCTGCCCACGCCCGCCACGAAGCAGTCCACCTCGCCGCTGATCTGGCGCCAGAGTTCCTGGGCGGTTTGCTCGTAGTGGCAGCGGGGATTGTCGGGGTTCTCGAATTGCTGCGGAACGTAGACGCGGGGGTCTTCGGCCGCCATCCGTTGGACCGCCTTCACCGCGCCCCCGATACTCTCCTCGTCCGGCGTCAGCACCAACTCGGCCCCCAACGCCCGGATGATCTTCTTGCGTTCCTCGCTCATGCCTTCGGGCATGGCGATACGGACCGCGTAGCCTTTGAGGCGGCCGATCAGGGCGATTCCGATGCCGGTGTTGCCGCTGGTGGGTTCGCAGATGATGGTGTCGGGCTTGAGTCGGCCGTCGCGTTCGGCCCCCTCCAACATCGCCAGGGCCACGCGATCCTTGATGCTCCCGCCCGGGTTGAGGAACTCCGCCTTGGCGTAGATGTTCTCCCCCCGCAGCCGCACCAACGGCGTGTTGCCGATCAGATCGAGTACGTTGTCGGTCCGCATGACAAACCACCGTCCTTTCCCGGGTGCAAATCAAGCCGGGAGTATACCACGGGCGGCTTGCGAACTACAAGGTCGCCGGAGTCGATGCCGGCCGCAAGAGACCCCCCAGGAGAGGCAAACCGCGTTGACGGGTCCTTTCGGCCTCGATATGATGCAATAGGAAGACGAGACCGATAAGTGCGTCGGAGGTCCAAAGCGATGAGTTACCCGTTTCCGCCCGAGCTTCAGCGACTTCTCCACGAGGGCATCGTCGCGGGCAATTACCAGAGCGAGGATGAGATGTTGCTCGAAGCGGTACGGCTGCTCCGCCAACGCGACGCCGAGCTTGCCCGCCTCAAGGAGAATCTCAAGACACGGCTCGACCGGCTCGACCGTGGCGAGGGGATCGATCTGGACGACGACGAATCGCTACGCGCTTTCTTTGACGACGTTCAAGCTCGCGGCCACGAGCGCCACGAGGTCGGGCGGATCGCCCGATGAGTCGCTTCACGCTTGATCCGGCCGTTCGCGACGACCTCGACGAAATCTGGGACTTCATCGGCATCCATGGCAATAATCCCGCCGCGGCGACACGTCAGATCGAGATTCTCTACGAGACGTTCGTCCTTCTCGCGACGCAGCCGCTCTTGGGCCAGACCCGCGAGGACCTCGGTAAAGACCTTCGGGCGTTCGTAGTGCGGCCCTTCGCGGTCCTCTACCGTCCGAAGAGTCACGGTGTCGAGGTCGTGCAGGTCGTCCATTCCGCGCGAGACATCCGCGCCGTGCTGAGGCAAACGACGACCGGCTAGACCTCCAGCTTCCACGGAGCCCGGTACTCGCGGTGGATCAGCTCGTTGGCCTTGGGGTCGCCGATGGCTTGCTGGGCCTTGGCGTCCCAGAGGATTTTGCGGCCGGCCAGGTAGGAGAGGTTCAACAGGTGGCCGGACAGGGTCGCGAAGTGGCCGGTCTCGACGTTGGCCTCCGGCATGGTCCGATTGCGGACGTGTTCGAGGAACACCTGCTGGTGGTTGTCGTCGTCGCTTCGGAAGGTATCCTCCTCGATGATCTTCTCCCGCTTGCCGCCGGCCTCGCGCTCCTCGGAGGTGATCGTGTAGCCGGCGCGGTCCAGGAACAGCGAGCCGCTGCTGCCCAGGAAACACTTGCCATGGGCACGGAAATCTCGACGCGAGCCGATCCGCATCGTGTATTGCAGGACGAATCCGTTTTTGGCCACCGGGCCGGGACCGTACTCGAGGATGCCGTCGAACGTGTCGGGCCAGAAGCGGTTGTCGTCGGGCATGGCGTACTTGCCGCCCATCGCCACCGCCGAGATCGGATCCGTCACGCCCATCGCCCAGTTCACGACGTCGAAATGGTGTACGCCCCAGGCCACCTGGTGGCCGGCGCCGGAGATCTTGAACCAGTCGTAGCCGTAGTTGTAGTAGCAGTTGGGGTTGTAGCGCATCATCGGCGAGGGGCCGACGTAGAAATCCCAATCCAACTCCTTGGGCGGATCGCAATCGGGCGGCGAGCCGCGGCCGGGGAAC
>JAPLNP010000223.1 GCA_026401055.1 Planctomycetia bacterium
CGCCGACGATCATGTCGCGCGAGCTGCGGCCGCTTTGGAGCAAGATGTCGTGCGCGGCGTCGTAACTCAGCCAGGTGCCGAAGACGTCCTCGTCGCGGTTCCAGACGGGCCGGCCAGTCTTCAGGTCCAACGCCAGCAGCCGCGACTTGCCCGGGGGACTCTCGCCGCGGCGGCGAAGCGCGTCGAGGATCGGCTCGGGCAGGCTGTCGATGACGAACAACTTGCCCCCGCCCGCCGTGATCGCGTTGTGCCGAAACGCGAACTCCGACTCCCGCGTCCAGAGGACGGTGCCGGTGTGGCGGTCCATCGCGACGAGCTTCCGACTGGAAGTGGTGTCAAGATTGTCCCAGACCTTCTCGCCGGCGACCTTGTACTTCGTCGAGAAGCGAACGAACCGCGAGCCGGCCACCAGCACGTCGTCCGCGACCCCGATGTAGCCCCAGGTCGGCTTCTCCTTCGCCTCGGGCTCGGCCGGCAACGAATACCGCGCGAGCGTCTTGCCCGTGGCCGGGTCCATCACCTCGCAGCCGTCGCCGAAGGCCAGGTAGACGCCCTCGGGCGTGACGACGAAGTTCGTTCCCCGGGCGTTGGCGCCGGGGATGTGGACCTGGTTGTTGGTCGTGTCCAGCGGATCGTCGCGATAGGTCGCGTCGAAATAGACGCCCAACGTGCCCAAGTCCGTGAAGTCCCGCTTCCAGAGTCGTCTTCCGGTGTAGACGTCCCGGGCGGAAAGCGAGTTGACGCCCTCGATGAACAACCGGCCGCAGAGGACCTGTTCGGGCGGACCGTGGCCGTGGCGCGGCAGGACGTCGGCATGGGTGTTGCCCCCGAACCACAACAGCCCCAGCGGAAGCCGCACGCAGCGGTCGTCCGACTTCGACGTGTTGGCGATGTTGCCGTATTGGTGAGTCCAACTGCCGGCCCCGGGCAGGGCGCCTTCGCGCGAGAGGACGACGTAATCGCCCACGTGCCGGACCTTCGCGCCGGGGAGTTTCGCCTCGTCGATCGCTTGTTCCACCGCCCGGTGTTCCTCCGGGGTCTTGGCTGCAATCCACGCCACGCCGCCGTAAGGCCGCATCGAGTGGAACGCGCTACGGACAAACGTCTCGTCCGCCGGAGACCCGACGGCAGCGAGGTCCTCCGAAATCGTCAGCACCGCCAGGTACGGCGGCGCGTGGAACGTCGCCGGCGTGCCCACGTGGACGCTCACCCGCGTGCCATACAAGCCCGCCGCGTCGAACCGCTCGCGCAGCCGGGCGACTTTCTCGGCATCCGGGTCAACCGCGATCACGCGCAGGTCCGAACTGTTTGCGATCGCCTCGATCAACTGCCCGTCGCCCAGCCCGAACGCCAGACAGTAGCCTTGCCCGAGCGTTGTCGTCTCGAGCATCTTCCGGGCGACTTCGGTGGTTTGAACGCCGGGGACTGTCCCGATTTTCGCGGCGGGGAGGACGTCGCCCCGCTGACTGGCATTGTCGCCGCGAAAAGGGGACTGTCCCCCTTGCGCCACCGAAGGGGACAGGTCCCCGGCGGGGCCGAACGCATGGATCCGCCCTTCCAGCGTGACGACGAACAGCCGGTTGTCCGCGGCCAAGAGCCGGGCGGGGGCGCCGTCGATCTTCGTGGTCCAGCCGGCTTTGGGAGGTCCGTCCTTTTGCAGTTCCAGCGCCGAGACGACGCCCTTGCCTCCGGCGTAAAGACGCTCTCCCGCCTTGATCAGCGATTCGGTTCCGTCGACGTCGCATTTCCATTGCTCTTCGAGGACCCAACGGGGCCCTTTGTCCTTGCCCGAGGGGCGAAGACGACAAGCGACCACCGGATTGCCCGAGAAGTAGCACGCTTCGTCGGTCAGCACGGGATGGGTCCTCTTCATCAGCGTGGTCACCAGCGCGCCGGTTTCGAGATCGTACGCGCTGGTGCAGATTCCACGATGGTTGAAGAACACGCCGCCGATGGCCGAGACGTGCGAGCCGCCCTCGAGCTTCCGGTTGGCGCCGGGGCTGCCGGCGAGGTGAAAGTACTGGAGCGCTCCGGTGCGGCGATCGAGGCAGCCGGGCACGGAGCGTCCGCCGGGCACCAGCAGCCGGTCGCCGAGCACGGCCAACGCCCCTTGCGGCGCGATCCCGCTGAACGACGGAGCGTCGTGCGGCTGCTTGATGAACCGCGAACCCAGCGACTCGTTCGTCCAGACGACCTCGCCCGTCTCGGCGTTCAACGCATGAATGAAGATCCCCATGAACGGCCAGATGCTGGCGGCGAAGTAGACGGTTCCGTCGGCGACGACCGGTCCGCCCCGGGCGGGCCAAGCCGAGATCAGCCGCCCGTTGCCCAACACCTTGCGGTCGGCCGGCCCGCCGCGAAACTTCCACGCCAGCCGACCCGTCTCGACCTCGACGCAGTAAAGATGCCCGTCGTCGCTCGTGAAATACGCCTTCCGGTTGTGAATGACCGGCGGCAATCGCACGGGCCCGTCGGTGTAGAAACGCCACTTCTGCCGCCCGGTGCGGGTGTCCAGCGCCGTGACCCAATCGCCGCGGCTGGAGCCGAACAGGATCGTCGTGCCGCTGACGACCGGCTCGTACACCCGGTCGTAAGGCATCCGGTCCTGGTTGGCTGCCTCCTCCCACGCCGGCTCGAGCGGGGGATACTCGCGAACCCACTGGGGATGCAACTCGGCGGGCAAGGCGTGCGGCGTGGCCGCGCTGCGATTGGCGTCGTAGTGCCACATGGGCCAATCCGCGCCGGCCTCCGCGGGAACCGCGGCGCGGTCGCGAGGCGTCTCGGCCGCAAGCGCGCTCGCCGGCAGAACCATGCCGGCCACGAACAGGAGGCACGCGAAGAACCGCGGCGCAAGGGGGCGTCCACGTGATGCCATGACTACTCGGGCCTTGTCGCCGGGGGGGCATTCCTCGCGGCGGCGCCGCGATGCGGGGGGATGGTTGGCTCGCCGAGGTGTGGCGCCAGACGCCGGCGGCAGCTTGCCCGAGGCGATTCGACGAGCGAACCACCATCGCGAACGGGCACATCCATTGTCCCCCTCCGCGGCGTCCACGTCAAGCAAACGCCAATCCCGTCCTCAACGCCGCGACCCCATGAATAGCCGCAGGATGTACCAGAACAGCAGGGCGACCGCGGCAAACAACGCCAACGCGGCGGCGACGTGCTGGCCGATCCGGTAGTGGTGCAAGACGTTCGACGTGTCGTAAAGGATGTACCCGCAGGCCAGCGCGATCATCGCGACCGTGAAGATCGGGCCCAAGGCGAAACCGAACAAAATCGCCACGACGATCAACGCCAGCGCCGCGAAGCCGCCGAAGATCAGGACCGACCGCAGGAACGAAAAATCCGCCCGCGTGGCAAACACCACCGCCGTCAACACCCCAAACAACACCAGCGTGGTCACGCCGGCCGTGGGAATGAGCATCGGGTCCATCGCCCGGGCGATGTACAGCAGCGGCACGAAGATGACCGCTTCGGCCAGGACGTACAGCCCGAGACCCATGTACTGGGTCGACATCGAGATGGCCGAGCGAGCCCAACTGTCGGCGATCCAACTGACCACCATGAACAGCCCCAGGACGGCCAGCCAGCCGTACCGGGTGCCGATCATCAAGCCCACCAGGCTATCGATGCCGGGCAGGCTCAGCAACAGGGCCTCCAGGGCGACGAACACCAGGATCGCGCCGGCCAGGTGGCCGTAGGTCTTGGCGATGAAATCCGCCCGTTCGCCGGCCGCGGCTTGGGCCGCAAAGCTAAACGGCGGCGCCTGATACGGGTTCTCGACAGAACTCATGATACGGCTCCTGGTCAGTGGAAGTGCAACGATCCGAAACATCCCCCCATAAGTGTATGGCGCAGCGGCCGACGGTCAAGACGCGTTGGCGGGGAAATGGGCGTTCTGACAGATCACTTACCCCCCCAACAGGACTGGCTGACCATCGCGGCGCCGTTGTCCCCTGCCTTCTCGACGGGCCGAGGGCCAGACCTTAAACTAGCGACATGCGGTGGGAGCCGATCGCCTCGCCCGCGGCGCGGAGCCGTGGCACGGCACGTTGGCTCGGCAACTGTTCCGGTTTCAGCGGAGGAGACTCATGTCGGATCCAATCTTCAAGAAGATCGACGTGGTGGGCACGTCAACGAATTCGTTCAGCGAGGCGGCGGCCAATGCGATCGCCAAGGCCGGCGAGACGGTGCGGAACATCAGTTGGTTCGAGGTGATCGAACAGCGCGGCAGCGTCATGGAAGGCATGGTCCAGCAATACCAGACGACCGTCCGGATCGGCTTTCGGGTGGAGTAGACGACAGCTCATTTCAGGAGCGTTTCCGGCCCGGTGTCGGGCACCACGGCCGGCATCTCCAGCGTGAAGCGGCTGCCCCGGTCGGGGGCGGATTCGACCTTGATCCGCCCGCCGTGCTCGGTGAGAATCTTCTGGCTCACCGGCAGCCCCAGGCCGGTTCCTCGGGCGCCCTTGGAGGAGATGAAGGGGCTGAAGAGTGAGTCCATGGCGTCGGGAGGGATGCCCGGCCCGTTGTCGTGGACGATCACGCGGAGCAGCCCTTCGCGCTCGGCCCACTCGGTGGACACGTCGACGCGCGCGGGGCCCTCGACTTCGCCGGCGGCGTCGATGGCGTTGCTGACCACGTTGAGCACGGCGCGGTGGATCGCCTCGGGATCGAAGACGAAGGTCTCCATCGCGGCGGCCGGCCGCCAGGTGAGTTCGACGTTGAGGTCGGCGGCGTAGGCCAGCATCAGCTCGACGACGTCGGAAACCACCTGGTTCAAGTCCGACGGCGCGCGGTCGGGCTCGCGCTCCTTGCTGAACGTGAGCATGTCCATCACCAGCGCCGAGATCTTGTTCTGGTTCTTCTCGACGATCTTCCAGCCCTTGCGCACCACCGAGGGATCCTCGTCCGAAAGCCCCATCTCGATCAGATAGCTCCCGCCGCGGATGCCTTGCAGAATGTTCTTGATGTGGTGCGAAAGCGTCGTGATCGTCTGCCCGACCGCCGCCAGACGTTCGGCCTGGACCATCGCCGAGTAGTACCGCGTGTCCTCGACCGCCAGGGCCGCCTGGTGGGCAATGGCGATCAGGAGCTTGAGGTGGTCTTCCTTGAACTTCGTCACGTGGCCGTGCTGGATCACCTCCTGGGGCGACGTGGACGTGTCGATGTAAATCACGCCGACCACGTCGTAGCGCCCTCGCATCGGCACGCAAATCGCCTCTCGGATGCCCGCCTGAAGAATGCTGGCCGCCGGGTCCCAGCGGTCGTCCTGCCGGGCATCGCTGGTCAACACGCCCTCGTTCCTCTCCATCACGTAGTCGAGGATGGTCTTGCTGATCGTGATTTTCTCTTCGGCCGGCTTCTTCGCCGGCTGCGCCACGCGTCGGGTGCGCCGCACCTTGGGTTCGAGCTTCTTCGTGTCCGGATCAACCAGCATGATGCAGCCCCGGTCGGCCTCGACCCATTCGAAAATCAGACCCATGATCCGGTGCAACAACTGATCGATGTCCAGGGTGTGACTGACCGCCAGGGCGGTGCGGTACATCACCTGCAGGTTGCTCCTCGCCCGGGCGAGCCAGGAATTCTGCGCCAGCGCCGCGCCGAGTTCGAACGCCCGAGAGCCGGCTTCCTGCGTGATCGAATGGATAATTTGCGAACGATCGCCAGACTGTTGAGGCAAGGCAATGTCGATAGACTGGGCAAGGTCTTCGGCCGATTCCTCCGAAGGAGCGGTGTACAGCATCAGAGTACCGCCGAGTTGGACCTGGTCCCCGCTCGAAAGGGGATGGGACTCGATCCGCTGGCCATTGACGTAGCTGCCGTTCGAGCTGCCGAGGTCGGCGAGAACGTACGTGTTGTCCGATCGGCGGATTTCGGCGTGGTGGCGAGAGACTTCGGTGTCGTGGAGCCGGATGGCACTCGAGGCATCGCGGCCGACTCGCGTGAGCGGCTCGTCGAACTCGAAACGCGAGCCCTGGTCGTTTCCCCGGATCACAAACAAGGACGGCACGGTGGCGGTTCTCCTTGGCCCTGGATTCTAGGGATACACGGTCGGAAGCGATAGGGCATGGGTGGGTGGGCTCGTCGGCGACGGGGCCGTCTTCCACGGGGCATTCGTTGCGTTCTCTGGGCCATTGTGAGTGCTCGAACGAGTCGGCAATGGTCGGCGCGTCGAAATGTCACGGTGGGAGCCCGGCTGCCGCCGGCGTCGGGAAATGGTTGCAAGCCTTTGCAATAGAATGAGTTACGTTGTTTCGGGCCCGCGTAATTATCTGGTCTTTACGCGAAGCGGTCTTGCGGGCAGAATACCGCCGTCATGGGTGAGGATTTTTCCGCGCCCATCGAAGCCACGCCCGAGATCAGCCAGAATGCACGGAGTGGGTTTCGGGCGCCCGATCGTCGATTGCGGCTTCACGCCACCCAAGGGTCCAAGTCGGCACGTCACGCCCACTCAGGAGGGGGCGGGGTCAAGGAAGACCGACTGCAAGAGCAAGGAGTGCTGAAAAGTGACGAAGTCTCGCGTTCTCGCCGCGCTGGCGGCAACCGTCCTGGCCACCGGCCTTTTCGTCTCGGAAGTCCAGTCCCAAGGGGTCGGCGCCCCGGCAGCCACGCGCCCCGCCGCCGGACCGACGGTCCCGCCGACCGGCGCGCCGATCGCCGGGCCAACCGTCATGCCCGCCACCGGCCCCGTCGCCCTGCTGGACGTCAGTCGCGTCTACAAGGGCCACGCGCGGTTCAAGGGCATGATGGACAACATGAAGGCGTACGTGCAGGAGGTCGAAACCTGGGTCAAGACCGAGCGCGACGCCATCGGCACCATGGCCGAGAAGCTCAAAGAGTACCAATCCGGAAGCCAGGAGTATAAGGACCTGGAGGCGGAGGTCGCCAAACGGCAGTCCAACCTGCAGGTCCAAATGCAGTTGAAGCGCAAGGAGTTGATGCTGCAAGAGGCCAAGATCTATCACAACGTCTATGTCGAGATCGAGCAGGAGGTCGAATCGGTCGCGGCGGCTCGCGGGTTCATCATCGTTCTGCGATACAACGGCGACGAGGTCGATCGCGAAGACCCGGAAAACGTGCTCCGCGACATCAATAAGTCGGTGATCTGGTTCAACCGCGGGGTCGACATCACCGACGAGGTCATCGCCCGAATTACCAGCCGGTCGCAGCAGTTCGGCAACGCGGCCACCGGCAGCACCCAGAACCGGCAGGGCATTCCCGCCACGCCGCCGCGGCGCTAACGCCACCGCTGCCCTCGGCTCGCCCGGCAAGGACTGCCCGGCCGGCCGCCTCGGGGTTCTCGTTCCTCGTTCACGGATGACGCATTCTCTTGATGGACACGACACGAAAGCAGTGCACAATTGCCGAGGCCGTCAGCGTGGAAGGCGTCGGCTACTGGAGCGGGCGGGACATCCGGGTCGAGTTCCGCCCGGCCGACGCCGACACCGGGTTGGTGTTCGTTCGCGAGGACCTGCCGGGATGTCCGCAGATCGCCGCCACGGTCGATAACCGGATTGACATCCCCCTGCGCAGCAGCCTTGAGTGTGGCGGCGCGGGCGTCGACATGGTCGAGCACGTCCTGGCCGCGCTGGGCGGCCTGCGGATCGACAACTGTGAGATCCGCGTGGACGCCGCCGAGATGCCCGGCCGTGACGGCTCGAGCCTGCCGTTCGTCGAGGCGCTCGACGCGGCCGGGCGGGTTGTCCAGGACGCGCCGCGGCGCAGGGCGGTGGTCCGGGACCTGATTCGGGCGACGCAACGGGGTTGCCGGATCGAGGCCTGTCCGTCGCAGGACGACGGCACCACGCTGGAGTATCACCTCGACTACGCCGACACGTCGATCGGTCGCCAGTCGATGCGCCTGGTGCTGACGCCGGAGACGTTCCGCCGCGAGTTGGCCCCGAGCCGCACGTTTCTGCTCGAGGCGGAAGCGAGGCGGCTGATGGCGCAGGGACTGGGGCGGCGGGCCAGCTTCCGCGACCTGTTGGTCTTTGGCCCCGACGGCCCGATCGACAACACGCTGCGTTTCCCGGACGAATGCGTGCGGCACAAGCTGTTGGACATGGTCGGCGACCTGACCTTGGCGGGGTGCGACCTGATCGGATGCTTCACGGCCTGGCGGAGCGGACATCACCTCAACGCACAACTTGTACGGATGCTCGTGGCGAAGGGGCAATCGATCGGGCGGTACCGGCGCTGCGCTTGACATTCCCACGGACCGGAAGGAGCCGGAAAATGGCCACTCAAATCAGCCCACTGGCCGTCGTCGACCCCAAGGCCGAAATCGATCTGGACGTCGAGATCGGCCCGTTCTCGGTCGTCGGGCCGGACGTTCGCATCGGACGCGGCACCCGGCTGTTGAACAACGTGACGCTGATGGGCCGCGTCACGCTCGGCCAGGAGAACCAACTGTACCCCGGCGTCGTCATCGGCGGGGAGCCCCAGGACGTCAGCTACGCCGGAACCGACACCCAGGTGATCATCGGCGACCACAACCTCTTCCGCGAATGCGTCACCGTCAACCGCGGCTCGGAGAAGGAAGACGGGATCACGTCGATGGGCGATCACAACTTCCTGATGGCCTGCGCCCACGTCGCCCACGACTGTCAGGTCGGCAACCATTGCATTATCACCAACAGCACGCTTCTGGGCGGGCACGTTCACCTGCACGACCACGTGACCCTCAGCGGCGCGGTCGCCGTCCACCACTTCAGCACCATCGGCAGCTACGCCTTCGTGGCCGGCGTCAGCGCCGTGCGGCACGACATCCCGCCGTACATGCTCGCCGAGGGCTACCCGGCGCGTCCCCGCTGCATCAACGTGGTCGCCCTGAAACGGAACAACTTCTCGGCCGAAGCGATCAACTGCCTCGCCGAGGCCCATCGGCTGCTCTACCGCGCCAAGGTCGGCCTGGAGCGCGCCCGCGAAATCCTCCGCGGAAACTGAATGCTCGTCCCCGACGTCAACCACCTGTTGAGCTTCATCGAGGGCCAACAGCAGGGCCGGCACGGCCGGGGCCGCGAACGACTCCGGGCCGCCTAGCGCAGGAGCCTCCCGTGAAACGTCTACGACTGGCCGTGATCGGCGCCGGACGGCTCGGTGGGTTTCATGCCCAGAAGGCGGCCGCCAACCCCGACATCGAACTGGTCGCCGTCGTCGACCCACGGCCCGAAGCCCGAGACCGTGTCGCCGCCGAGTGCCGCGCCCGGGCGATGGCGGACCACCGCTGTCTGCCGGGCAAGATCGACGCGGCGGTGATCGCCGCGCCGACGCGACTGCATCACCCGATCGCGATGGACCTGATCCGCGAAGGTGTCCATCTTCTGGTCGAGAAGCCGCTCTGCCCGACGACGGCTGAAGCCGACGAGCTGGTCGACGCTGCCCGGCGTCGCGGCGTGATCCTTCAGGTGGGGCACGTCGAGCGCTTCAACCCGGCGATGGAAGCCGCCCGGGAGTACGTCCCCGATCCGAAATACATCGAAGCCGTTCGCGCCAGCGGTTTCACGTTCCGCGGCACCGACGTCGGCGTCGTGCTGGACCTGATGATCCACGACATCGACCTGGTGCTGTCGATGGTCGATTCGCCGGTCCGCCGCGTCGAGGCCCTGGGTCTGTCCGTGCTCGGAGGGCATGAGGACGTGGCCAACGCGAGGCTGGAGTTCGAGTCGGGTTGCGTCGCCGCGTTGAGCGCGTCGCGCGTCAGCCGCAAGCCCACCCGGTGCATGAGCGTCTGGTCCGCCCGGGGATTTGCCGAAATCGACTTCGGCGCCCTGACGGCGAGCGTCGTTCGGCCCAGCGAGACGCTCCTGCGGCGGCAGTTCGACGTCGACGCCCTGTCGCCGTCCGAGGTCGAACACTACCGCGAGCACCTCTTGGACGACCATCTGCCGTGCACGGAACTCCGCCATGACCGGGTCGACGCACTGGTGCTCGAGCAGGAGGACTTTCTGGCGAGTATCCGCACGCCCCGAGCCCCCAGAGTCACCGGCGAGCAAGGTCGCAATGCCGTTGCGGTGGCCGAGCAAATCCTGACGCGGATCCACGCGCACGCCTGGGACGACAACATCGCCGGTCCGGTGGGACCAATGGCGACTCCGCGCCCGAGCATCCTTCCATCCCCCCACTGGGGCATGGCTCCGCTTGCTTCTCCCGGTGAGCGGAAGGAGGCGGGCTAGCACGCAGCCCAGCCGCCCCGCATGTAGCCCAGCCGCCCCCGGCTGGGTGTGGGGCCAGTCAACACCGCCGAGGGCGTCGGTGCCACAAATACCCCCATTGCCTTGACTTCTTGCGCGAATCCGGCCCAAAATAGCGGTAGGGGCTATCGAGGATTCTCTTCAATCGGGGGGTCGCTGAGCTGTTAGGCTGCATCGATTGGCATGCAAGGGACGCTACCGCCAACTCGCTCGGCGGCGCGGGCCGAATTCTCGGAAGGGACGCTGTCGGACGTGCCGGCAGGCGTACCCCGTCGGTGCGACACGCCCGCGCGCGCCCCGCCACCGCCGCGTTTACCCTGGTTGAACTGCTGGTGGTCATCGCGGTCATCGGCATCTTGATCAGCTTGCTCTTGCCCGCCGTGCAGGCGGCGCGAGAGGCCGCGCGGCGAATGCAGTGTACGAGCAACCTCAAGCAACTGAGCCTGGCGATCCTCAACTACGAGAGCACGCACCGGGTCCTGCCCGCGGCGGGAATTATCGACAGTCCGACGTCTTTGTTCGAGAGTCGGACGGGCAAGATGTTCAGTTGGGCGGTGCTCATCCTGCCGCAGTTGGACCAGGCGGCGCTGCACGACCGCTTCGACTTCGACGTCACCGTCCTGCAGCAACCGAGCGATCCGCAGGCTGAGTTCCCCGCCTCGATGCTCTGCCCCAGCGACCAGGCCCTCGGTCGCTACCTCGTCGACGCCGAACTGACCGCCGGCAAACGTTTTGCCAAGTGCAACTACGCCGCCTACGTCGGACCGTTTCACACGGACAATCAGAACGAGTTTCCCGGGGCGATTGTCGGCAACGGGCAGAAGCTCTCCGCCATCACCGACGGCACGTCCTCGACGCTCATGCTCGCCGAGATCCGCGCCCGGGCGCACCAGCAGGATCAGCGCGGCGCGTGGGCGCTGCCCTGGACGGGGGCCAGCCTGTTGGCCTTCGACATGCACCACAAACCCAACGCCACGACGCCGTACGAGCCCTACGCCTACACGTTCGGGCTGGCCCAGCGGCCGAACACTCAGGGCCCGACGCCGGACATGATCTACAACTGCGTCGATCAGGCCGGAGCGCAGCTCGATCGGATGCCCTGCGCCACGTGGGGGCCCGGACGCTACTTCTTCCTGTCGGCATCGCCCCGCGGATTTCACCCGGGCGGAGTGAACGTCGCTTTTGTCGACGGCCACGTCGCGTTCTTGCCCGACGACGTCAACGAGATCGCCATGGCCTACCTCGTCAGCGCCAACGACACGCACGTGATCGACCGCAACAGCATTCCCGGGCTGTAATCGACGATGGCGAAACTAAGCTACTTGCCTCCGGCGGCCCTCGGCTTGGGGATCCTCCTGCTCGCGGCGTCGTTCGTCTGGCCGTATTGGTCCGACCCCAAGTCGCATTGGAGCGAATCGCAGGCCGGCAACCGCACCGACGCGGGCATCCAGGTGAAGGTACTGTCTCATCGGCTCAACGAGGCCCGAACCGGCGCCGAACGGCAACGCATCGAAGCCCGGCTCGATGAGGCTCAGAAGCAGTTCGACCAGTCCGGCGCGGAGTTGGAACACGCCCGAGATCGTTACCAGTTCCCCATCACGTTGCTACGATGTTCGGGCACGCTGTGCCTGCTGCTGGGCGTGATCGGGCACTTTCTCTTGCGCGGGGCGGGCAACTGAGGACGCTGGTCCGCGATTGGCCACATGCAAACCGAGCCGCGACCGTAAGGGAGCGGTGCAAGAATGCACCGATCAGCTCCGGTCACACCGCTCCCTCACGGTCGCGGCTCGGTTTGCCAGCAGGCTACCGTCGCGTTGCCCATTGCGCTTCGGACTCGGGAAACAGGCCGACGTGTTTGATGCCTTGTCGCGGTTCGGCCATCCACCCGGCCACGGCGTCACGCCACGCGGCGTAATGGGCGGTCTCTTTGTGGGCGTTCATGCCCGCCTCGTCCCGGTAGACTTCGTACAAGACGAACCGATCCGGATCGTCCACCTGCTGATTGACGTCGAAACGCAGGTTGCCCGGCTCCTTGACGGTCGCCCGGGCGTTGGCCAGCGACGCTTGGATGAATTCGTCGCGATGCTCGGGCTGGACGCGGACGTGGATGCAGACGACGTACATGGGTGATTCTCCGTTTCGGGGGTGAATAGACGAAGTCTCTGTGGACAGGATTCACAGGATTGACAGGATAAACAGTTTAGGTAAAGAACGGTTGTTCTGATCGGTTCAGAGCGATGTGAATAAGAAATCCCCATCCTGTAGATCTTGTCAATCCTGTCAAGATCCCCGTGGCCAATCGCGTGACCGCCCCCGGTTCGTCCATCTGCGTTCATCCGCGGTTCCCTCCTTCCCCGTCGGAGGACCGCGGATTAGAATCGGCCCTTTGATCCCCTGGACAGACGATCGGCGGAGAATGTATTGGGATGAACGTACTGATTATTGGCGGCGGAGGACGGGAACACGCCCTGGCCTGGAAAATCGCGCAAAGCCCCCGCGTCAGTCGGGTCTTTGTCGCCCCGGGCAACGCCGGCACCGCCCTGGATGCCGAAAACGTCGCGATCGCCGAAGATGACTTCCCGGCCCTGATCGCGTTTGCCAGGCAGAACGAGGTCACCCTGACCGTCGTCGGGCCCGAGGCCCCCCTGGCCGCCGGCATCGTCGACGCCTTCGAGCACGAGGGCCTTCGCATCTTCGGGCCCAACCGCAAGGCCGCCGAGTTGGAAGCGAGCAAAGTCTTCTGTAAGGATCTGCTCCGCGCGGCCGATGTCCCCTCGGCCGAGTACCAGACGTTCAGCGACCCCCGTCGGGCGCTGCAGTTCGTCGCCGAGCGCGAGGGCACGCCGCTGGTGGTCAAGGCCGATGGATTGGCCGCCGGCAAAGGCGTCATCGTCTGCGCCGGTCGCGACGAGGCTGTCGACGCGGTTCGGTTGATCGCCCAACAGCGGGCCTTCGGCGAGGCGGGCGACCGGCTGGTGATCGAGGAACGGCTCGACGGCCAGGAGGCCAGCGTGCTGGCGATCACCGACGGCCGGACGATCGTCACGCTCCAGCCCGCCCAGGACCACAAACCCGCCGGCGACGGCGACACCGGCCCGAACACCGGCGGCATGGGCGCCTACTGCCCCGCCCCGGTGGTCGACGACGAACGACTGCACTGGATCGAGGAGCACGTGCTCGTGCCGACGGTCCACGCGATGCGTCGGGCCGGCCGGCCGTTTCGCGGCGTGCTCTACGCCGGGTTGATGATGACCAACCAGGGCCCCAAGGTGTTGGAGTACAACGTCCGCTTCGGCGATCCCGAATGCCAGCCGCTTCTGATGCGGCTGAAGACCGACCTGGTCGACGTGCTCGAAGCCACCGTCGACGGGCGGCTCGGCGAGATCGAGCCCTTGGAGTGGGACCCGCGGCCGGCGGTCTGCGTCGTGATGGCCAGCGAAGGCTACCCGGGCGAGTATACCAAGGGCCATCCGATCCGCGGCCTGGAAGAAGCGGCAAAGCTGCCCGACGTCAAGGTGTTTCACGCCGGCACGCGCTCCCAGGACGGCCGGGTGGTGACCGCCGGCGGCCGCGTGCTGGACGTGACGGCCCTGGGCGAGAGTATCGCCCGGGCCAAGCTGCAAGCCTACACGGCCGTCAAGTGCATCCGCTGGCCGGGCGCGTGGTGCCGCAAGGACATTGCGGACAAAGCGATTGGCTGGGTCGGCTAGCGGAAACAGGGGAAGTTCACCACGGAGGACACGGAGGGCCACGGAGGAAAGCGTGGGATAAGAGAGAGATTTTTGGGAGGCGACTCCGTCACCGACGTGAAGACTGCCGACCGCTTATGTGTTTTGGAGTGCGGCAATTCATTGCCGCTTTTCGCGTGCGGCGACATCGGGGTCGGAATCCGCGACCCCGCAACGAAAGCGGCGATAAATCGCCGCACTCCAAAACAGAGATTCACGGCCCCATAATCCGACTAATCCGAATCCCAGCACGATAACGGGAGCGTTCTGAAGATGCTGAATGACCTGGATTTTGAGCACTGGGTGCTGCATGTCTTCGACCATCCTGTTACTGATCCGCAATGGTATTTTCAGATCGATCAAGAAACATGGGACGGTGAACCGCTGACCACTGTTCAATACGTGACCCGCCTGTTTGAGTCGCCGGAGCGACTACTGAAAGACTTTTCACGAGAGCAGCTTGAACAGGGGTTCTGGTATCTTGCGGGCGCAGGGCAACCCTTCATGTTGGCTCTCCTCGACGAGTGCGTGCCCTGGCCCGTGCGAGAACGAGGTCTGCGATCGATCCAAACGTTGTACGAGAAGTTTTTCGCCGTGGCTTGTACGGATGAGTTAGGGCATCTGTGCAAGACGGCGTCGACTCCCGTGAACGGCGCGTGCTACATGTGGTGGGATTTATTCCCGTCGCACGGAAACCCAGAAGACCCGTCTCGCCATGAGGAGGATCACGCGATCCTCAAGGTCATGCGGAGCATCCTCGACATTCCGTCCGAGGCGTGTCGAGAAAGCGCCCTCCACGGTCTTGGCCATTGGCACTTGCACTACCCCGAGATCGTTCGGCAAATCGTAGACGAGTTCCTTGAGACAACTCCAGAGATGAGTCCGCCGTTGTGGGAGTACGCACTTGCCGCGCGGATGGGTGAAGTATTATGATTGTTGTCAGTGAGGAGCAGAAGACAGGACGATCGTATTAAGATGTGATAGGCATGAGCAAGGCATATTCATTCCTCCAATAGGCCCTCGGTTTCTCCGGGCAGAGCTACTCCTCCACGTCCTCTCCGTAGCCCGGCGGAAAGGGGTTGTATGCGTCGTCCGGCAGATCTTCGTGTGGAAGGTCTTCACCGTGGCCAGGCGGCGTCTCCGGCGTTTTGGCCGGCAACGGCTCCCGCAGCAGGTCTTGCAGCGCGGCCTCGCCGCCGAATTGGCGGAGCCAGTAGGCCACGTCTTCGGCCAGCAATGGGACGGGCGGCTTGCCCGCGGCGACGCGATTCTCGTGGCTCTGCCGGCGGCGACGCCGGGCGATCATTCCGGCGTACCAGGCGTCGCAGTCCATGGGCTTCGCCCGGCGACGCCGCGCGGCCCGCTGAAGACGGTGGTCGCTCGAGACGACGGTCAGCCGCCGCGGGGCGGTGCTCTGGTCGATGAGTTCCTCGATCAGGCTGTCCGCGTCGGGATATTGCGACGCGAAACGCACGGTGAGTCCCCGGTGGTGCGTCACGCGGGGCAAGCCCGGCGGGGCTTCGGCGGCGTCGAAAACGACGGTCGTTGCGGCGATCTCCCTCGGATCGAGCGACTCGGCCAGGAAGTTCAACAGCGCCAGCCGCGACCGCGCCAACGCGCCCGGCCCAATCCCACGGCCCACAATCCCCGCAACGTTCATCAGGTTGTAGCCGTCGATGAGCACCGACATGGGGGTTAGGGATCAGGGGCCAGGGATCAGGGGCGAGGGTTTAGGGGATTGGGGTAACTTACCACTTGCCACTTACCGAATTTGATCCGGCCGCCGACGACCGACCACCGACTACCGACTACCGACTACCGTCTACCGTCTGCCGAATTTGATCCGGCCGCCGACGATCACGATGTCCGCCCGGCCGTGCAACTCCCAGCCGGCAAAGGGCGTGTTGGTGCTCTTCGAGCGGAACTTCGACGGATCGACGGTCCACCGGGCGTTCGGGTCGATGATCGTCACGTCGGCGTCGGCCCCCGGGGCCAGGGTGCCTTTGTCGATTCCCAGGATCCGCGCCGGGTTGATCGTCATTTTGGCCAGCGCGGTCGGCCAGTCGAGGTGGCCCGGCTCGATCAGCTTCGTCACCACCAAGCCCAAGGCCGTCTCGAGGCCGATGATCCCGAACGGGGCCCGATCGAGTTCCTGCATCTTTTTCTCTTTGGCATGGGGGGCATGATCGGTGGCGATCACGTCGATCGTCCCGTCCACCAGCCCGTCGATGCAGCCGGTCACGTGCCCCTGGCCCCGCAGCGGCGGGTTCATCTTGAAGTTCGAGTCGAACGAGCGGAGCGATTCGTCGGTCAAGGTGAAGTGGTGCGGGGTGACTTCGGCGGTGACGCGGACGCCGCGGGCCTTCGCCCGGCGGACCGCGTCGACGCTGCCGCCGGTCGACACGTGCATCATGTGCAGCCGGCCGCCCGTCGCTTCGGCCAGGGTGATGTCCCGCGTGGTCATCACGTCCTCGGCCGCCGGGGGAATGCCGCCCAGGCCGAGGATCAACGCGGTCAGGCCGTCGTGCATGACGCCGTGCTGGGTGAGTTCGGGAATCTCCGCGTGGCTGAGCACGGGCTTGTCGAACATGAGGCAGTATTCCAGCGCGCGGCGCATCAACTCGGGATCGACCACCGGCGAGCCGTCGTCGCTGAAGGCGACCGCCCCGGCCTCGACCAACTGCCCGATCTCGGCCAACTCCTTGCCCTCGCGATTCTGGCTGACGCAGGCGATCACGTGGACGTTGCAGTGGTCAGCCCGGGCGGCCTGGCCGAAAATGAATTCGACGGTTCCCTGGCTGTCGATCGGGGGCTCGGTGTTGGGGACGCACGCGATGGACGTAAACCCGCCGGCCAGGGCGGCGGCGGTGCCGGTGGCGATCGTCTCGTCCTCTTCGCGGCCGGGCTCGCGGAGGTGGACGTGCATGTCGATCAGCCCCGGCGCGACGATCTTGCCCGAGGCGTCGATCACCTCGGCGTCGTCGGCCGCGACGTCATACGCCGCGATCTTGCCGCCGTCGATCAGCACGTCCGCCACGCGGTCCACCCGCCGGCTAGGATCGATCACGCGTCCGTTTCGGATAAGGATTCTGGACATGGCAGGGGAAAGGGGGCAGGGGAAAGGGGGCAGGGGACAGGGGCTAGGGAGTGCCCGGCGAAGGGCGTGGCCGAATCGCCGCACATGCGTGCCACGCCCTACCACTCAGAGCCTGTGGATCTTTCAAAAAACGGCTCTTCGGCAGAATCTGTGGGTGAAGAATGAGGCTACGGGGGATTCGTCCTAGCAAGGTGGATTTTCTGAGGGATGGCAGGGCAAGTAAATGGCGGCGGAAACAGCCGCAAAACCAGGGGTTTCTTGTTGTGTAACCACTCTCGTCAGGTCTTCCACATCTGCAACGCACGGACCTTTGCCACGGAAAACCGGGGGAGGAATCTATGAGTCAGATCGTTGAGGCTCCCAAAGTCACGAAAACACCTGAAAACCTGGATTCAAACTGAGTTTCACGGCCTAATCGACCCACAGATTCTGCCGAGGAGGCAAAAATAGGCACGGCAGAAAGGAGTAACAGGACATGATAGACCGCGTGGAAAAACAACGAATCATGGGTGTGCTGCGACAGACCGGCTTGTGGGCGGAAGCCGACCAGTACCGCGAAGAGGTACGGCAGCGGCTCCGTGACGACGGGAAGGGCAAACAGGAGGCCGTCGAAGGGGCATGGGATGCGATGGCCGAGAAGTTCCTGCCGCTCGCTGAGCAAGCGACGCCGGGCTTCCGGGTGGTCTTGC
>JAPLNP010000573.1 GCA_026401055.1 Planctomycetia bacterium
TTGCCCCGAAACACCAAGCAAACGAGGGCTTCACGGCCCATACGCGGCCCCCGGTGTCTTCCCGGGCATGATTGACCCTGGAGGCCCTCGCGTGCGTTTGTAGGGCTCTGGGAGCGACGTGGACGATACGGTGACCGACCCGATCGCCCACGTCCTTTCTCTGAACCTCCACCGTCGCCACCTGACGCCGAGCCAGTTGGCGATTGCGGCTGGCAGGGCGGATGGGCTGTACGAGGCCGAGAGGGCGCGGGCGGAAGAGAGGATGCTCGCCGGAAAGGCTGACCCTGAGAAGAAATCTGCGCAGGGTCGCGCGCCAATCCCACAGCGACCAATCAGGCGTTCCCATCATCCACGCCTCGAAGATGATACCGTGTGGCCCGTTCGGGCGCCAATCCCACAGCGACCAATCAGGCGTTCCCATTCGCAGAGCCCTCACCCTCAAGGCCGGCGTAACGGAAGGCGCCAATCCCACAGCGACCAATCAGGCGTTCCCATACACCGACAGCTTCCGCCGCGACCTGCACAAGGATCTGCGCCAATCCCACAGCGACCAATCAGGCGTTCCCATGTCGGGAACCCGCGAGCACACCACGCGGCGCCGGTACAGGCGCCAATCCCCCCGCGACCAATGAGGCGTTCCCATGACGCCGCGGTCTGGTGCGCCTCGCGGGTGATTTGCGCGCCAATCCCACAGCGACCAATCAGGCGTTCCCATTTCCACCAGTGGCCTGCATTCGCCCCCGACAGACACGCGCCAATCCCACAGCGACCAATCAGGCGTTCCCATCCGCCCCCTCCATTTGGTAGACGGTTCTCGGTAGACGGCGCGCCAATCCCACAGCGACCAATCAGGCGTTCCCATCCGGCCCAGTGGATGTATCGACCCTGCCGATTCGCGGGCGCCAATCCCACAGCGACCAATCAGGCGTTCCCATGAACGAGCACTGGGCACTTGCCGCCCGGGCACTGGCGCGCCAATCCCACAGCGACCAATCAGGCGTTCCCATGGCAGCCTCCGCAACCCCCGACCCACCAGCGGCTTGCGTCGCCGTTTTCGAGCGGTGGCCATTTCCAGGGGCGGAATCGTGCCGCGGCGACCCACCCCTCCCGCAACCCATGGCCGGCCTGGAGGTTACGGCCGCGAGCGGTCCCGGGGGTTTTCGCGCCACCGGAGCCCTCGCGGAACCCGCTAACCTTGGGGGGTATTGACAACAAAACGCCCGCGGAGGAAAATGCGGGCACTAAAACCGGATCCCTCATGGGGTCCTGACCGCGAGGAAAAGTCGATGATTCCAAAGGGCCGCAACCCTGTTGACCGTGGACGCGCCGCGAGGCCGTCCGGGTATCCTCGCGGGTACCTTAGTAACGATCAACAGGGCTGCGGCTTTTTGTGCGCGCTCATCACGCGCACGGGAGGCAACAGCTATGTCTCGCCATTCTGGCAAAAATGCTGTGGTCGTGGCCCGGGTGTCCAGCGACTTTCGACCGGCGGACTTCGCGGCAATCCCGGACCGAATCTTGGAAGGCGAAATTCGCCGTCCGGGTGTCGCTCTCGGGACTGCCCAGGAATTGTGTCGGAGGTACAACACGGACCGACTCGTGGCCGGCGTCCCCGTCGGCACGTGGGCCCTCGTGGTCCGCTTCGTTCGCGCCCCTCGCGTGAAAGGGGGTGGCTTGTGACAACCATCCGCATCATCGACCACGTTTTGGACACGGACCGGACCGTCGAGATTGACCGGCCGGCCGAAGACCTCTTCGACGACCTGGGGGTCATCGTCCGCCGGGCAAACCGGAAGGACAACGAGTTGCTGCGCGGCGCGGTCTGCCGTCGCGACGACACAATCACGGTTCACTGGCATTGCCCCGCCGACGACGACACGTTCGCCCGTTGCGTCTTGCGTGTCGCCGAGCCGGTCCGCGCCGCCGACGAACTGGCGCGGGAAGGGAAGGTGTCGCCATGACGCAAACCGTCGTCTATATCGACAACCTCGCGGCCGGCTTCACCAAGCGAATCCCGGTCGCGATGACCTACCCCAAGGCAATCGAGCGGCTCCGCGCCATACTGGGGAGCCAAGACCAGACGAACGACGAGCCGTTGTCGGCTTACGTCAAGGTCATCGGCAACGATTACATCCTCGTTCGCATCTACGACGCCGAGACGGAATGCTGGTTGGCCGAAGAGCAACGCGACCTCGTGCAAGAGGGGAGGGTGCCAGCATGACCGAAGCCGTCATTGTCCCCGACGTCATCCACCAGGCCGTCGCTCTCGTGGCCGAGGGTTTCTCGATTCGCAAGGCCGCCGACGCGCTGGACGTGCCGACCAAGCGAATCAGCTTTTGGCAGCATCGCCACCGCGAAGTGTGGGATGACCTACTCGCCGAGACCATCGACAAGCTTCTGTTGGTGGTTCGCTCCAGCGTGATGACCGATGCCATTCTCGAAGAGCCCGACCGGTTCTTGCGCATGGCCACCGCCGCGGACAAGTGGTGCCAGAAGCGCAACGAGTCGCTTTTCCAGGGTACGGGCCAGACAACGCTGTTGTCGTTCTTCGAGAGCTACTATCGACCGACGTGTCTTGTGGACGTGTCGGCCAACACGATGCACCTCATCAAAATCGTCCTTCGACGGTGGCGGTTGCTGACCGGCGACCCACCGCTTGCCGCTATCAACACGGAAATGCTGGTCAAGTTCCGCGAGTGCCTGATGCGCTCGCGTGGCCAGAAGCCATACGAGCGAATGAGCCCGGTGACCGTCGGGAACTTCTTGCGTTACGTGCAGATGATTCTCGACAAGGCGGGGCCGAAGGGGGCGCGAAACCGCGACGCGGCCGGTATCCTGGGGGAAGTGCCGTGGACGCGCCCCCCGCGGCCCGACATCGACCCGCCGCGCATCGTGTCCGACCAGCGATTGAGCGACGTCTATCTCGCGGCGGTCTGCATGACGGCGCCGAACCTCCCCGGAATCAAACCGCCGCTGTGGTGGCAAACGCTTCTGGTCGTGACACACGCGACGGCGCTAAGGCGGCGGTCGCTATTCGCGGCTCGCATGGGCAATATCGACTGGAACGCGCGGACGCTACTCG
The DNA here is from genome assembly GCA_026401055.1 of Planctomycetia bacterium. Lineage (GTDB taxonomy): Bacteria > Planctomycetota > Planctomycetia > Pirellulales > Thermoguttaceae > JAPLNP01. Next base: position 3,083 of record JAPLNP010000573.1, read on the forward strand.
TTCCCGGCGGGGCCATTAAATCGCGCCGGGGGATGGTCGTGTACTTGAACGACGCGGCAATGGTTCACCTCCGCAAGATGCGGACCAACCGCGAGAAGCTCTTCCCGTGGCCGTTTTCCAAGGAGTGGTTTGACAAGTCGTTCCATCACCTGCAATACGAGGCCGGCATCCCCGAAGCCGAGCACTTCGGGTTGCACGAAATCCGCAAGACGGTGGCCACGAAGTTGTGGCAGGTGTCGCCAGAAGCCGCGCGGCTACTCCTGGGGCACAGCCGCGACGACGTGACACGTAAGCACTACGTCAACGGCGAGAACATCATCACCCGTGGCGTCAACGCGATACCCCAGCCGGCGGCGTTTACCCGAACCTAACCCCTCGCGTCCCGTCGCCGTCGCGGTGCGTAGCCGTGGCGGCGGCGGGGCATCTACCAGAAAGGCAAGATAAGCAGATGGAAAAAGTGAACCTTGGGTCGATTCTATTCGGCGATGGTGCCTTTGATGAGCGGACGGTTGAACTGTACGTCAAGCGATTCCGCAATGGCGAGGGGGTTGCGTCCCCTGTTCTTTACCGTCAACCAGACGGACGGTATGCGGTTATTGACGGCCGACATCGCATCGAAGCGGCCCATCGGGTCGATGAGGAAGCTGAGGTTAGGGCCTATGTGATAACGAGCGAATGTACACCAGAAGAGTTGGCGGAACTGAGGCGACGTCTAAACCAGCATCAAGAAAACAACTAGGCCACGCCCATGCACGCACCTTGCGATGTCCGCTTGCCCAACAGCCGCGACTGGCTGCCGGCGACGTTGACCGACGAGCACTCGCCGATGTCCGGCGTGCCCATGGTGATCGTCGCCACGGACGGCAAGGCCCACGGGCCGCGGACGGTTGACGCCGTTCGGATCACGGCGGCGTGCCCGGTGGCCCTGTTCGACGCGGCGGTCGAAGTCGGGTTCTATGTGCTCGGCGCCCCGGGCAGGAAGAGGCGGAAGAGGAAGTAAACCTCCGTCCCCGCCGCGCCGGCATGGACGCTGGCCGGCTGGATCTTGAGAACAACTAGAAACGAAAGGACAACGAGCCATGACCAAGAAGACCGGAGAAGTGACGCCAGCCGTCGCCTATATTCGGATGTCCAGCGATCGGCAAGAGGCGAGCCCCGATCAGCAACGGGCCGAAGTCGCCAAGTTGGCCAAGCGCGAAGGATACCGGAGCATCCGGGAATACTTCGACGACGGGATCAGCGGCGACGCGACGGAGAAGCGGAAGGCGTTTCAACGGATGATCGCCGACGCCGAAGAGAAGGGCGACTTCGCGGCAATCCTCTGTTGGTCGCAAGACCGATTCGGCCGATTCGATTCGATTGAGGCGGGCCGCTGGATATACCCGCTACGTCAAGCCGGCGTGTGGCTCCACACCGTGGCCGAGGGGGCGATCGACTGGAACGACTTCACGGGCCGCGTCATGTACGGCATTGTCCAGGAGGGAAAACACCAATTCCTCGTGGACCTCTCCAAGAACGTGCTGCGCGGAAAGATCGACGCGGCCAAGCAAGGGCGCGGCTCCGCTCTTCCGCCCTGGGGGATGGATCGGGCTTACTACGACCCCACCGGCAACCTCGTCAAGCAGGTGCCCTATGGAGAATGTTTCTCCAAGCCGCGCGGCTGGGCTATGCGGTTCGTCGCCTCGTGCGACGTGGAGGCCGTCGAGACGGTCCGGTGGATTTTCGACACGTTCGCCGAGCGCGATTGCGGGATGGGCTGGATTGCCGGCGACTTGAACCGGCGCGGCGTGAAGTCGCCCAAGGGCACGACGTGGAGTATCCAGACGATCCAGGGCATCTTGACGCGCCGCGTCTACTCCGGCGCCAACGTGTTCGGAACGAATCGCTACGGCAAGTATCACCACCTGGGGGGCAACGGGGAGGCGGCAACCGGGAGAAGCAAGTCCCGCGGCGGGGAGCCGATCATCGTCGAAGGCATCCACGACGCCCTCGTGGAGCCCGACGAATTCGAGCGGTGCCAACGGAAGCTCGCCGAGCGATCAGTCGCCGGAC
>JAPLNP010000667.1 GCA_026401055.1 Planctomycetia bacterium
ATGGAGTTCCACGCCGACACGACCGAACTGGTGAAGATGCTCCGCAACGGACACAACGGAGTGAAGATGGACGCGGAAGCCTGGGACCGGCTCATTACCTGGATCGACCTGAACTGCCCGTTCCACGGCACCTGGGGCGAAGAGATCGACAAACCCGGCCAACAGCGCCAGCGTCGCCGCGAGCTGTTGAAGCTCTACGCCAACGTGGACGACGACCCCGAGGCCGTGCCGAGCACGCCGGCCGAGCCGGTCAAGCCGATCGTGCCCGAGGCGGCGTCCGCCGCGCCGCGGACTGTGCCCGAATGTCCCGGCTGGCCGTTCGACGCGGCCGAAGCCCGGCGACGCCAGGAAGCCGCCGGAGCGGTCACGTCGCGCGAGGTGGACCTGGGCGAGGGCGTCCGCATGAAGCTCGTCCTGGTTCCCGCCGGGGAGTTCGTCGCCGGCAGCTCGACCGGCAGTGGTGGGCTTCCGCCGCGGCGAGTGAACGTCGAGCGGTCGTTCTGGATCGGGACGTTCGAGGTGACCAACGAACAATTCGCCCGATTCGATCCCTCGCACGACAGCCGCGTCGAGGACAAGAACGCCTATCAGTTCGGCATCCACGGCTATCCGATGAACCGGCCCTGGCAGCCGGTCGTCCGGGTGTCCTGCCAGGAGGCCGAGGCATTCTGCCACTGGCTCTCCGAGAAGACGGGCGGGCGGTTCTCGCTGCCGAGCGAAGAGCAGTGGGAATACGCCTGCCGCGCGGGCACGGCCACGGAGATGTTCTACGGCAACGCGGACGCCGATTTCTCGCGATTCGCCAACGTGGCCGACGCGACGATGACCAAGTTTGCCAGCAACCCCTACACCGTCGACGAGCCCCTTCCCAATCCGCCGAAATACGACGACTGGATTCCCAAGGACTCGCGGTTCAACGACGGCGTGCTGCTCTCAGCCAAGCCGGGCAGCTTCGAGCCGAACGCCTGGGGCCTGTTCGACGTGCATGGCAACGTGGCCGAATGGACGCGAAGCGATTACGGCGAGGACGCGAACGGCGGCGTCCCCGGCCGCAAAGTCGTCCGCGGCGGCTCCTGGCGCGATCGCCCCTACCGCTGCACCTCCAGCTTCCGCCTCGGCTATCAGCCGTACCAGCGGGTGTACAACGTCGGTTTCCGGGTGGTGGGCCAGGGGCAGTGATCGCGGACAGCGGACGTTCTACTCTCCGTGATTCATCGTCGTAGGAAATGACGGGAGATGTCGCGATGGGCAGAGGGTACCTGTTTTGGAGGACACCGGAAGGAAGACCCTACCGGAAAGGAGATGGACGACACACACCCACGGCAACGTTGGCGAAACTCGGCGAGTTGGCATCCGTTGAATCGGGCAAGCCTTCTTATCGGGCGCCCCATTTCCCGCAACGATACCACCTCGTATTACGTTCGGCCGCCACGATTCTCGACGAAGACGGCAAGGAGTTGAACGAAACGGACACGTGGTCCATCGTCATTAACGCTGTTCATTCGGCAATTGTCGAGAGCGGTGGACGCAAGCCAATCGACCCCCAGCGGTTTGCCCACTTCGCAAACGCGATTGCGGCCGAGTACTTTCGGCAGCCGGTGCGAGACTTCATTTGTGTGACAACGCTGTCAATCAAAGATCTTCCCGTCGAGTCAATCGACATCACTGACTGTGTCGTCCAGAAGCTGTCGAGCCGACGTGAGGAGTTCCGTTTCCCTAAAGTTAGCAATGACTTCACTGCTGACGAGCGTTTCCGTAAACATCATGAGTCGACGCAGTATCTACGAGTAGTCATCGAGGCAAAAGGGCATACCGCCTACGAAGCGATAAACAAGGCTCTTGATGCTCTGAACCTGCTTCGGGGGCTCTGGACGTTGTGTGAGAGGCTCGGTCGTTGGTCGATGCACTTCGGGCTACATCCTCACGAGCCGATCGGAATCGTTCATCTGGGACCAATCCATACGGTTCACCATCCTGACGGCTCGCCAGCCATAGACAACTATTGGTACGAGCCGGATTATGTCGGTGATCGGCCTCTCTTTGAACCCAAGAAGGGCTGGAAGGAGATTGAGGAGTTTCGGTCTTGGGCTCTAGAGCAGATGAAAGGACTTAGCTACAAGCAGCAACTCCAAGAGCTTCTCGCGCAATTCACCAACGCTCTGGGCCAGAGCGATCCCAACACGGCGTTCCTTCAGTTGTGGTGCATTCTCGAACGGATTACGGATACGGTCGGAAGAAGGTATGATGAGACCATTGAGCGTACGTTATGGTCCTACGTAGACCGTGCTTCGATGAAAGAACAGCTTGAGCATCTTCGTCTTCGACGCAATCTGTATGTTCATGCAGCGGAATCGGGCAGTGAAATGGAGCAGACAGTCCATGTGGCCAAGTCGTTTGCTGAAAAACACCTGTTACGGCTAATTCGGAACGATTTCGATGTGGCGTCTATTGGCGAATATGGGAAGTTCCTGAGCCTGCCCACGGATGTTGGAACGCTCAAGAAACAACGGGAACGCCTGGATCGCGCAATACGGATCTGGGACAAGAACGAGAGTAGCGAATGAAGTCGATTCCTGGGAACCTCGCCGTTCCATTGTGGCTATGCGCCAAGTAGGTGGCGGGCGCGTCAGAAAGGCGGACAAGCGATGGCAGACACTCTCGGTTACGAGGATGGATCCGGACAGTCCACCGAGGACTGGGACACGATTCTTCGTCGCGGTTTCGAGTCCAAGGAATTGGACTACAAGGGTCCGGACGTGTGGGACGAAGGCAACAAGAAGGCTTGCTGCGAGATCGTGAAAGACATTCTGGCAATCGCAAATACCAAAGGCGGTTTTCTTGTCTTTGGAGTAAGCGAAACGTCGAACGGCCTTTTCTCCTGGGATGGTCTCACGGACGAACAGTGCAAGTCGTTTGAGGCGACGCGGTTGAACAATTGGGTCCAGAAATACGCCGACCCACCTATCAACGCCCATGTCATCAAGCACCCAAGCCAAGGCTCCAGGTTCGTCATCATTGAGATTCCGCGATTCTCGGACACTCCCCATATTTGCCAGAAAGACTATCCAGGCGTCTTGGCGGCGGGTACGGTGTACGTCCGCACGGACAACAATGAATCGGCCCCGATCAAGGATTCCAGCGACATGCGGGCAATCGTCGAGCAGGCCGTACGAAACCGTGGTGACCAACTGCTCACATCTTTCAGGGCGATCCTGACAGGCGCGCCGCAGCTTGTCTCTGGTCCCCGCGACATTGAGCAATTTGACGCACAGATTCGGGACGCTGCTTCCCGCAGTAAGCAGCTTCTGCGGGAGGGTGCTGAGACGTTGGGATTTCGGGAAACCGTGTTCCATCCTATGAGCTTCGAGCGGCTCCGGTTCACAATCCCAGACCTCGAAAACATGGCGGCGGCGGCGTGCGTGACCTATCGCGGCTGGCCCTACCTATTCTACACGAAACAGCGTGCCGACTGTATCTCCCACCTCGACGATGGTCTCGAGATGCGGCTTGACGAGCAGGGCACATTCCAGTTCTGGCGTCTGCATCAGTCGGGCTGCCTTTACGTGAACGAAATGTTCCACGAGGATGGTCGCCCTGAATCGACATCGACAAGGGTGCTTGGGACAATCGGGTTCACCTACACCTGCGCGGAAGCTGTCCAGTGCCTCGTCGATCTCTATACCGGCCGCCTGCACGACAATGATGTTGTCCGGTTGCATATAAGGCTTTCGGGCGTTCGGGGCAGGAGATTGGCCAGGACCCCTGCTGGCCACTACCAGCCCATGGAGTACGAATGCGAGGCGGACCGGATCGACTACGATCAGAAGTACAAACTCGCCGACTGGCGCGCCAGTGTTATTCCGCGTGCGGTCGATTTGCTTCGCCACGTGTACGAAGAATTCCGCGCTCCTCCTCCGTCGGAAAATGATGCGGGCCCTCTGATGCTGCAGCTATTTGCGCGACAGTTGTGAATGGGGACTAGCCTGCCAGCACGCGGACCGGCAGATCAATGATTGTCGCCTTTCGCTCCGCGAAAGCGGCGTTCTTTCGCGGAGTGAACGGCGACACTTGGCACGGAAAAGGGGACACCCATAACCGCCGTCGTGTCAAGGGCCCGGATATTTGGGATTTCCGAAGTAACGAAAACACGGGAACGGAGAGAGGCTAGCCGGGGGTCCAGGGGGCGGCAATGAGCACCCCTGGTCGGCGA
>JAPLNP010000292.1 GCA_026401055.1 Planctomycetia bacterium
AGCGGCGCCTCGACGATCCACGTCCTGGGCAACGACCGCGACGCCGATGACGACGCGCTGGCGATTGGCAGCTTCACGCAGCCGCAGCACGGGCTCCTGGTCGACGGCGGCGACGGCACGCTCGTCTTCACCCCCAATGCCGGCTTCCTGACCACCGACACGTTCACCTACAACGTCTCGGACGGCAGCGGCGCCGTCGACACCGCCACGGTGACGCTGGTCCGCGGGCCGGCGGGCCGGTGGGATTTCGACAATCCCGCGAACCTCACCGCGGCCACCCTCGGCAATCCGCTGGCGCTCGTCGGAGACGATTTGGCGATCACCGGAATCGGCACCGACGACGGCGCGGTCCGGCTCGGGATCGGCGATTACTACATCGTCGATCACGACATCGCCCCCAACGGCGGCGGCTCAAAGGTCAACGAGTACACGCTGGTGTACGATTTCCAGGTGCCCACGGTGGGTCCTTGGGCGTGTTTCTTCCAGACCGACGCGACGAACGCCAGCGACGGCGATTGCTTCGTCAATCCGGACGGGGCCATCGGCGTGGGCCAGACCGGCTATTCGAGCACGCTCATCGCGCCGGCCACGTGGTACCGACTGGCGGTCGTCGTCGACAATGCCTCGCGCTATAATATCTATCTCGACGGCACGAAGATCCTCCCGGGCGTTGTCCAAACGGTCGACGGCCGTTTCTCGCTCGGCCAGACGCTGCTCGTGTGCGCCGACGAGAACGGCGAGGACAACACGATGGACTTGTCGATGTTCTCGATTTACGATCGCGCGCTGTCGGACGGGGAAGTCGCGTTGCTGGGAGGTCCTTACCAGCCCGATCCCGAGAACACGCCGCCCGCGGTCGTCGATACCCCCGCCGGTCCCGAGTCGACCACGACGCGAACCGACGTCGCGTACACGTTCCACGCCAACGACGCCGACGGCGATCGCGTCCAGTTCCAGATCGACTGGGGCGACGGCAGCGTGACGCCCTGGAGCGCGTTTCAGAGTTCGGTCGATCCCTACGTGATCCACCACGAGTACCCCATCGGCGGAACGATGCCGATTCGGGCGAACATCCGCGACGAGCACGGCGCGACGTCCGGGCTGACGCTGGTGCAAACGATCGACGTCTTCGGCGACGTGACCGCCGAGTTCATCACAATGCCCTATCTGCAGAACGTCACCGACGAGAGCATCGTTATCATGTGGGAGACCGACGTGCTGGTTCCCATCACGGTCGAGTACGGCCTGACGGACGCCTACGGATCGTCCGTCGCGGCCGCCAGCGAGGCGAGCGGCTTCAACGGCACGTACATCTACAAGGCCGAACTGACCGGCCTTGCGGCCCAAAGCGAGTATCACTACCGCGTCATGGCCGACGGGGAAACCGCGCTGACCGGCGACCGGCAGTTTACCACCGGCACGAGCGAGGCGATCGACTTCTCGTTCGCTTCCTGGTCGGACAGCCAAGGGACCAACCACGGCGCCTGGTCCGCCGATCCGCTCGAGCCGACCACCTCGATGATGGCTCACATGGCCGCCAGCGGCGTCGACTTCGCCTTCGACACGGGCGATCTGGCCGAGAGCGGCAGTTCCTACCCCAACACCCGCGACTACTATCTCGATCGCGTGGCGAAGTACCTGGGGCAGACCGTTCCCTGGTTCAATGCCTGGGGAAATCACGACACGTCGAGTTCGTCGTCGATCATACGCCGGTTCGCCGACATGCCGAGCAAGGATCGCTCCGGTTACACGCCGGGCTTCGGTTCGTACTACTTCACCTACGCCGATTGCCTGTTCATCGCGATCGACTACTCGGACCAAGGAGTCATCACCAGCGGTTGGCTGGAGAACCTGCTGAAATCGGACCTGAACAAGAACGCCCGATTCACCATCCTGGGCACGCACGTGCCGCCCTACTGCGAGTTGTGGCTCGACGGCAACAGCACGCTGCGCGGCACGCTGGTGCCGCTGATGGAGGAGTACGGTGTCGATGTTTGCATCAGCGGCCATACGCACGAATACGAACGCGGATACCTCAACGGCGTCCACTACGTGATCACCGGCGGCGGGAGTTGGCTCGATTTTCCCGAGTCACTCGTGTACGACTGGCCCCTGATCACCGTCGGCGGGTACCACGATCTTCCGGCGTCCTGGGCCAGCGAGAGTTCGCCCGGCGTTCTCGGCGAGCCCCAGCCGATCCGCGGCGGATTGGTCAACGAGTACGTCACGTTCGACGTGACGGGCGACCATCTCACGGTGAAGATGCACGGTTTCAACGCGGACGGGTCGTACATCGGCGTGCTGGATGCGTTTGCGTTCGGCAACACGGTTGGGGTGAATGATCCACCGCTGTTCGACAACGTTCCCCTCGTCGCGTCGGCGGCGACCTGGGCGATGCCCTATAGCGACTCCCTGGCCGGCGCCGCCAGCGACGTCGACGCCGGCGACGTGCTGTCCTACTCCAAGACCTCCGGCCCGGACTGGCTCCAGGTGGCCGCCGACGGCACGCGTTCGGGCCTGCCCGACGCGGGCGACCTCGGCCGCAACGATTTCGTCGTTCGCGTCACGGACACGGGCGGGCGGTTCGACGAGACCTCGCTGCGGATCAGCGTCGGCGACCCCGGGCCAACCGTGGCCGGGCGCCACGTCTTCTACAACAACTCGGCCTTCGACGACCCCGGCCACGGCGGCACGGACGACGACGCCGTCGCCCTTGACAAAACCGCGCTTCTGCCCGGCGACACGGCCACGCCGGCCAACTACACCAGCTACTCCCGCGGCCTCAACGGCATTATGGTCGATGTCGCCTTGCCCACCGGAACGATCACCGCCGCCGATTTCCAGTTCAAGGTCGGCAACAACAACGACCCCGAGCACTGGGCCTTGCTCGCCGCCACGCCGACCGTCTCCGTGCGGCCGGGCGAAGGCGACTTCGGCTCCGATCGCGTCACCATCATCTTCCCGGACGGCGCGATCCGGAAACAGTGGCTCCAGGTCACGGTGTTGGCCCCGGGCAACACGGGCCTGGCCGCGCCGGACGTCTTCTATTTCGGCAACGCGATCGGCGAGTCGGGCGACAGCCTCCAGCACGCCCTGGTCAACGCCACCGACGCGCTGGCCGCCCGGGACAACCAACACAGCCCGCTCAACCCGGCGGCGATCACCGACGCGGTGGACTTCAATCGCGACCGGCTCGTGAATCTCACCGACATGGAACTGGTGCGTCTCAACGCGACCTCCCCGTTGACCGCCTTGCGGCTGATCGCGACGCCGGAGGCCCCGGCCGTGGAGGGATCGGCCGTCATGGCGGGCGAGGCGGCCCCGACGGCGCCCCGTCCGGCGCCCGGGCCCGTCGTTTCGCCAGACGCACTGGCCGCCGCCCAAGCCGCCTTCGACGCGGCTGCCGCCCGGCGCGAGCGGCGGCGGCTGGCTCCCGTTCCGCGCGTGGATGGCCGGTCGCCCCTATTGGCGCCCGAGCGAGTCGACGCGGTGATGGCCCGCCCCTACGGTCCGCAAGAACGCGGACCGGCAACGTGGTGGTGACCTTGGCGGACAAGGGTGGCACGCCCTGAGGAACGAAGGGCGTGGTTGGCCGGCCCACCACGCCCTTCGTTCCTCAGGGCGTGCCACCCAATTGTCAAGCTTGTTCTTTCGCGGATTCCTACGGCGATGACGTGACCAAGAGCCGCATTTCCCACGGCCCGACGCGAGGCAGGACGAACTTCCGATAGGGGCCGTCGGCGCCGTCGGCATCGACCGCGCTTTCGCGGCCGTCCATGTCGAACACGCGAAGTCGCGTCCGATCGGTTCGCAGCAAGAGCACGACGTTCTCCGCCGGATCGAGCGAGTCGTTCGACATGGCCAAGGCGGTCTGGCCGTCGCGGGGCTCGCGGATCCAAAGGCTCGTCTTGTGGAACGACGCGACGTAGCCCGGCAGGCGGTCTTGCGAAAGCCAACGCATGATCGCCTTCATCTGGGCGGACTTGGCGAGGCTGTGCAGAAAGGTCCAGGGGAAGTAGCCGGCCACCGAGACTCGGCCGCCGAGCCGGTTCTCGAAGATGCCCAACACGCACGGTCCCTGTTCCGCGCCGCCGTAATCAATGAGCGTCGAGAGCGACTCGGCCTTCGGATCCAGCGGACGCAGCAGGTGGGCGGTCCAGTGGTTGAACGACTGGCGGCAATCGCGCTGCCGCCCGGCGAACGGGCCGTTGAGCGGGTGCTCGCGGAACTGTTCGATTCCATCCACGGCGACGGCGCGATCCACCTCGAAACCGGTCAGATCCTTCAGGCCGCGCCGGTTGAGGATCTCCAGGGCCGGCACGTCCATGTACACGCCCTTGGAAAGCATCCGGCGTAGCTCCTCGTCCGAGTAGGCGTGGACCATGTCGCCCGAGAGGAGCACCACCGGCGCGGTCTCGGCGCGGAACGCGGCGGGCAGTCCAATCTCAAACATCCGCAGGGCCGGGCCGTTGAGGAACCCCGGCACGGCGGACCAGTTCCCGCCGCCGGGATCGGAGGTCGCCGCGGAGTCCTTGTTCCACGCCGCCGCGATGCCCGAGAGCGGCGTTCGCCCCAAGTGGCGGACCATGAGATCGAAGAACGGCCGCCGCGCGTGGAGGTGCTCGACCAGCGGCTCGAATTCCTCGAGCGACTCGTCCTGGCCCGAGAGCACGTTGAACGCCGCGCCCGTGCATCCGGCGGCGATGTGCGAGGCGGCCTCCAGCGCGGTGACGTGGGCCGACTTCATCAGACGCTGGTACGGGAAGTTCTCGATTTCCGACTGGATCACCACGACCGAGTCGGGCAAGACGGCGACCTGGCGGCCGACCGCGTGGGACTTCTGGGCCAGTCCCGGCATCCACTCGTCGTTGTAGAACCCGCCGCCCGGCCGCCACCAAACCTCCGCGTGTCCCGGTCCGGAAAGCACGCCGGCCCAGCGGTCAAAATCGTAGCCCTCGTAGAAACGATCGCCGGTCATGAACCCCAGCGGCAGCCCCGGCTTCGCCTTGTGGACGGTCTCTTCGACGAGCGTGAAGAGCCGGGCGATCGTGTCGCGATTGTGCTGAACCCAGGCCTTGCGAATCGCCAGCCGTTCGGCCTCGCCGCCGGTCGTAAACGCCGCGGCCAGCGACTCGCGGGTGAAGCGATTCCCGGTTTCCTGCTCGAAGATCGCGAGGCAGCGGTCGCAGAAGCACGTTTCGCCCAGCGGCATGTGCCCGGCCAGACGCACGTCGTCGTCGATCCACAGGAAATCGGGCTCAGCGCCGGCCATGACCTGGTAGAGTTCGCGGACGTACTCGCGCATCTTCTCGCCGTTGGGACACCGCGAGCCGGCGCAGACGCTGCCGTGGATGTCCATGACCGGCGGGTACTCGTCGCCGAGCGTGTGCGGCAGGTCCTCGACGTGGTGCCCCATCGTGGTCAGCACGTTGATGCCCGAGCGATAACCCGCCTTGCGCGCCGCGGCAACGCGCCCGCGAAGCACCTCGGCGCGTCGCCGGACCTCGTCGAGCGGGACGGGCGAGTGGGTGAAGGAGTGGAAGAACGTGATCTGGTCGGTGACGCCCTTGTGACGCTCGAACAGTTCGAGCAGTTCGCGGAATCGCGCCTCGGGCATCCACTGCCCGGTGCCGATCCGAAACGCGATCACGGCCTTTTCCGGCGGCGACGGCGCGGTTTCCGCCCGAGCGGTCGGGAGCGATCCCAGAAGCACAAACCAAGAGAGAATGAGGGCGGGCAAATGGCGGACCATGACAATCTCCAGGTTAAGATTGGCGCGGAAACGAGTGTCGCCTTTCGCTGAAGCGAAAGAACGCCACTTTCGCGGAGCGAAAGGCGACAATGCGACAGTTATTGACTTACCGGTCCTAGTGCTTTGTCACAGCTAAAAATTGGGATTGGTCGTAGGGCGGTTTTTTGGGAAGCTGCGTGGAACACGGAGGTGTCCCATGCAGAAGAAGTACATTGTGCGCTTGTCGAAACAGGAACGCAACACGTTGCGGGAGGT
>JAPLNP010000117.1 GCA_026401055.1 Planctomycetia bacterium
AGCAGTACCAGAAGGCCTACGAATTGGCCAAGAGCGACGAGTCTTTCCTCGGCCAGGTTCTCTCGGCCGGACTGGGCAAGCTCTCGCAGGGCTACGACCAGGCCATCGAGGCGATGCAAGAGACCGGCGAAGAAGAGAACATGAAGCTCGAACACCGCCTGAGCTACATCGCCCTGATCGGAACCATCAGCCCCTTGTTCGGACTGCTCGGCACGGTTCAGGGCATGATCGCTTCGTTCATGGTGATCGCCGCCAGCAACACCCAGCCGAAACCGTCCCAATTGGCCCAGGGCATCTCGATGGCCTTGTACACCACGTTGGTCGGGCTGTACATCGCCATTCCGGCGGTGGCGGCGTTCAACATCCTCCGCAACCGGGTCGCCCGCCTCGTTCTCGAAGTCGGCATCGTGAGCGAAGACTTGATGAGCCGCTTCTCCAAAGTCGGCAAGAAGAAGGAGTAGCGGGCCCCAACCGCGCCACGAAGACTCCATGCGCTTAGCAGTCAAACAACCGACCGGGTCGGCCGAAATCGACATGACGCCGATGATCGACATGACCTTCCAGTTGATCATCTTCTTCATGCTCCTGATCAACTTCTCCGAGGCCGATCAGAGCGAGCGAATCCATCTTCCCTCCAGCGAATTGGCCAAGCCGGCCGACGCCCCGTTGGAATCGCCCATCACGCTGCAGTTGACCACGGTCGGCACCGTGCTCTTGGGTGGCGAGGAAGTGCCCCTGGCCGGCTTCAAGCCGCTCCTGCACCGCGAAAAGCAGTTCCTCCAGTTGAAGGCCGACAAGAAGCACCAGGCCCAGGCCGTCGCCAACGCGACGATTGTCATCCGGGCCGACGCCAAGGCGAAGACGGGCTTGGTGCAGGAACTGATCAAGGTCTGCCAGGACACCGGCTTCGAGAAGTTCGTCCTGCGAGCGAAACAGGAAGAGGGAGACCTGAAGCGATGAGAATCCGAAACGTCGGACGACATGGGGAAGGCGTCGAACTGATGATGACGCCGATGGTCGATATCGTCTTCCAGTTGCTGATCTTCTTCCTTATGACGTTCAAGATCACCTCGGCCGAGGGCGACTTCAACGTCAAGATGCCCCTGGCCGCCCCCAGCCAGGGCAAGCCCGACGAACTCCAACTGCCGCCCCTGAAGGTGCGGCTGACCGCCGACCCCGGCGGCCGAATCGCCGGCATCTTCCTCGGCCAGGCGCCGATGAAAGATTTTCGCCAGTTGCGCGAGCAGATCGTCGGCATCGTCGGCGACGACACCGGCCCGGGCTCGATCACCGACACTCAGGAGGTCGAACTCGACTGCGACTACAACCTCGACTTCAAGCACGTCATCGACGCCATCACCGCCGTCTCCGGCCAGATCACGCCCGACGGCGAGGTCGTCAAGCTGATCGAGAAGATCAAGTTCGCGCCGCCCCGGGGAAGTTGAAAAGGGGGACTGGCTCCGAGCCGGAGCGGGTGCCACTGCTGGCTTGCCCAGCAGTGCCGGACCCGAAAAAGGGGACTGGCACGGTCGCCGCCGGACGTCTCGGCCGATCCTACCGTCTCCGCGCGACGGAGCCGGTCCCCTTTTTCATCCGCGGGGATGGAACTTCTGATGCACCGCCTTCAGTCGCGAGGCGTCGACGTGCGTGTAGATCTGCGTCGTCGCGATGCTCGCGTGGCCGAGCATCTCCTGGACTTGGCGAAGGTCCGTCCCGCCGGCGAGCATGTGCGTGGCGAAACTGTGCCGTAGCGTATGGGGGCTGACCTCCTCGGGCACGCCGACCCGCCGGGCGTAACGCTTGAGCAACTCCCAGATCCGCTCCCGCCGCAGTTGCCGGCCGCGATACGACAGCAGCACCCACGGCGGCGTGGTCCCGGATTTCGCGACCAGCCCGGGCCGCTCGTGCTCGAAGTATTCGCCGACCGCCGCCACAGCCCGGCCGCCGAGCATCACGATCCGCTGCTTGTCACCCTTGCCGTGACAGAGGCAGAAGCCTTGGTCGACGTGCAGATCGGGCAGATTCAGACCCGAGATCTCCGACGCCCGGCAACCGGTCGCGTAGAGCAACTCCAAGAGTGCCCGATCGCGACGCCAACAGGCGTCCCGCTTGGTCGGAGCGGCCAACAGCCGGTCGATCTGCTGGGGGCTGAGCACCTTGGGCACGCGCTCCCAAAGCTTCTGGCTACCCAGCAACTCGGCCAGGTTGTCCTGGAGCACCCCCTCTAACTGCAAGTACCGGAAAAACACCTTGAGCGAAACCAGGTGCCGGGCGATCGAGGCCGGGCCGAGCTTCTCGTGGTGGAGCCAGCCGGCATAGTCGGCCAAGTCACGGATCGACAGCGCCGGGATGCCCCGCCCACCGAGCCACGCGAGAAACCGCAGCAAATCCCGCCGATAAGCCGCGACGGTGTTGTCGGCCAAATGACACTCCCCGGCCGAGTACGCGACGAACCCATCGACCCAAGCCCGATTCGCGTCTCGAGCTTGCGGCGGTTGGGGACGGACGGGTTTTCGTCGAAGGACGCCCATGCCGTTGGTGTCGGATGCCGGGCGCGGCAATCTTCAGAGAACCCGTATTCATGTGGGTCATGTACGGTGGGTCGAGGCCGGCGTCCTCTCTCGCTTGGGAGAGAGTCGGGATCAGGGGACCGGCGAGATTGCCCACAAGTCCCCCTCTCCCTTGGGAGAGGGCCGGGGTGAGGGGACCGGCGAGATTGCCCACAAGTCCCCCACTCCCTTGGGAGAGGGCCGGGGTGAGGGTGACTGCGGCGATTCGTAAAGGAAAATCCCTCACCCTAACCCTCTCCCAGAGGGAGAGGGGAACTGCAAGACGGCAGTAAGAACAGCCCAGCGGTCAAGGAACCATTTCGTGACGTAAAACAGGATCACCACGGCGACCACGAAGATCACCATGACAAGTACCGTCAGCACCACCTTCGACGGCCGCGAGAAGTGCGGACTTCGCCAGAGCATCGGCAGCGCCAACGGGCCCATGCCCACGAAAAGCATCACCAGCAGCGCCCAGCGCGGCTCCGGCGGCGCGACGATCTTGGCCACCGTGATTCGATCCGCGTCGCGCGGCTGGGTTTTGCGAGGGGGCATGATTGGTCGCCTTGTCCGAGCCCCATGATAGCGGATCTCGTCGGGAATCCAACGCAGGGTCGTCCAGCGGCAGCGTCCGTGGGCGTGGATTCCCCTTGCATTGCCACATTTCCCCCAACTTACCCAGTCTCGCTTGACCGCGATGCCCGATGTTGATACAAGACCAGACCCGACGCGACTGCGGGTGGCGTCTCCGACGCCGACCGCGCTGGGGAGCGGAACGTCGGCGACGGAGTCGCCTCCCACAGCCATCCAAGCGAGGTTGCGATGTATCGGCGACATGGGAACAAGCTGCGATGGGTCTTCATGGGCTGCGATCTGGCCGTGACGGCCGTCGTTTGGCTCGGGGCCTACGTTCTGCGTTTCTCCTACTGGCCCTCGCCGAACGGTGTGCCCGACACCCATCTGGTGTTCGAAGCTTTGCCGTTAGTGCTCGTCGCGGCCGCGGCGGCGTACCACTGGGCCGGCTTGTACGAAATCCATCGGCTCAAGCCGTTGCCGCGAGAAATCAGCGTGGTTTGCCGGGCCGGCGGGCTGCTGTTCTTGATGGCGATCACGGTCGCCTTCTACCGCCGCGACCTGTACGAATCGCGACTGGCGCTGGCCTTGTTCCTGGTGCTCAACGCCGTCGGCCTGACGCTGGTTCGACGGGCTGTCTGGCGCGCGGTTCGGTACCTTCGCAGCCGCGGGATGAATTACGGGCGGGCATTGATCGTTGGCACGGGCCGCCCCGGTCGACTGCTTGCCGCCACGCTTCGCGACAACGATTGGACCGGACTGGAGCCCGTCGGGTTCGTCGACGACGTCAAGGTCGAGCCGACGTGCTACCCCCTGCTGGGCACGCTCGACCGGTTGGAACAGATCGTGGCCGAACACGACGTCGACCACGTTTTCATCGCCCTGCCGCTGTCCCGATACGGCGAACTGCCTCGGGTCTATGACGCCTTGTCCCACGTGCTGGCCGAGGTGCAACTCGTGCCGGACGTTCCCAGTCTGGCGGGCATGAAGCTGCAAATGATGGAGATCGACGACGTCGGGTTCCTGAGTCTCCGCCGGGACCCGCATCGTGGTTGGGCCCGCGTGGCCAAACGGGCGACCGATCTGGCGCTGGGTACAACCGCATTGGCGCTGTTGGGCCCGCTGATGCTCGGCTTGGCCGTCGCGGTGAAGCTCAGCAGTCGCGGACCGGTGTTATACCGGCAGACGCGCGCCGGGCTGGGACGGCGGCCGTTCGCGATGTTCAAGTTCCGGACCATGCACTGCGATGCCGAGCATCTGACCGGTCCGGTTTGGGCCACCCGAAATGACCGCCGCTGCACCCGGCTGGGCAGGTTCATGCGTCGCTGGAGCCTCGATGAACTACCCCAACTGCTCAACGTCCTCGCGGGAGATATGAGCCTGGTGGGTCCCCGCCCGGAAAGGGGTTTTTTTGTCGAGGAATTCCGCGATCGGATTCCCGGGTACGACCAGCGTCATCGTGTGAAGGCGGGCATGACCGGGTGGGCGCAAGTACACGGTTGGCGGGGCAATACTTCGCTTCGTCACCGCGTTCAGTGCGATCTGTACTACATCGCCAACTGGTCGCTTGCGCTCGATCTGAAGATCCTGCTGATGACCCTCTGGTGCGGCGTCCGGCATCGAAATGCGTACTAGTCTCCCGCACGTGTCCTCTTCTCCCGGCGGCCCTTGCGAATCCGTGCGTCTGGGCGATGCTCCGTGAATTTCCCGCGGATTTTGCAAAAAAACTTGCGGCCTCTTGACTGGGGGGCAACCGCGCCGGACAATAAAGACTACTGAGGACGGTCGATCCGCGAAGGCACGGTCGGCAGATCGTGTGAAAGTCGGCGTTCTTAGCCCCCCAAATGGTTCCCGCTGAGGTGCTGCCGACGGGCGAGGAGACCATCCGTCGGACATGCGCGCGGCGGCGAATTCCCCCCATACCTTGGCGTGATTTTCGCCTCGCGCAACCATTCCGGATGACTTGGTTGGCCTTCGGTTCCGGCGACGTGACTTCGTCTTCAGCGAGAGGTTCCTCCGAGAGGATCCCCGCGGCGGCGGATCCATTGGGGCGGGAGATGCGAAGTCTCCGGCGTGCTCGCCCGTGAATCGCGACTCCCGAAGCGGGTGTGGCGGGAATCGGTTTTTGGGGGCGAGGTTTGAGTCGGCCTTGGCCGCGGGGAACACGGCTTCGGCCCGGAACATAGGAGAAGCATGATGAGGGCTACAAGAACGGCCTCGGTGGAGGAGTTTCAGATAGCCAGTCGGTTTGAGAGTCTTCGCAAGACCCTGGGTTCGGACCGGTACCGCCCCCATCGGGAGAAACCGTTGGCGTACTGGGCGTTGCCGACCGATCGGCGTTTGCCGTTGATCCTTCTGGGTCGAACGCTCCAAGAGTTGCTGGCGACCCCGTTTTCCGAGATCACGGCCACGCCCGGCATCGGCCGGAAGAAGATCGATTCGTTCGTCAACCTGCTTTCCCGGGCGGCGACCACGGATCCGGTCGAATTGACGCACGAAAGGGGGCAACTTCACGGCAACGGCCACGGCGAGGCGGCAACCGAGTCCGGCCGCGCCGCGAAGAACGGCTTCGATCCCCAACGAGTGTCCGAGGTCGTCTGGGGAAAATGGCGTGCCAGCGTCGTCAATCGCGGCCTGGGACGGGAAAAACTCGGACATCTCGCGTCAAGTCTCCAACACATGACCCGCGTGGACTGGAACGTGCCGCTGGAGAAGTACAGCGGCAGAACGCTCGCAGAGATTCGCTCGATGAAGACGCACGGCGAGAAGCGGGTCCGCGCGATCCTCGAGGTCTTCCACGGCGTCCACCAGATCGTGGGCGACATGGGCACGCCGAGCCACTTGGCCGTTCGGATTCTTCCCCAGCGCATCGACGCGATCGAACAATGGATCGATCGGACCCTTCAATCGCCCCGCGTGCCCGACGGCGGCGAAATCTTCGACCGCTTCGTCAGCGTGCTGTTGGAGCAGTTGGGGGTGGACGCGGCGGAACAGATCATGAATTTGGCGAGGAATCGGCTCGGCCTCTCCGGTCCGATTACCAGCGTTCGCGAAACCGCGCGAACCATGGGCCTTACTCGCGCCCGCATCTACCAATTGCTCAATGAGATCAACGACATCATTCTGGTGCGTTGGCCGAACGGGCGGCACCGGGTGTACGGGTTGTACGACAAGCTGACGGCCGATTCGGACCGGGACGAGGGCTCGCGTCATCTCGAACAGTTCCGCGCGGCCGTCGAGTTGTTCTACCCGAGCCATCGCCGGGGCGCCGACGGAGCCCTGGATGGGGTGGCCGCGGCGGAAGACGAGTAAGGGAGCTCGCGATTGCCCGAGCCGAGCCGCGACCGTGAGGGAGCGGCGTTGGAACTTCGTGAATCATACCGCTCCCTCACGGTCGCGGCTCGGTTTGAACGCGGCTCGGTTTGAACGCGGCTCGGTTTGAACGCGGCTCGGCTTGAACGCGGCTCGGCAGGGTGCAATCGCTTCCGACGGCGCCGACGGGGCCGATTGTGCCGATCGTGCGTCCCGAGCCGGGTTGTCGGCCGCCGCAAAGGGCTCTTCCCGGCGTGTCATTCTTGCAGACGCTCCGCCGGACGGCAGCGCGAACCTATGTTTGTCTAGTTCGCCAGTCCACCCGCAATGGGAATCCGGTCTCATGAGCGACTATTCACCCGCGGTGAAAGACCGCCTCGCGCGCGCGTCCAGACAGAAATGGCAATATGTCGTGGCGGCCGCGGTGTTGTTCGTCGGCGTTGGCCTCGCCGTGGGCGTGTTTTTCGCGCTCAAGGGGGAGGAACGCGAAAACATCCGCAATGACTTCGATCGCGCGAGTCAAAACATCTTCGCCGCCTTGCGTCGGACCGTGGCCGAGGACTGCGCGGATTTGCGGTCCGTGAAGTGGTTCTATGACGGCTCCGACGAGGTCGAACGCCATGAGTTCGCCCGCTTTGTGCTCCCCATAATCGAAACCCGCAAGAGCATTCCGTGCTTGCAGTGGGTCCCGCGCGTGGCGGCCGCGGATCGCGCGAAGCACGAACGGGCGGCGGCGGGCGAGGGCTTGGCAAACTACCAGATTGTCGAGTACCCTCGGGGCACGCGGACGCCGGCCACGGCCCGCGACGAATACTTCCCCGTCTTCTTCGTCGAGCCCGCTGGCGACAATGCGTCCGTCTTGGGCGCGGATCTGGCATCCGACTCCACCTGCCGCGAGGCGATGGATCGGGCTCGGGACACGGGCGAGGTGGTCGCGACGTCGCCGATCCACCTGCCCGGGGAAACCGGCGAATCGACGGCGGCGCGGCTCTTCCTGGCCGTCTACCTCCGGGACACCCCCCTCAAGACGGCCGACGAGCGCCGGACGGCCTTGCAGGGATTTGTCGTGGGAGTCCTTTCGGCTGACGGCCTGATTGAAGAGAGCATGGCGAATCTTGTGCCGGACGGGGTTGACGTGCGGATCACCGACAGCACGGACGCCAATCACCCAAGGTTGCTCTACACCCACTTATCGCGTCTGCGAGCGCCGGATAACACGCCTCTCGCCACGGACGGGAGCGATTGGCAGGGCGATCCCCATATGGTCGAGACGCTTGACGTGGCGGCACGGCAATGGACCGTTGCCTTCGCGGCGATTCCCGAATTCACCGCGATACGCGCCACCTGGAACCCGTTGGTCGCGGCGCTGGCGTGCCTGGTCCTGACCGGCGTTTTGGTGTTCTATCTTGTCGGAATCGCCGCTCGAAACGCGACCGCGCTGCGACTTGCCGCGCAACTGAGCGAAGTCAACGAGCGTCTCGGGCACGAGATTGGCGACCGAGAGCGGGCCGAGAGCACGCTGCGGACCAGCCAGGCGAAATTCAAGGCGATCTACGACTCCTCCAGCGACGCCATCATGTTGTGGACGCCCGCCGAGAGCTTTGTCAGCGGAAACCTCGCCTGCGTCGCCCTGTTCGCCTGCAAGGATGAGCAGGAATTCCGTTCCCAATCGCCGGCGATCCTGTCGCCCGAATACCAGCCGGACGGCGAGCTGTCGGCGACCAAAGCGCAGCGGATGATGACGATCGCCCTGGAGGCAGGCTCGAATTTCTTCGAGTGGAAGCACAAACGCATGGACGGGACCGAATTCTTCGCGACCGTTCTGCTGACCCGGGTGGAATTCGAAGGCAAACGGTTCTTGCAGGCGACCGTCCGCGACGTCACCGAGAAGAAGGAGGCCGAAGAGCACCAGGCGCGACTGTTGCGGCGAGTGGAGGGCATCAATCGGCTGCAGGAAGACCTGCTCTTGCCGGCGCCCATCGAGGAAAAACTCAGGAGAATCACCGCCGCGGCCGTCGAGCTGCTCGATCTCGACTTCTGCCGCATCTGGATGATCCGTCCGGGCGACCTGTGCGAGCGGGGCTGCATGCACGCCACGGCCGCCGAGGAATGCCATCGGTGCGTCCACCGCGAGGAATGCCTCCACCTGGTCGCTAGCTCGGGACGCTACACCCACATCGACGGGGATCACCGCCGCGTCCCGCTCGGCGCCTACAAAATCGGCCGCATCGCCAGCGCCCAGGAGCACAAATTCCTCACCAATGACGCGACCACCGATCCACGGGTTCACAACCACGCCTGGGCGAAGGAGTTGGGATTGGTGTCGTTCGCGGGCTACAAGATTCGCGACATCAACGGCGAGCCGCTGGGCGTGTTCGCCATGTTCGCGCGACATCCCATTTCGGAAGAGGACGACGCCTTCCTGTCCAGTCTGGCCGAGATGACGTCGCGGTTCATCTTGGAGGACAATGTGGCCGAGGCGCTGCGCGCCAGCGAGCGACGCCACCGGCTGTTCGCCGAGAACGTCAGCGACGTAATCTGGACGATGGATTTCACGGGCCGGTTCACCTACGTGAGCCCCTCCGTCCAGCCGATGCTGGGATACACGCCGGAGGAATTCGGGCGATTTACGATGGACCAAATCATGACCCAGCCCTCGTTTGCCGAGGCCCGAGAGAACCTTGAGGCTTTCGTTGCCCAGGCCACCAGCGGCCAGCCCGCCACGCCGGGCAGCCTCGAACTCGAGCTGGTCCGCAAAGACGGTACAACCTTGTGGACCGAAGTGAGCTTCAGCGGGATGTACGACGAATCGGGGGAAATGCTGGCCATCCAGGGGATCACGCACGACATTACCGAGCGTAGGGAAATGGAAGACACCTTGCGCGAGGCCAAGCAGACAATGGAACGAGAGAATGCCAAGCTGTCGGCCATGATCTCGGGCATGGAAGAAGGCATCGTCTTCGCCGACGCGGACCACGTCATCGTGGAGATCAACGACTATTTCTGCCGTTTTGTGGGCCGCTCGCGAGAAGAAATCCTGGGCAAGCGAATCGAAGACATCCACCAAGGCGACGTTCTCTCGCGAATCCTTCCCGTGATCGACCGCTTCCGCAAACAAGTTGATTCCAGTCCCTTTGTGCTTCAGCGGGCCCTCGGCGGCGCGGAAGTCATCCTTCGGGTGCAACCCGTCTACCGCAACGGCGCCTACGACGGCGTGCTGCTGAACGTGATTGACGTCAGCGAGTTGGTCAAGGCTCGCCAGGCGGCCGAGGCGGCCAACGTCGCCAAGAGCCAGTTTCTGGCCAGCATGAGCCATGAAATCCGCACCCCCATGACCGCCATCCTCGGCTACGCCGAGCTGCTGATGGACCCGGCGCTCAGCACCAGCAGCCGGAACAACTACGCGACGACAATCTGTCGTAGCGGCGAACACCTCTTGGGGCTGATCAACGACATCCTCGACCTGTCGAAAATCGAGGCCGGCAAAATGTCCCTGGACGTCGGCCGGTGCAGTCTCGTTCCCCTCCTGGCCGACGTCG
This sequence comes from Planctomycetia bacterium, assembly GCA_026401055.1. Classification (GTDB taxonomy): domain Bacteria; phylum Planctomycetota; class Planctomycetia; order Pirellulales; family Thermoguttaceae; genus JAPLNP01. Next base: position 9,974 of record JAPLNP010000117.1, read on the forward strand.
CCAGCATCGTCCGGCCGCGAGCCCAAGAGCACGGCGTGTCTTTCTTGTTGGAGTACCCGGGCGAAATTCCCGAAACCATCCTCACCGACAGCGCGCGGCTGCGCCAGGCCATCATCAATCTCGCGGGCAACGCCGTCAAGTTCACCCAGCGGGGAAGCGTCCGCGTCGTCGCGTCGTTCCTGGCCGATTGGCGCGGCGATCAGCCGGCGATCCGCATCGACGTGATCGACACGGGAATCGGCATCCGCGACGAGGTCATCCCCCATCTTTTCCAGCCCTTCCATCAGGGCGACGCTTCCACGTCGAAGAAGTTTGGCGGCACCGGCCTGGGGCTGGCCATCTCGCGGCACATCGCCCACCTGCTCGGCGGCGAGTTGACGGTGGCCAGCGTCTGGGGCGAAGGCAGCACCTTCACGCTGATCGTGCCCACCGGCAGTCTCGAGGGGGTCCCCGTGCTCGAGCACCCCGTTGAAGCCGAGGGCGACACCGGGGTCCAGGTCTGGCAAACCGCGGCCGAGGACCTCAAGGGAGTGCGCGTCCTTCTGGCCGAGGACGGATACGACAACCAGCGGCTCATCAAGACCATTCTCGTCCGCGCGGGCGCCGAGGTCCAAACCGCCGACAACGGCCGCGTCGCCGTCGAGAAAGCGAAGGCCGAACCCTTCGACGTGATCCTCATGGACGTGAACATGCCGGAAATGGACGGCTAGCACCTCTCCAAACCCATCGACCGCGTGCGACTGGTCCAGGCGATCGCCGCCCGTACGGGCCGCCAGACGACGGCCGGCATCCTGCCCCCGCCGCCGTCCGGCAAGGAGCCCGACGACGAACCCGCCGTGCTCATCTCCGAATTCGTCGACGATCCCGACATCGAGGAGATCCTCGGGGGCTTCGTCGGTCGCCTTCAGGGCCAACTCGACGCCATGCGCCGCGCGATGGCCCACGGAAACCACGACGAGCTTCGAAGCCTGGCGCACAAACTCAAAGGGGCCGGCGGCTCCTACGGCTATCCCGCCCTTTCCGAGAAGTGCCGCGAACTGGAGGACGCCGCCAAGAGCCAAAACGCCACGGCCGCCGGACCCGCGTTGGATGTCGTCTCCATGCTGATCGAAGCCGTTCAGAACGGGTATGAAACCCGCGCTCGCGCCGGAGAAAACGCATGACCAAGATCCTGATGATCGACGACGACCTCGATGCCCTCCAGGTCGCTCGATCCCGGCTGGCGAAGCTCGGGCTTGCGATCCTCTCGGCCGACGGCGGGATTGCCGGCCTCGAAGCCGCGCGACGCGAGATGCCCGATGTGATCCTCCTCGATCAGGAGATGCCCGATCTGTCGGGCTTCGACGTCTGCCGCGTCCTGAAGGCCGACGCGGAACTCTGCATGATCCCCGTCCTGTTCCTCAGCGCCTCGAACGCCGCCGAGGACAAGATCAAGGGTTTGGATCTCGGGGCCGTCGACTACATCGTCAAGCCGTTCGACGCCTCCGAGCTGTGTGCTCGCGTCCGGGCGGCCCTGCGAACCAAGCGGATCCAGGACCTGCTCATGGAACGCGCCCACGTCGACCCCGTCACCGGACGCACGAACCACCCGGCCCTGCTCAGGCGACTCCAGCGCGAGTGGGACCACATGCAACACAACCTGGGCCGCGTCTCGTTCGCCATGGCCGACATCAACCACTTCCGCCTGGCCGCGGATGCCGAGGGCTGCCATATCGGCGACGAGCTGCTCCAGGAGGTCACCCTCGCCATGGGCCGGCCAGGCAACGGACGGATCCCGCCCGAGGGCCGGGCCAACGAAACACCGTAGCCCGGCTCTTGCGTCGCGTCGAACCTTCTCGTACAACGGAAGAAAAGGAGGTTCGACATGCCCCGTCTCCACCAAGGCTCTTTTCGCGCGCTGACGCCCGGAATCCTCTGCCTGACGCTAGCCGGCTGCTGGTCCTCCAGTGACCGCGAGGTCGTCGTTTACTCCGCGCTCGACTCGCAGTTCTCCGAGCCCATCTTCGCCGACTTCACCGCCGCGACGGGCATCGACGTGCGGCCCAAATTCGACACCGAGTCGACCAAGACCGTCGGACTGACCGAGGCCATCCTCGCCGAACGCCAACGCCCGCGATGCGACGTCTTCTGGAACAACGAAATCCTCAACACCCTGCGGCTCGGGCGAGAGGGCCTCTTGGACGTCTATCATTCGCCCATCGCCGAGCAGTACCCCGAGATGGCACGCTCGCCGGACGGAACCTGGCACGGCTTCGCGGCCCGGGCAAGGGTGCTCATCGTCAACACCGACCTGGTGCCCGAGACGGAACGTCCCCGGTCGATTCTCGACCTGGCCGACGCGAAATGGCAAGGCCGCGCCGCCATGGCCAAACCCCTGTTCGGCACCACCGCCAGCCATGCCGCCTGCCTGTTCGCCGCCTGGGGAGACGAGAAAGCCCAAGCGTTCTTCCGAAAGGTGAAGGCCAACCAGACGCAGATCCTCTCGGGCAACAAGCAGGTCGCCCTGGCGGTGGGCGCCGGCCGCGCGGCGTTCGGACTGACCGACACGGACGATGCGGTCATCGAACTCGAAAAGGCCGCCCCCGTCGCCATCGTCTATCCGGACCAGGGCGAAGGGCAACTCGGCACGCTGTTCATTCCCAACACGCTGGCGATCATCAAGGGCAGCCCCCACGCCGAGGAGGCCCGGCGACTCGTCGATTATCTCCTTTCGCCCGCGGTCGAAGCGAAGCTGGCGGCGGGCCGCAGCGCCCAAATCCCGCTCAACCCGGCGGTGAAGCCCGACCCCCGCGTCGAGACTCCCCGCACGGTCAAGGCAATGCAAGTCGATTTCGCCGCCGCCGCCGAGAAGTGGGACGCCGCCGCGGAATTCCTCCGCGACGAGTTCAGCCAATGATCGCCCGTCTGCACAAACGGCGTCGCGTGCCACTGCTTTCGTCCGCCGCCAAGTTGTCCACGGTCTCGTCGGACCGCAGGCCGGCGAGGGTTCCCTCGTCGACAGGTGCAAGCAGTGCCGGGACGCCAACGCGGTCGACCCATGGCGGCACTGCCTGCATCTGGTGACCATGGAACGCTTGCCGGCGTTCGCGCCGCGTCGAAAACCGATGCCGCGCCGGTCGAAGCAGGCAGTGGCACACTTGCAGGCATTGGCCGCTTGCTCCAGAAACATCGGCTCGTCCGATCCTTGGGTCGTGGGTGACGCAGGCGGGGGTACGGTGTCCGGTGGAAGAATTGCGGCATCGCGTTGCTCCCGGGGGGTGTAGCATGGCTTCGCAACTGGCGATCCGCCGCAACTCGTTTCACAGTATGACGTAACGGGACGATGTATCGGGATTGACAACGCCATGCTCGGCGGCAACAATGCGGCAGAGTCTTACCGCACTTCGGCGGTCGAGTACTTCCTCGGCTTGAGGGCGGCGTCGAGCAAGGTACCTCGTGACGTCGCAGTAGCTCATTTCACACGATCGGACGCGACCCATGCAACAGGCGATCAAGTGCGTGTTCGTGTGCTGCGCGATCGCTCTGCACGGTTGTGGTGGGGCGGCCGCGCCGAGTTGGACGTACCGCGGAGAGTTCAGCGAAGCCGTTGCGAAGACAGACAGAATTGTCGTTCGAGATGGTGGCTTCGACTGCTGCGGGCCGGTCGATACAGACGTAATCCTCTTCGAAGTGAGTGAGCCTTCCGAGATTCGCGAAGTTCTCGACAACTTGGCGTTTGACGAGTCCCAGAAGAAGGGGCACTGCAATTGCTGCGGATTCCCTGGAATTGATTTCTACGCGGGAAACGAGCGTCTAGCGCTCACGGCCGTGCAGCACGGAAAGGCGATTCGCTGGAACGCTTGCCCCGGCGACATCGGGCTAACAGGGGAGTCAAAGCAGTGGCTTGTCGAGTGGTTAGTACGTCACGGAGTTCAGGAGGCTGAGATTGAGGGCGGATGCGGCGGCCCGCGCAGAGACCTACGGCAGCGCGCCGCCCAAATGAAACTCGCCCAGACCTGCTTAGCCGAAGGCAAAGCCCACGCCGCGAAAGGCGATCTCGATGCCGCCATCGTTAGTTTCACAGAGGCTACCGAACATGATGGGACTTTCGCGCTTGCGTGGTACAGGCGCGGGCTTGCCCACGAGGAGAAGGGCGATCTCGACCAAGCTATTGAGGATTTCACCAACGCCATCTGGTTCACGAGGCCAGATGTCAAGAGTTCCAGGGCCGCGGCGGCTGAGTCCATCACTGATTCCACCTTCCCCGAGGAACTCGATGGAAGTCTTGGCGAAGTACACTACGCGCGAGGTCGCGTCTACGAAAAGAAAGGCGAGTTGACCAAGGCCAAGGAGGACTTCACCCAGGCCAAGAGTCGAGGTCACGACTCGAAGATAAGTCCGAAAATGTGACGGCGCCGAACCAGCGCATCCAGCCGACTGGGCACGCGGAAGGCCTTGCAGTAGGTTGACGTGAGTCGTCGCGTGCAAGTATGCCACTTGCGTCGACCGGCGCGGCATCCATTTCGAGCGCGGCACGAACGCCCCTTGGCGCTCCGTTCTCACCCGCTGCAAGCAGTGCCGGGACGCCCACACGGCTGACCTCGCGGTAGCACTGCTCGCGTCTGTCGGCGATGCAACGTTCGGCGGTCCGCGGTCCGACGAGACAATGGACGACTTGTCGGCGGAAGCAAGCAGTGGCACACTTCGCCGCGCTCGGCGGCCTACTTCTTCGGCTTGAGGAACAGCACGTCGGCCTGTTCGACCCATCCCGATCTCAAGTCCATCCGGAACCAGCCTTCGCTGTTCTTCTCGTGGAACCGGGTGGGCGATCGCTTGCCGAACTCCTTCAGATCGTATTGCGCCCAGGTCTTGCCCATGTCCGTCGAAATGATGATCCCCGTGGCCATCGGCGAGGCGGGCGCGCAGTGCGACGCCAGAATCACGCCGTCCTGGATGATCATGTTTCCGGATTCGACTTCCGGGTTGAACAATCGCGTGTGTTTCGCGGGATTGGCGATGTCGGCCGGGTCGCAGCAGAAGATTCCGCGGTCGTAGGGCGGAGGACCGTTCGAGTCGCTGATCCAGTAGAGTTTCCCGTCGACAAAGCTGATGCCGCCCGCCTTGTACCGCGAGTTCAGGTGGTCCGATATGATCACCTTCCACGCCCATTTGTCCGCCTTCGCGTCGTAAACGCCTCGGAGCCAGTGGCACTCGAACCCGTCGGGCCGATCGCCGTCGCCCGTGCAGGAATAAAAGGCGTTTTCGGCGGGGTTGTACGCCACGGTGTGAATGTGGCGGGTGATTACCGGGTTTCGGGCGTCGCCCAGCAACGTGCCCGTCTCGCCGCCGCCACCGGAGCCGTCGTCGCGCAAATGGGGATTCTGTCCGAACGCATAGGCGATCTTCACCGTCTGCCCGTTGTCGACCGAGTAGTAAATGTTGACGGGCGACGCGCCGCCGACGACGTTGCAGTAGTTCCCCCACACCAGCATCTCCCGGCCGTCGATGTCCCACGAATTGATGCCCGGGATCGTGTGGAAGTACCAGCCGGGTTGGTCCGGGTTCTTTGGCGTGTGCGGGGGGTAATCGGCGCCGTCGGCGTCCTTCACGGTAATCTGCTTGTACGATTTCAGGTTGTCCGTGCTGAGGAACAGCTTCTCGCGAGTGCTGAAGATGACGTTCCCGTTCTTGAGAATGCAGCTAAACGTCACGTGCCGGGCGTCGGGAAACGCGAGTTTGTGCGGCCACGTGTGGCCGTTGTCTTCGGACAGGATGATCGCGCCGTCCGTGCGGCCGAACGCCTTGTTGTCGCGCTGCGAGTCGATGTACATGCCCGCCGGCTGTGGGCGATACCAAAAATCCTTCGTCGAAGGGAATTCCGACGGGGTAGCGGCGGGCTCGGCGCCCAGCCCACGCGAGCCGGCCATCCACATCCCGCCGGCGGCGACCGCCGTCGCGCCCAAGAACCGGCGTCGAGTCACTCCATGTTGTGGCGTCATCATGTCATGCCTTTCGTGTTGAATTATCGAGTCAAGCGCAGCCAATGCGCGGATATCAACGGCAGTGTGTCCGCCGCAGCCCGGAATCGCCGCGAACGAGCGCCCCGCCAACCTGAAGAACGATTATACCGGAAGGCCGTTCGGAATTCCAAGGATGACGGTTTGCCGGACTTAACGTCCCGGACAAGCATGGACTTGTTGGGAGTCCGCCGTCAGAGGCACTGCTTGGCCATCAAACTCAACTCCGTCTCGGCCATGTTCAGCCAACTGCCCTGTTTCCACGTGTGTGGACACCCTAACATTATTCTAACAAACCGCTCACGTCGGTCTAACCCGAATCCGCCAAGATTCTAACAGAAGTAGGGGGGAACGTGCCCAGCCGATCCACCGTGTTTTTTTTGTCTTGCGTGAAGCTGCTCCAGTGCTCCTAGGCGGCGGCGTGGAGGGTGAAGGCCAGTTCAACTTGCGTGAGTTCTTCACCAGCCCCAACTGGATTCCCTCGCCTTTCAAGCCGGCCGACGCGCCATACGGCATCCTGGCGCTGCTGGTGGGCAGCCTTGTGGTGACCGGTCTGGCCATGCTCTTGGCGGTGCCGCTGGGACTCGGGGCGGCCGTCTACGTCTCCGAGTTCTGCGGCGGCAAGACGAAAGAGACGCTGAAGATCGTCATCGAACTGCTGGCCGCCATACCGTCTATCGTGTGGGGCTTCATCGGATACATGGTCCTTGGGCCGGTGCTCATCGAGCTGACTGGTGCGCCGGTGGGCATCAATCTGCTCAACGGCGGAATCATCCTGGCGCTGATGAGCGTGCCGGTGATCGTGTCGGTGGGCGAAGACGCCCTAAAGGCCGTGCCCGATTCCTACCGCGAGGCTGCGATCTCGCTGGGGGCCAGCCGCTGGGAGATCATCTATCGCGTGCTGTTCCCGGCGGCGAAGAACGGGCTCCTGGCGGCCGTGCTGCTGGGTGTGGGGAGGGCCGTGGGCGAAACCATGGCCGTGCTCATGGCCACCGGGCACGCCGTACAAATCCCGCACGGCCTCTTGGATCCCATCCGCACGCTCACGGCCACCATCGCGGCCGAACTGGGCGACGTGGCGGCCGGGGGAACGCATTACCGCGTGCCGTCGGTCATCGGATTGGTCCTGTTCGGCGTGACGTTCGTGGTGAACCTCACGGCCGACCTTGTGGTCAAGGGGATTCGCAGTGAAAGAGCCCGCTGAACTCACTGCCCATCGGCTCGTGTTCAGCCCGCGGGCGTGTACGCGCGACCGCGGCAACGGCGGCGACGCGGACTGTCACGCGACACTGGCCAACGCGATCGGGGCGCTGCGGCACGGTGCCCCGTTGGCCACGGACGCTGTCCTTCCGGCTGCCGCCGCGACGGCCGCGGCGGGCAGACATGCCATCAGGAGCGATAGCACGGTGGCGACGACAGAACACCTGTGGTGAAGCATGACGATCTCCTTCGAGTGTGTAGGGTGCATCTGGACGCACCATGGAGCGCCGCTGGGGTGGGCGCTGCGACGTGGTCGGGCGTGTCGTAGTGCGTCCCGACACACGCATTACGGGCGATTTGACCGCTTCAACGTGATCACCTTCAAGCTCGAATGGGGCGGCGACTCCACGGCGGTCGGTCTTCGCAAGTCGCCTCGCCGCGGACGGCAGAGCCGCAACGTGTCGCCCTCTAACTCGTAGAGAGCAGGTGTGATCACCTCTTTCATGTACTTCGTCCCGGGGCCGACCAGGTCCATGGCCCCGGGCTGTTGCGGCACATCCAATCTGATGCGCCATTCTAAGTCCTTCTCGCCGGCGGGCGTGAACTTCGTCAGCACATCGTGGGCAACGACAATCTTCCCGCCCCTGATTCTCTCCGGCTTCACAGGTTCTCCATTCGCCGTGGCGCTCGTCATCTCCCACGTGCCCTGAAGCCGCGCCAGCTCACTCTCGTTGGTCGCCGCGGTCGACGGCTGCTCGCGAGCCGACTCGTCGCGGCGGCGGTCTCCTTCGGTCGCATCGCCGGCAGCGGGCACGTCGCTGGGACCCGGTTTCACTTCAAACAGCGGCTCCGGTTTGCGGGGTTGTGGAAGGTCATCTTCCCAATAACTGCCATTGACAGCCAGGTGGTGTTTCTCCTTCTCATACCATTGCATCGCGTTTTCGACAAACTGCGCGTCATCGGTCCCCTGAATCCCGAACCCCGCAAACCCACGACGAACAACCGCGGCAAGCCTATGCCGAACTTCGGGCACTTTGCATTGAGAGTACGCCTCGCCAAGAACCTCGATGGGATCCTTGAGCTTGTATCCGAACATCGGCAAATAGAGTTCGATTGGCAGTGCCGGATAGATGCGTCTTGGACAGCGCGTTGCGAGAAGCTTGACGAGGTGCTCACGGTCCCCCGCTTCGACGAGGATGATGACCATAAACTGCAGGACGGCGTTGTCGAAATCGCTGCGGTCCTTCCCCTTCACCGGCAGCGTGTCGCAGGTGGCAACCAATTGGCGGACGTTCTCGTCGGAGAGTTGTCTCGCCAGCAGACTATCCATCGCCATCCGCAAATCCTCGTGGTCGTTCTTCGAATCGACTGGTGTCCGCGCGAGCAACTCCCATTGCTTTCTGATATCGAGCATCCGAGGCGACTGCCACGAGATCGGCGGATGATCCGCGTGAGCCAAATCCTCCGCGCGCGACGGCGCGGGCTTCTCCGCGCAGCCTTGTTGAAGGCTAAGGGCAACAACGCTCAGCACGACAATTAGAAGGAATCGTCCACACCGCGCTGCCATCTCAGGGCTTCTCCACAAAAAGCAGTTCTCTGCGAAACGGCGGGAGGAAGTCCCTGTAATACCTGGGGTTCCGGTCGTACGCCTCCAATGGGCAATGTTCATCATTGAGGACGTATTTGGGATTGACCGTGAGATGGCCTTTTTCTTTCTCATACCATTGCCTAGCGTTCTCGACGAACTCGGCATCATCCTTGCCCTCAACCCCCAGACCGGCGAAAGCCCGACGAACGGCCGCTGCAAGAGCGTGACGAACTTCGGCATCAGAAGACCGCGAGTACGCCTCCGCGAGGATCAAGATCGGATCCGTGACCTTCTTGCCCCCTTCGGCCAAGCAGTACTCGACGCACTGAATCGGATCGACCCGGTCGGGACATCGCGTCGAAAGCATCGCGACAAGGTCCTCACGGTCGCCCATTTCAAGGAGGGTAGACACGACAAACCCCAGCGCCGCATTCTCGAATTTGCTCCGCTGCTTCGTACTGGCTGGCAGCGTTCCGCAGGAAGCAGCCAATTCAATCACGTCCTTGTCGGTCAAACGTTGCCGCAAGAGATTCTGCGCCATTCGTGTTGTTTCTGCATATTTGTCCTGCGCATGTCGCCCGGGTATCTTCTCGGGCGATTGTCTGTACGTATCCCATAGCGATGTCCACTCCTCGTCAAGTTCGCGCATCCTGGGCGAATCCCAAGATAATGGCCTTTGCGCAGAGATTGGCGGTTCCCTGGCACAGCCTTGCTGAATCGCCAAGGCGACTGTGCTCGCAACCACCAGCAAGAATATTCGACACGGCCCGTTCATTTTCCGGTCCGATCTGACGAGGGGCACAACCCCCTTGGGGTTGATTCGCTCGAAACCATAATCATACCCAGGGTAGCGGCTGCGCCGCAACCCTTATAGCTGATCGGATGGTGGCGGGGCGCAGCACGGGCGGGCTGTTCGGCGGTTCCCTGGCCTGGAACAGCGCGCCCGTGCGGTGGAAGCCCCGCGCCGCGATTCGGCGGATGG
>JAPLNP010000072.1 GCA_026401055.1 Planctomycetia bacterium
GCAGACGACACCCCGCGTATCGTACCAGAAGCTCAGTTTCTTGTCGTAGTTGTAGAAGGTGATGGAAGTCTGCTCTTCGGCATTGGGCGAGCGCAAGACATTCAACTGCACCCAGCGGGCCATCTTGGGGTCGATCTCCACCTCCAGTTCCATCGTGTTGCCCTTGATCGCCTCCACGACCATCTCTTCATTGGCCGCCAGGCGGGTCTCGCCGACATGCTGAAGCGGGTCCCGCAGCGAAGCGACGGCGGCGACAGGCTCAATCCGGAGTCGTGAGTCCGGCCCCAGGGTCAACCGCTGCGCAAGGGACATGATCTGATCCCAGTCCGGACTCGGCATCGCGTCGTTGATGTTGTTGATATTGATCACGCCCCCCTTGCCGTCGGCCGCAGCGGACGGGGCATGGACACCGCCCGGGGAAACCGTTCCGTGATTCAAGCGGCCATGCGAGTACGGTTTGAATCTATGGATTCGCGCGTCATAGTCGCCGAGAAGGTACTGCCCGCCGGTCGTATGGCTGAAGGAAAGCAGCAAGTGCTTGCTGCCGATCGGAACGAAGTTGGGGCAGGCCCCAGCGTCGCCCAACGGAAAGCGGTTGCCTTCCAGAAACCCACCATGCCCCGTCCAGTCAACCAGATTCTTTGATGAAACCAAATTGTCGGCGCCCACCAGGCCAAAGTAGGTGTCCCCTTCCTTCCAAATGCACGAATCTCCCGCGGGGCACCTCACGGGTCTTCCCCCGATCTTCTCCCAGTTCAAGAGCAAAGGATCTCTTGAGATCGCGACCATCTGACCGGCATCGATGCCCGGATAGAATGCGACGACCCGACTGGCCTCGACCACCGTACTGCCGGAGAAGCACATCCGCTCGATGTCGGGATAGATCGCGTACGGCAGATCGCGCCAACGGACTAAGTCGTTGCTGACCGCGTGCCCCCAATGCTGCCGGCGTTTCGGGATGTCCGCTGGGTTGGGGAACTCATCCGGCGGATATACCTGATAGAACAGGTGCCAGCGTCCCTGCCAGAAGCACAACCCGGTCGGATCGTTCAACTGGCTTTCCGGGCTAACAAAGTGGTAGGCCGGACGATAGCGGTCGGCGGCCAGCTTCTTGCGTGATTCTGCGAAACGGAGCATCAGTTTGTTAGTCCTCAGTTCCTCCTCCTGCTCGGCCAGACTTCCCGAGAAAACCTGCCTCGGTGTGGCGGATGGATACTTTTCCGGCCGGGGGTTCTCCGGCGTGACTTTCGGTTGGGCGTTTCCGCCGGGCGCGGAGTCGATGACGGCGGAAACGGCCAAACCGGCCGATTTCGGGCGATCAAGGCGGAATTGGTAGTTGGGCCAGAGCGGGCAGTTCAGGTCGATCCAGCACTTCACGCGATGCATCTGCTCCGTGGTGAGCTTGACGTCGTAGTGTCCGGCGTCGAGCACCTTCCAGAGCTTGCTCCGGAGCGTGCCGAACGTGCCGGCCTCGGCCAGTTTGTGCTCCACGTTGTAGGTCCAGTCGAAATAGTGGACCCAGCCCCGGCTTATGACCGTGCGATAGGACGCGGGCACGCGGTCGCCGTCGAGCGTGCCGGTCAGGTCGATCCTATCCTTATCCTTCGCGTTGTGGCAGGAGACGCACTTGGCGTCCCAGACCGGCTGGACAACCTTCTCGTAGGCGAAAGGCCCGGCGCCCCACGGAGGCGGTTCTGGCTCACTTGCCGGGCGACGCGCAGCGATCGCCGGCAGGCGCGGCGGCGCCTGGGACCGATCCTCGTGACAGCCGATGCAGCCTCGCGTCTCGCCGGGCTGCAATTGCACGACGCTGCGCATCCGCTGCAACTCGTTGAGATCCTTGTCCAGCGCCTGGAAATAGAGCACCTTGCCGGCCGGGGCGTGGAAGTTGGCTGAGCCGTCCTCATCGACGGGCACGATGCCATGCGTCGCCTTGGCGACATAGCTGGGCCAGCCATACGGCCCGCTGACCTTGTGGACAGGGGTCGCGTACCAGTCCAGGTACGCTTCGTGGTCCTTCTGGTATTCCCCGTTGGGCAGTCGGATCAACTCGGACCGGACCTCCTCGCAGACGCGGAGGTACTTGACCTGGCCTCGCTGGATGTTCGGCCCCATGCCCTGATAGACATCCGCCACCACGAACTGCCCTTGGGGTGAACGGCTTGGCTCCATCTCCGCCAGCGCCGGCGGGGGATCGATCTTGGCCAGAGGCGTCGGGCACATGCTGCCGATCGACGGGTCGAGGTG
>JAPLNP010000336.1 GCA_026401055.1 Planctomycetia bacterium
CTGAGGCCCCCACCCCCGCTCTCGAGATAAAAGAGAAGAAGAAAATTTGGTGCCGTTCGTTAACGCGCGCGAGGGGGGCTCAGGACGAACCGCGAACCGCGAACCGCGATGATTCCGGATAAACCCGCAAATCCCGAAAGCGTGCGGAAACAGCACTGTCGTTCGCTGATTGTGTTGCCGCGGTTCGGCGCCGCCGATAACCGCCTATAGCGGCAGCGACGCGATGCCGACCGCCGGCGAGATCAGATCCGGCCGCAGCTGCGGCAGCCCACCAGAGCGCATCGCCATCCGAATCGAGCCCGGTGAGTCGCCGGCATCCTCCGCGGCGTCAACCGCATCGTTGAGTTCCTCTTCAGCGGCGCAGACCGCCGCGGCCGCCGCCGCGATGCGCTCCAAACTCCCCACCGACATGCCCCCAGATTACCGCTGTCACGTCCTTTTAGCGGGCCTCCAACGCCGCTGACAACGCGCCCTACGCCCGGCTGACGCCGGCGCCAACCTAGTCTCACCGCCGACACTTCCCGCCCGATCCGCGGCGGGATCGCGATCGGAGGACTCCATGATCGACCGGATCACCGCCCAGCTCATCGCTGATGCCCAAGCCGAAAACCCGGACTCGTTCACGCTGAACGACGCTGCGGACATCATCGTCGCCAAAGCCGAGCAGGTCACCGCCATGGGCGCACCCACCGACGTGTTCGACCTGGCCGTCGCCACGACCAAAGTCCTCGACCTGCCCGAGTCGCAGACACTGGGAATCATCCAGTCGGCGCTGCGGAAACAGAGCGGTGCGCGGTGACTCAGTTCAAGACGGTGACAACACTGCAGCATGTCTACGCCTACGACGGGGCGCGCTGCGCCGCATCAAATCAGCAGGATCTCGCCATTCAGGTGGCATGTAATTTCGAAGGTTGGTCCGAAATTCGGCTGGGAATGGGAGCAGCGTGGTGCTGTTATTGATTACTCCAGGAAAGGTGACCGTCTCATCGAGGTCACATGGGATCCCGATGCCGTTAACGGCTTCAGCATCAACGATGGTGTCCGGGTCACCCGGCGGGAGAAATTCAAGCTTGAAAGACTCTGCCGAGCTTTGGGCGCAGATGTTAAAGACGGCCAATACTTCCAAAACCTGCCCTATGGACACCCGGCAAGGATCGACAACCTCCCTGCTCTCAAGAAACAAGCAATTGAGGGCCTCAGGATCGTGATCGATTCGTCTCTGCTCCCAGAAAGCACTAACGAAGAACGGCTGGAAGCTGCTGCCGCTAAGCCAAGTGACGGTCGGCCAGCACCTCCAAACACCAAGCCAAACAGGGCGATCCGCGCGGTCGAGACACTTCCGCCAGAGGCATCCGAATCCGACAACGCCGAGTTTGATCGCATCACCACGGGTCCGGTCATTCAAAGGGAGGCCCAGCTACGCGCCAAGTTCGAGGAATATCTTGAAGGTACCCACAAACACAAGATCGCTTACTACGAGATCGCCACACCAACCACTGTGATCTACAGCGACACAGCCGATCTCACAGCCCAGATCATCTACGAGGCAAAGGGATCGGCCGAGCGAATGGCAGTCCGGCTGGCTATCGGGCAGGTACTCGACTACGGCCGATACGTAGAAGGCGCACGACTCGCACTGCTTCTTCCTGAGACGCCAGCCCCCGACATGCTTCCGCTGCTTGAATTCCTTGGAATAGGCTGCGTCGTGAAAACTGGTCCCAGCGAGTTCACGGACCTGACAGGTCTCGGTCGATGCCCCTGATCGCGCTCGTTTTGTGTCGCTCCAGATGATTTGACCTGTATAGCGACCTGATAGTCGCGGTTTGCCGTTCGCTATGTTTTCTCTGCAACTAGGGCCGTCAAATCGCTCGTAAGGTGCCCTCCATGTGGAAACCTGTCGGTGTGGCCCGGCAAACTGTCGAAATG
>JAPLNP010000517.1 GCA_026401055.1 Planctomycetia bacterium
GGCGCTCGAGGGGGCGCTGGCCGATTTTCCGCGTGTCCGAGTCGGCCCAGGCTTCGGCTTCCTGCGTCAACCGGTTCAGAAGCCGTTCGATCCTCTCGCGATAGTGCTCGATCCCGTCGCGATCGAGCCCCGGCGGAACGTGGATCTCGCCGCTGGGGATTGCCCGGGCACGCGAAAAAGGCCGGGGCAGGGCGAACTGGTCCCACGCCCGGCGAAACCGCCAGGGCCGGTCGTAGCCAAAACCCATCACCACCAGCGGCATCCGCAATCGCGAGGCGAGGTAGATCGCGCCGGGCGCCATGCGTCGCCGGGGGCCCCGGGGTCCGTCGGGCGTGATGGCCAGGTGCATCGAGCGGCTCTTCGAGAGCAACTGCCGGATCGCCGCCACGCCACCCCGCCGGGTCGAGCCGCGGACGACGTCGAAACCCATCATGCCCGCGGCGTGCGTGAGCGTCTCCGCGTCGCGGTGCCGGCTCAGGAGAATGGCCAGATTGCAGTGGCCGCGAAGATAGAACGGCAGCAGAATGTACTCGTGCCAGAAGATGTAGATCCTCTGACGCCCGCACTCACTGCCCGCGGGATCAACCGCCGGGTCGTAGTAGGCGATCTTGTAGTCGAGCGTGCCCATCCAGCTCCGCACGCCCGCCACGGTCATCAGGCCGCCGAGCCTGTTTATCGACGCACCGGTAATCTTCAACGCCCAGCCTCCGTGCCCGATAACGCACCGGGGACTGTCCCGATTTTCGCGGCGCGGAGAACGTGACTCCGCCAAATGGCGCCTTCGCCGCGAAAATGGGACTGTCCCCCTCGCGTCTCAGAAATCTTGTCATCCCGTGGTCGGCGACAGAGTCGCCTCCCGCAGGTCTACTCCCATTCCGCCGAAAACACCTCGACCGCCGGCCCGGTCAGACGCACGTGGTTGTCCTGCTCGGACCACTCCAGCCGCAGGTCGCCGCCGGGCAGATGGGCGAGGATCGCGCGGCCGGTTCGCCCGGTCAACACACCTGCCACGCACACGGCGCAGGCCCCCGTGCCGCAGGCGAGCGTTTCGCCCGAGCCGCGTTCCCACACCCGCATCCGCGCCTCCGTCGGCGAGAGCACCTCGACGAACTCGGCGTTGACGCGGTTGGGAAAATGCCGATCGTTCTCGATCCGGGGCCCGACGCCGAGGACCCAATCGTCGGAGAGCTCGTCGACGTAGGTGACGCAATGCGGGTTGCCCATCGAAACGCACGTGACGGCAAGCGTCTTGACATCTCTGGGCAAGCCGGCAATGACGCCCGCATCGAGCCGTAACTCGGCATTGACGATGGTGTCTCCGGTCCAAGTCGTGGGGATGCTCAACCCCTGGAGGATCGGCTCACCCATGTCGATGCGAACCTGCCGGATGTGGCCGTCGGCGACTTCGAGGTCCAGCAACAGCACGCCCGCGCCCGTCTCGATCCGCAGGTTCGACCGGCGGCACAGCCCGTGATCGTAGACGTACTTGCCGACGCACCGCAGGCCGTTGCCGCACATTTCGGACTCGGACCCGTCGGCGTTGAACATCTGCATTCGGGCGTCGGCCACATCGGAGGGGTGGATCAGAATCAATCCGTCGCCGCCGATGCCGCGATGGCGGTCGGACACCCTACGGGCGAGTTCGGGGAGGTTCTCGGGTGGGGGCTGGTCGAAGCAGTTCACGTAAACGTAGTCGTTGCCCGACCCGTGCATCTTCGTAAAACGCATGGAAACCCACTCCATTGCCGACGTTCAAGACACGGTTATTTTAGAACGCCGGGGTGTGGACGACAACATGGATCTCGGGCGTTTTGGAGTGCGGCGATTTATCGCCGCTTTTTGGGCCGCAGTTGCCGCCAGCCGGCTGTGTGAGACCTCACGTGAAGACGATCGTACCCTACTTTTGGGCCGCTCAGAAAACACGGTGCGTCGCCTCGCCGCGAAGAAAAAGCGGCGATGAATCGCCGCACTCCAAAAGCCGGCTACTCGGCTGCGGGGGTCGCGGCGGCGTTGGGCTTGGCCGGCGGGCCGGGCAGCGTCTTCGGCTTCGGCTCGCCCTCCGGGGGCCTCGCGCCCGAAGTGCCCTCCTGCGAGATGCCCGACAGGGCCTGCTGAAGCCGTTCCGCGCTGACGCCGTTGCCCACCTTCACGACGCGAACGTCGCCCACCGGCTTGGCCGCCTCGTCCAACTTCTGGATCATCTCGGTAACCTGCGTGAAAAGGCACGCCGGGGCCGAGACGATCAGCGTGTTCGAGTGTTCGTCCACGCCGATCGACAACAGACCCTTGAACCGCGGAACCTGCTCCGTCTGCTTGTCCTCGCCCTCGCCGCCGTAGATGTACGTGTAGCGGCTCTCGGGCCGCTGCTGGTCCTTCTTTTCGGCGAACGCCTTGTCGGTCGAACTGAGCAAGTCGCGGTAGACCTCCTTGACCGCCTCGGCGATCACCCGGGCTTTCGAGTACCGGATCGGGATCGTCGCCGTTTTCCGGATGTTTTGGGAGTCGGTCGGCTCGGGCTTGTCGTAGAACGTGATCAACTCCTCGATCTGCCGCAACTGCTCCGGCGTGGCGCCCTGGACCAAGATCGTGTTGGTGTCGGAATCGGAGATGAACTTCAACGGGCGTCGCTTGGACAGCCCCGCGCGCTCCTTGGTCTTCGGCTCCGGCCGGTAATCCCAGTAATCGAAGTAGCGCGACCTCGTGGACTTCTCTTCGTCTTCCTCTTTGAAGAAATCCTCGAGGTTCGAGGCGACGCCGTACGCCCAGGCGCTCTTGAGCCGGAAGATCTTGTAGTCCTGGCGCGACGGGGCCATCTCGCCGATCATGTCCTCCAAAAGATCCAGCGCCGCGGTGTCCTCCGACGTGATGACCAACCGCCCGTCGGCCTGACGCGCGATGCGAACCGGCGGCGCGGGCTTGGCTTCGGGCTTGGCGTCCGTCGGCGCTTCGGCCTTGACTTCGGGCTTGGCTTCGGGCTTGACTTCGGGCTTGGCTTCGGGCTTGGCTTCGGGCTTCCGCTTGCCCGAGCGCCAAGTGCCTGAGGGCCGCAAGTGGCGGGTCGAGAAGCGAGGGCACGGCGACGGCCGTTTTCTCGCGAGGCGCCGTCTGGGCCGGGGGTTTCTGCTCCGGAGCGTCCTTGGGTTTGTCCGGCTCCTTTTTCTCGGCCGGCTTGTTGGCCTCCGCCGGTTCGACCACGAGCGGGTTCTTTCGCGGCCAGGCGTTTCGGATCCGCTCCAACAGCGCGTCGGCTTCCTTGTCGCCGAGGGCCTCGACCACGCGGACGGTATCGGGGTTGCCGCCCTCCGGCGGGATTTCGCCCAGCTTGACCAGAAACTTCTTGACGTCCTCCAGCTCCAGATCGTTGGCCCAGAGCAACAGGCGGTTCTGCACGACGTCGGCGTCGACGCGGAACTTGTCGGGACTCGTGGCCGCCCCTTCTTGCGGGCGGGGGTTGAAGTCGAAGGGCGAATAATAGCCCCGGTTGCTGCTCTTGGGCTTCTCTTCCTCGCCGCCCAGGAACATCACCTGAATGGTGCCAGCGACGTAGTCGGCCTCGAGCCGGCGCAGAGGGATCACCTCGAAGCGCCGGCCGCTGCCGTCGAGCTTTTCGACCAGGGCGCGGATCGTCACGTGGTCGGCCAACGTGGCGTAGGCGATGATCGCCCGATTCCTCCGATCCACCTCCAGCCGCGTGTGTACGTCGAGATTGCCGATCTCCTGGAGGGTCTTCACGAGCGGCTCCGGGTCCATGCTCGACAGGTGGTAGATGTGCATCCGTTCCAAGGTGGCCTGGAGCGACCCGCCGGTGTCCGGCGGGACGTCGATCGCCCGGATCGCCTGTTCGATGATGGCCAGTTTGTCCGGCGGCGCGTAGGCGATGATGCTGTTATTCTGGTCATCGGCCACGAGATAGACTTCCGCCTTGCCCGCTGGCTTGCCCCCGGGCGGCTTGCCCCCCTGTTGCTGTTGCTGTTGTTGCTGCTGTTGGGCCATCATCTGGGCCTGTTGCTGGGCCTGCTGCATTTCCTGCGGCGTCATCGGGCCCCGGGATGACTTCGCCTCGACGCCCAGGAGCGTCTGCAACTGTTTGATCATCTCCTCGGCGCGCCGGTACTGGAGCTTGAACACCCGCGGCGGGCGACCGCGGACGTCCTTCGCCTGTTCCGCGCCGAGCAGCGCGTGGATCTCGCGGAGGTTGATCACCGTGTCGATCGCCTCGAGCCGATTGGTCTCCGTCAAGGCCGTCAGCTTGCCGTTGGGGCTGAGCATCGGCTTGAGTTCCTCGACCGCCGATTCGGCCAGAAGCCGCTCCAGGGTGAACGAGACCTTGACGAACTCGTGCGGGCGGCGATCGGCCAATTCCTCCGGCGCGACGCGCGGCACCACGCTCGGATCGAGCTTCTTGATGTTCACCAGCGAGAGGACGCCGTCGCGCACCAGGAGCGTGAACCCCCGATTCAAGAGAAGACGATTCACAAGGTCCCGGGTTTCCTCGACCGTATAGGGCCGCGACGTGGTCAGGTTCAGAAATCCGGCCGGCGCCTCCTGCCAATCCAGGCTCATGCCCGAAATGTCCGCCAGCCACTGCAACACTTCCGGCCAGGGCTGGCCGACGAAGTTGAACTTGACGCGGCCGTCCTTGTCGGGACGGACCTTGAGTTCGTCGGGGTTGGGCTTCGCGGGCGGCTCGGTGGGACGCTCGACGACCTTGGGTTCCTCGTCCTTTTTGTTCTTGTCGTCGGGCTTGTCCTTTTGGTCGCCCGGCTTGTCTTTGTTCTCGCCGGGCTTGTCGGGCTCGCCCGGTCTACCCGGCGGCATGGGATGCGCGCCGGGAGGCATTCCGCCCGGCGGAGCCGCGGGCGCCGCCACCGGACCGCTGGTCGCCGGAACCACGGCCGCCTCCTTCTCTTGCGCGGGCGCGGACGGCGACATCGCCGCCCACGTGGCGCCGAGCGCCAGGACGACGAAGCCGGTCCGAAGGATTTCCCCACAAAGCCTTCGTGCCGTGATCATGAGAGTTCTCGCTTGCCTCCACTCTGTCGCGTACCCACCCGACGGTGGAACCCACCCCATTCGGCGATTATCCCACCGCTGGTAGGAAAACGCAATTGAATTCCGCCACTTTTTTCGTCCCTATGGCGACGATTCCGCGCGCCAGTGGGGGGGTGATGGTGGATGTGGCGAGATAGGCGACCCCGCTGTCGAATCGAGCGACACGCCCACTGCCAAGGCTCGGCCCCGCCGAACGCGAAGACCCTGGTTTTTCGCAGGTTTGAGACTTCGGCGCGCCGACGGCACGCGAAATGCTCTTGCCGGTCGCCCGTCGATTTAGACGACCGCCGTCCCACCATTCATCTCGCGCCATGAAACACAAGGAGGGCCCACGAATGAGGCCACGCCGTCCGGCAGTCCAAGTCCACCTCGCACACGACTCTTCCCGCGCCCGACTTGTTCGACACGCCGCCATCGTGCTCGCCGGGCTGTTGGCCGCGCTCGCGCCGGCGGAGTTGCCAACCACCCAGGCAGCGCCGCCCGAGGGGCAGATTGGACCCGACCGGCAGACGCTGGCATCGATGGTCGACCGGGGCGTTCATTACCTGACGAGCGAGGGCCAGGCCGACGACGGCTCGTTCAGCAACGTCGCCGGCAGCGGCGTGACGGCGTTGGCCACCACGGCGCTGTTGCGCAGCGGGCGGACGGCGCAAGACCCGGCGGTCGCCAAGGGGCTCGATTACCTGCAAAAGTGCGTGCAGCCCGACGGCGGAATCCATCGTCCCCAAAGCCGGCTGGCCAACTACGAGACGTGCGTGGCCATCCTCTGCCTGAGCGAGGCGAACCGGGACGGCCGCTACGACGCGATCCTCAAGCAGGCCCAAGCCCGGGTGAGAGGGCTGCAATGGGACGAAGCCAAGGGCACGGAAGCGTCGAACTTCAGCTACGGCGGCGTCGGCTACGGCGACAAGAGCCGGCCCGACCTCTCCAATACGGCGTTTTTGATGGATGCCTTGAAGGCCAGCGGGGCGGGCAAGGACGACGAGGCCGTCAAACGGGCGTTGGTGTTCGTCTCCCGCTGCCAAAATCTCGAAACCGAGCACAACTCGACGCCGTTTGCCGCCAAGATCAACGACGGCGGGTTCTACTACACCTGCGTGCTCTCGCGCCAGGACGAGAGCCGCCAAACGCCCGAGGGCGGACTGCGCAGCTACGGCACGATGAGCTACGCCGGCCTGAAGAGCATGATCTACGCCGGACTCGCCGAGGACGATCCCCGGCTCAAGGCCGCGATCGGGTGGATTCGCAAGAACTACACGCTGACGACGAATCCGGGCATGGGCGGCGCGGGGCTCTTCTACTACTACCACACGTTTGCCAAGGCGCTGGAAGTGTTGGGCGTGGATTACGTTGAAGACGCCCAGGGCGTGAAGCACGATTGGCGCAAGGATCTGGCCGAGGAACTCGCGCGGCGCCAGCGGCCCAACGGCTCGTGGGTCAACGAGGATACCCGCTGGTTCGAGGGCGATCCCAACCTGGTGACGTCCTACGCCCTCCTGGCGCTCTCCCACTGCCGCCCGAAGGACGAGAAACCGGCGCGACAAACCGAGCCGCGACCGTAAGTGCCTGTCCAGGAATAAGTTGTGGTGCAGGCGTCTCGCCTGCCCAGGCAGCCGGGACGGCTGCACCACAATACCGCGGAGTTGATCTTGGACAGGCACTAAGGGAGCGGTCAGGGATTCGCCAATCGTGCCAGGTCGTGCCGCTCCCTCACGGTCGCGGCTCGGCTTGCGTGTGCCGCGGCCTTGAAACCACGAAGGAAACGGGAATGAAGACGGAACATGGACGAGGCCGGCGCCCCGGATTCACCCTGGTCGAACTGCTGGTGGTCATTGCCATTATCGGCGTTTTGATCGCGCTGCTGCTGCCGGCGGTGCAAGCGGCGCGGGAGGCGGCGCGGCGAATGTCGTGCGCCAACAACCTCAAGCAGTTGGGCACGGCGATGCACGGCTTCGAGGCGAGCCAGGGTTTGTTGCCGCCCTTGGAGAACAACTATACGCCGCTTGCCCGAATGCTTCCCTACTACGAACAGGCGAGCCTTCGGGGCCTTTTCGACTTCACCGTGAGCGTGCCCGACGCCGATACCCAGTCGCTTCGCAGCGCGATCGCCACGCCCGTGCCCCTTTTCCTTTGTCCGAGTGACCCGGAGTCTCCGGTTCATCTGGTGGCGTCCACGTGGTCGAGCGCGGCGACGCTCCCGTATGCCGGCAGCAACTACGCGATGAACGGTTCGAGTGGAACCGGCGCCGCGACGGCGAACATCGACCCGTTCATGAACGCGACGGACGGCATCTGCTACAAGGACGCGAAGCTTCGATTCCGCGACGTCACGGACGGCCTGTCGCACACGTTGGCATTCACGGAGAGCCTGAGGGGCCGTTGCGATTCACCAATCCTGAGTCCGACGCCCGACCTGCAGGTCTACGCCGCCAATCTTGGACTGGGCGGCACGTCCACGATCATGGCGGTCGCGGCAAGCGGCGATCTGGGCGGCGTGCTGGCGGGCGTTCAAAGCTGGACCGGCACGCGGCTGTTCAATTGGTTCAAATTCGACCAATCCTCGGGAACGATTCTCAACGGACGGTTCATCCCCAACAATGAGATGCCCGACTTGTGCGCCCGAAGGCTCTGGGTGAACGCCGCGCGCAGCCGCCATCCCGGCGGCGTGAACGCCTGCTTCTGCGACGGCGGCGTCCGGTTCATCACCGACGACGTCGACGTCGCCGCGTGGCACGCCCTGTGGACCCGCGCCGGCGGCGAGGTGGAAAGGTTCGAGTAAAGAAAGGACGCCAAGAGACCATGGATCCCTCCCGTGACGCACCGCCGCTGGTGGTGGAAAACCTGACCAAGCGGTTTCGCCGGGGCGAGGTCGTGATCGACGCCCTGCGGGGCGTGTCGCTGGTCGTCCAACGGGGCGAATTCGTCGCGGTGATGGGCGCAAGCGGCTCGGGTAAGAGCACGCTGCTGCACGTCGTCGCCGGCCTCACCCCGCCCGACGACGGGCGCGTCCTGGTCGACGGACACGACCTCGCGGCCATGGCCGACCGGCATCGCACGGCGTTTCGCCGCCGCCACATCGGACTGGTGTTCCAGGCGTTCAACCTCATCCCGACGCTCACCGCCGAGCAAAACATCCTGCTGCCGATCCTCGCTGACAAACGGCTCGGCGTGGACAATGGCCGGCTGGAGGACCTGATCGCGTGGCTCGGCCTGGCCGGCCGCCGGAGCCATCGGCCCGACGCCCTGAGCGGCGGCGAGCAGCAGCGAGTGGCCATCGCCCGGGCGCTGGTGACCGACCCGACGCTCATCCTCGCCGACGAGCCGACCGGCAGCCTGGACTCCGTCGCCGGGCAGGAACTTTGCCGGCTGTTGAACGAGCAGTGCCGGGAGCACGGCAGGACGATCGTGCTGGTGACGCACGAACCGAGCGTGGCGGCGTGGGCAACCCGGGTGGTCGTGCTCAGAGACGGCCAGGTGTTGAGCCAGTTCGCCACGGCCGAGTTTGGCGATGCCCACGCCCTGGCGGCGCACTACCACGACATCGTTCGGCCGGCGCCCGTGACGAACGCCTGAACGCCGACCGGCCTGGCTAACCGCGACCCTAACCTCTGACCCCTACCTTCCATGAGAGTTGTTTCGCGACTCGTACTGGCCAATCTGCGGCAACACCCGGCGCGAATGGCGCTGACGTCGTTGGCGGTGATTGCCGCGGCGTGCGTGGTGATTTGGGTGGTCAGCGGCTACGATGCGCTGTTGGCCCAGTTCGACGCCTTCGCCGACGAGTACCTCGGCCGCTATCAACTGGCGGTCGTACCCGAGGGGCCCGAGCAGCCGTCCGGCATGGGCCAACCCGCCGGACGACCGATTCCGCCCGAGGTCGTTCATCTCCTGCAACAGGACCCCGACGTCGCCGCGGTGGACCCGCTGGTGCAGTCTCCGACGAAGAAGGTCACGCGGGTGGGGCCGCCTCACGAGCCCGGCGAATCGAAGCGTGCCGTTGCCGCCGGGCCGAATCCCAAGAGGCGCGGCCCGCCCAAGGACGGTTCGTCGCGCGGTGGTCGTCCTGGTGGAACGAAGCGACCGGGCATGGCCCCGCCGACGTCCGGTGCTTCTTCGGCATCCGGCGCGGCGCGTCCGTTCTCCTGGCCCCGGCCGACGCTGGTCGGCACCGGCGCCCAGGAGCCTCCGCACGAGATGGTCCAGGGCACTTGGCTCAAGTCTGCCGCTCCCGACCGCCCGGAAGGCGTGTTGAGCGACGGGGCGGCTGAGCAGATCAACGCCGACGTCGGCGACGAGGTGCTCATCGAGACCGAACGGGGTGAGTTCCGGCTGACGATCGTCGGCATTGTCCGGCAGGCTTCACTCGGCGGGGGCGGTCCGCGGGGGCCGGCGCCGTCGCGTGGACCCGCCGCCAACGCGATGTACGTGTCGGTCGCTCTGGCCGAGAAGATTACCGGCGAGCCGGCCAAGATCAATTGTATCAACGTCGCCTTGACCGACGGCGTCGACGCGGAGTCGTTTCGCCGGCGCTGGAACGAGCGTTTTCGGCGAGAGGGCTTCGCCGCCGCCGTACTCGACCCCGGCGACGTCAAAGAGGACATGGAGCAAGGTTTTTCGGCCACCCGGGTGCGAAACCAGTCCTACGCGGCGACCGGCATCTCGCTCTTGGCGGCGCTGTTCATCATCCTGACGACGCTCGGCATGGGCGTCGACGAACGCATCCGGCAGTTGGCGATGCTCCGGGCGGTGGGACTGACCCGGGGCCAGGTCGCCGCGATGATCGCCGTCGAGGCCCTGGTGATCACGCGCGTCAGCCCGCTGGAGGCGATGGCCCCCCGGGCGACGACCCAAGCCACGCGACACTTGACGGCCGCCGCCCTCCTGGGACTGACCCTGATTGCCGTCAATCCGCTCTTGGTCTTCGTCGTGCCCATGGCCGACGAGTCTCGCTACGGGATTTACGCCGCGCTGGGGTGCACGAGCATGGCCGTCGGGTTCGTGCTTTTGGCGCCGCTGGCGATCCTCCTGACCGAGAGACTCTTCGCCCCGCTGTTGGCCGTCGTTCTGCGGCTCGACCGGCGTTTGCTGGGCACGCAACTCGGCGGCAACCTGTGGCGAACGGTGGGAACGACGGTGGCGCTGTCGCTCGGGCTGGGGCTCTTCGTGGCGATGCAGACCTGGGGCTACTCGATGCTAGAGCCGTTCGTGCCGGGCGATTGGGCCCCCGACGTCCTGGTCTGTTTCCCCTACGGAGGACTGCCCGAGGGGGAACTCGACGACGTCGCCCGCATCGAAGGCGTCGCCGCCGAGCGGTGTCTGCCGCTGGCCGTCGAGCAGCCCAAGCTGGCCGAGGACATCACCGGCAGCCGCGAGCGCCAGACCATCGCCCGGCAGGACAACGTCGTCATGGTCGGCTTCGACCCCGAGCGGGCGCTCGGCGGCGCGGACCCGATGCTCGACGCCGTGTTCGTCGAAGGCAATCGGGAGGACGCCATCGAGCGGCTCCGGGCCGCAACAGCCGGTCCAGTACACGATTGCCGGCGTCGTCTCGCTGCCCGGCTGGCATTGGATGACGAAGTTCTCCGGGCTGCGGCGGCGGAGCGGCCGTTCGGCGGCCCTGGTTTTCGCCTCGCGCGAGGATGTTCGCCGCGACTTCGGCCTGGATAAGACCAATTTCCTCTGGTTTGACACCCGGCCCGGGGCCGACCTCGACCGGATCGGCGCCGCATTGCGGATGATCGCCGAGCGTCATCCCGGCCGCCAGCAGCCGGTCAACGCCCAGGGCACCTGGGAGTTCGCCACGACGATGTTCGGCTCCACGGTCCGCGTTACGACGGCCGAGCAGGTTCGCCAGCGGATCAACGCCCGGGCCGATTCGATGATCTGGGGCATGTCCGAGTTGCCGCTGGTCACGCTGCTGGTCACGTCGCTCGGCGTGGTCAACGCCGTGCTCGCGTCCGTTCGCTCGCGGCGGTGGGAGATGGGGGTGATGCGGGCGGTCGGACTGACACGATTCGCCCTACTGCGGATGATCCTCGCCGAGGGGCTATTGATCGGCCTGGTCGCGTGCGTGTTGAGCCTCGGCTTCGGCGTGATGGCGGGCTGGTGCGGCACGGGAATCTCGCGGTACGTCAGTTTCTTCGGCGGCATGGCCACGCCGCTGGTCATCCCCTGGGCGAAGCTGGCGCTGGGCTTCGGAGCCACGTTGCTCTTGTGCCTGGCCGCCGCCATGTGGCCCGCCGTGGCCACCGGCCGCCGCGAGCCCCTGAAGCTCCTGCAAGCAGGCCGGGTGGCGATGTAGGCGTGCGGCTATTTGGAGGCAAAATCGGCCTGAGCGGCCAGTTTCGCCTTGATGGTGACCTCTTGGCGGTCGCGAAAGACCACCAGCGAGACGTCCTTGCCAACCTCGGTGAGGCTGATCAGATTGACCAGGTGGGCGTCGTCCTCGACCGGCACCGTCTCGAACTGCAGGACGACGTCGTTGACGCGCAGGTCGGCCGCGGCAGCAGGCGACTTGGCGGTGATGGCCGTGATCCGGGCGCCGATCGGCCGGGGAAGCCCCATCTCGGCGGCCACGGCCGGGCCGAATTTCGAATCGATCGTCACCCCGAGGAACGCCCGATCGACGCGGCCCTTGTCGACGAGTTGCCGGGCGACGTTGATGAACGTGTTGACGGGGATGGCGAATCCGATGCCCTCGCTGCCGCCGGAACTGCTGGCGATGGCGGTGTTGATTCCGACGACCTCTCCGCGGAGGTTGATCAGCGGGCCGCCGCTGTTGCCGGGGTTGATGGCCGCGTCGGTCTGGATGAAATTCTGGAAGTCCACGCCCGTGCCGGCCAGATCGAGGTCGCGGCGGTTCTTGGCGCTGACGATGCCGAACGTGACGCTGTGGCTCAGGCCGAAGGGGCTGCCGAAGGTCAGGACGAAATCGCCGACCTCGATCGCGTCGCTGTTGCCCAGCCGCGCGTCGACCACGTAGGGCGCGTCGATCGCCATGACCGCTACGTCGGTTTCGACGTCGGTCCAGACCCGGCTCGGGCCGATCCAGCGGCGGTCGGCCAGTTGGATGCGGATCGCCTCGGGACGGCTGCCGCGGATGACGTGACAGTTGGTCAGCACGTAGTGTTTGCCGTTATGACCGACGATCACGCCGGAGCCGGCCTCTTCGACCTGGCCGCCGCGGCCGTGCTGAAGAGTACGCCGCTCGGTCACGTCGGCCTCGATGTGGACGACGGACGGACCGAGAAGCTTGGCGACGGTTCTCACGACCGCGGCCTGCTTCTGGAAGAATTCGGTCTCGCGTTCGAGCTGCTCGTAGAGTTGGGCCTGCCGCTTCTCCGAGAGCATGCCCTTGCTCTCCGAGGCGGCGAGTATGGCCGTCTGCGCCGCGACGGGACGCGGCCCGAGAGAACCCAGCAACAACAGAGCGCCCAGCGCGAGGAGTCGAACAAGCGGATTGGCGTACGGGGAGATGTGGCGTGGGGCCATGGGGTACTCTTGGGCAGTGGGAGCGCGGCCGTGCCTTCGGACGTGAATCGTCATTCTACCCGATCGACCCGGCAACGAAAAAGGTGACAGGCGCCGTTTGTGCGAAGCCCCTCTGGGCGTGAGTGGGCGAAAGGCGTCTGTCACCTTGTCCTCGCCCTCCACGCCGGCCCGAACTCACGAGAAATCGAGCTCCATGTCGTTGATCGACACGTCGGCGTCGTGGCTGCCCGAGTCCAGCAGGCGGCTCCAGTCGGCGTCCGAACTGCCGGAAAGGCCCTGGCGTTCGGCCTCGCGCTGGCACTTGATGCAGAGCGTTGCGTAGGGCAGGGCCATCAGCCGGGCCATGGGGATGTTGATGGCGCAGCCTTCGCAGACGCCGTATTGCCCGTCGCGCATGCGTTCCAGGGCGTTTTCGGTTCGCGCCAGTTCGCGGCTTTCGACCTCGGCCAACTGGGAACTGATCTCATCCTGGACGGTGTCCAGCGCGGCGTCGACCACGTCGCCGGACGCTTGGCCCCTCAGTTCCTTCAACGACCCGAGGTCGCCGGCCAACACCCTTCGCAGGGCATCACGCCGCTTGATCAAAGCCTCTCGGAGATTCAGGATCGCTTCTTTGCGGGACATCACATTCACCTTGCTGTCCGACCCTGGCCTCGCTGAAGGTCTTGCCCCCCTTCAGATAAGCCGCTGACGAACGCCTGCTAGAACCCTGTTCACATGGTTTACTCACGCCGCCGACAGCGGCGCCGGCCCTGACGGGGCCATCAATTCACCAACCAAACTATAGTATGCTTCCTGGCCGAGGCGGGCAAAAATTCCGACAACCTTGCCGCCGAACCCCAACCGGCGTCAAACGGTTTTCCTGTTTATCTTTCCCGGAAACGACTTGCGGCCGAATACCGACGGCACGCAGCCCGGCTGCCACGCTGCCCCGGCGCCGATTTCCTCGCGGACACTTTCGCGACATGCGGGGACGGCTTGCACCCCCATCGGATGACGCCGGACGACCCTCCCCAATTCCGCTTTCGGATAATCGACAAAACCGGCAAAGATATACAGCCGTTTTTGCCAACCGCCGACGATCCGAGCCGAATTCGATCCCCCACTTTTGACCCCATGACAAGGGTAAGCTAAATGGTGAAGAGGGTTTAGCGCCCCCTCCGCCCGCACGCGGCAACACGGCCTCGCGCGCCGTCACCCGTCCCTCCCCATTGGCAGGTGAACAACGATGGTTCAAGCCGATACGACCACGGTGCCCTCCCGCGACCACACTCCTATGGACGCAGGCGTGGGACAATTGGTTCTCCAAATCCGCGGCCACGGTCGCGACGGTCAAATCGTCCGGCTGCAATCGCACAAATGCACTGTTGGATCCGGACAATCCTGCACGCTCCGCCTGGCCACGCGGGGCGTCCAGCCCCTGCACTGCCTGATCTTGCGCGGACCCAACGCCACGATCGTCCGGCGGTGGAGCCCCGACACCCGGCTCAACGGCCACGCCTTCTCCGATGCCCCACTCTCGGCCGGTGATTGCCTGAGCATCGGCCCGATCGAGTTGGAGGTGCTACAGACTACCGCATCGCCGTCACCTACGCAATCCGCCCAGACCGCAAAAAACCAAGATTCTACCGACCCTCAGAAGTTGGCCACGCGGCTGGAACTGGCCCGACGCCTGGGACACCGCCGAGCCCACGCCCTCGTCGAACAAATCCGCGATGCCCGGCGGGAAATCGCCCAGCTCAAAGACCATCGGAGCGACGAATACCAACAAGGAGAGGAGATACTTAAACGCCGGGCGGGGGAAATGGAGGCACGTGAGGCCCAATTGGCCGCCGACAGGCAGACGCTGGAAGAGCAGCGGCGGCAGCACGAGGAGCAGCGGAGCCAACTGGACAGCCAGCGTGAAGCGCTGGAGCGGGACCGCCGGACGTGGGAAGCCCAGTCGGGCGAGGCCCAGGCCGAGCGGTCGCAACTGGACGCCTTGCGTCGTGAGATCGACGAGCAACGGGCCCAGTTGGCCGGCGACCGGCAGACGCTGGAGGGGCAGTGGCGGCAGCACGAGGAGCAGCGGGGCCAACTCGACAGCCAGCGTGAAGCGTTGGAGCGGGACCGCCGGACGTGGGAAGCCCAGTCGGGCGAGGCCCAAACCGAACGGTCGCAACTGGAAGCGTCGCGTCGTGAGATCGACGAGCAACGGGCCCAGTGGGACGCCACGCGGCGGGAGCAGGAACAGGAGCTAGCCCGGCGGCGAGAGGACTTCGAGGCTCGCGAACGGGAGTTGGAGGCATGGCAGAGGGAGTGGGAGGACCGTCGTTCTCTTCCAGAGGCCGAGGGGGACGAACCGGGGAGTGCCGAGCCGGGGCGTCCTTCCGAGTCGGCGCCGGTGGATGCAAGCGAGATTCTCGGCCGGCTGGGCGTGGTGCCGCTCGTGCCCGACGACGAGCCCGAGCCGTCGTCGCCCGAGGTACAATCCGTTGCGGCGTCTTCCGCGGAAGCGGCTCCGGCGAGGGAGGAGGACGACGAATCGATCAACGAGTACATGGCTCGGCTGATGCAACGGGTTCGCACCGTTGCCCAAGAGCCGGTCGCGCCGGGTCCGCGACGCGAGCCGGAACGGCCGGTTCCGAGCGAGCCGGAGACCCCGCCACGGCAACAAGAGCCGGTGGACCGGTCTCCTCGCCGCTCGGCGCCGGAGAACGTGGAGCGCCTTTCGGCGATGCGGGAGTTGGCTTCCGCGTCGGCTCATTCGGCAATCGACCTGCACGCTCGCAACAAGCATCGCGAGTCGGTTCGCGAGAAGCTGCTGTTTACGATCACTGCCCTAGTTTGCGGCGTGGGCCTCATCGGCGCCTGGGCGAGGTTCGGCGCGAGCAACGTCAGCTACTACGTCGGCCTAATCAGCCTCTTGGCGGGCGTGGTCTGGGCCATGCGGTACGCCGTGTTGAGCGGCTGGATCAAGGTCGGCCAATTCGGCGGCCTAAACTGGCGATCCGCAAAGCCCTCGGGCGAAGCCCCCGACGCCGGGGCCGATGGTGCCGGGAAGACCGTGTGGGAACCGTTGCCCGAAGAAACGGACAGCCCGCGCGAGTTGCCCCGACACGGAGAGCGAGAGCGCGACTGATGAGACAAGGACGGATGCCACGGCTGGCGTTCACATCCCGTCCAGCTTCGTCCGAAGCCGATCTTGCAGGCTCTGGAGTTCGTCGCAACGCTGCTTAAGCCCTCTCCAGCGGCCGGAGAGGTTCTTCATGGCGGCTTTTCGTCCTTTTCCCGGGGAGGAGAGCCAACCGTTCCGCTGAGCGAGAGGCTCGAAATAGGCATCCTTGGGGTCGCAGTCTCCTCGAACGTTTTTCCAAGGTTCGGAGAAGCTGTCCCGGTGCAAGGCAAGGGCCCACACCTCGATTTCCTCGATCGCAACACAACCGAGCATGATCTTTCCCGATTCGTTCGCGTGCGCGATGCAGCGCTCCAGTGCGTCTTCGCGGCCGGAATCGCAGTCGCGATCGAGAATCAGCAGAAACAGATTTGCCTGGGGGTAGTTTCCGAAGACTTCCGTTAGGATCTCGTGGTTGGTCGCTTGCGAGACACCACCGACGCGCGGTTCGCGACAGAAGTCGATCTTGGTGTTCGGGCGCAACTCATCGAAGAGCCGCTGAAGGACCGGCTTGAGGATGTACTGGTCGAGCCTCCAGTCCTCCGCGATCACGAAGACCTTCATAGCACGGACTCCAACCAGCCGGCGGCAAACAGCCGGTCGATCTCGGTCCTCTGCGTCACCTCTTCAAAGTGCGGCAGGTCGCCCAGCCGCTGCGTAACGGTGCCCGGCGAACCCTCAGGCCGGGCGAACAGGACCGCGCTGCGCAACGCCTCCCGGCTCAGACTCAAGAGGACCTGGCTGCTGTGCGTGGTCGCAATGATCTGGATGTTCCTCAACTTGGCCATCTGCTCCAGGAATTCGACCAGCAAATGCACCCGCGTGGGATGCAAGCCGTTTTCGATCTCTTCCATCAGAAACAACGAGCCCTCCGGAGCGGAGTACATGGCCGCCAGAATCGCCATGAATCGTAGCGTGCCGTCGGAAATGCTCTCGGCCGAGACATAGTTCCCCGGGTCCCCCTCCTTCAGTCGCACCTGCACCTTGTCGCTCTTGGTCTTGTCGAAATCAATATCCGTGACCTGCGGGGCGCATAGTTCACCCAGCCAGTCGAGATACTGCTCCTTTCGTTCGGGCTGCGTGCAGATGTGCCTGACGACCGCCGACAAGTTCTCGCCATGCTCTCCCAACTCGTCGACAGACAAGGAGACGTATCCCTTCATAAGCGACGGCTCAACGTTAAGAAATCGCGTGTCCGCATAATGGCTGAGCAGTCGGCCCGCGAAGTACCGGCGGTCGACGCTGACCAGATCCCCGTTGCCGTCCTCATGCGCGTCTCTGGTTTCGCCTTCCGCCAACTTGTGGGGAAATGTCACTTCGGTCAGCAGGCTGCGCTCGCGCGAGAACCGTCCCTTCAGGTGTTCAGGCGTGATCTCCAAGGGGCGATCGCGATCAACGTGGAGTGACTCCGAAACGACGCGCGGCCGGGGCTTCGGTCCGCAGGTAATCGCGTGCTCGAAACGACTGATGGGCGATTCCTCGATTAGCCCTCCCGCGGAGTCTTTCGTCACTACCAAATGCACACCGAGTTCCACGACCGAGCGAACCGTGAACGCCTCCGTTCCTGCCCGGCAAACTTCGGCCGCGCCGCCGCGAAGGCCTGGGGCAATCTCGCGTCCTCCCAAGGACTTGCCGGCCAGTATCTCGGCAATCGACAACCCGGTTCCGATTCCTTGCAGGAAGCGGATCGCATCCAGGAGGTTGCTCTTGCCGCTGCCGTTCGCGCCGACCAGAATCGTGACCGGCGCGAAAGGAATGGGCGCGGCATCGTCGGCGAAGCTCTTGAAGTCCGTCAGTTGCAGTTCTTTGAGCATGGTGACGCCCCGGCGTTGCCTGTTCTAAAACCCTCGCGCGGCCTTGATGTCGTCGAAGTCGCGGAGGTGGTAGTCGATGCCGACGTAGTCCAAGACGCGGCAGAGACCGCGCAGGGCGACGCCCATGCCGTCGGGACCGCTGAAGCCGCCGAACTGGCCGCCGCCCTTGACGTGCGGCTCCAGGTCCAGAAACACCCCGGGAATGCCCCGGCGGCGGAGCTTCCGCTCCAGCTTGGGCAGCACGCAACGGAATTCGCGCAGGAGTTGCTCGTGGGCGCTGTCGCCCTGGTCGGCGGGCACGAAATTCGAGAGCATGTCCTCGTCGATCGGCTCGCCGCGGACGACCGGCCTGGGATGGTGGTAATCCTTGATGTGCATCCACCCCATGCCCGGCGTCATCGCCCGAAACTGATCGAGCACCTCGTCCGGCGTGTAGCCCTGCACCACGATATTGGCCGCGTCGAACACGAGGACCATGGCCGGATGGTTGACCCGGGCGTGCAATTCGGCCAGGAGATGGCCGTTTTCGCCGACCAGGTTTGGCTCGACTTCCACCCCGAAGGTCAAATCCGAGCGGTGGCACGCCTCGGCGATCTGGCCCAACTGGTCCGCCGCCTGGGCCATGTGCTCGCGCGGATCGCTTCCCCGCGGATGATAAAACGAGAACCCGCGGATCAACTTGCACTCCAGCGCGTGGGCAAGCTCGCACGCCTTGGCGACGTCTTGGGCAAGATACTTTTTGAACGGGACGTACACGTTTCGCGTCCCGTCGTCGACGTCGACGAGCTTCACCTTGCCGATGGGCGAACCGATCGACGAGACGTTCAGGCCGTAATCGTTCTCCAGCGCGCGGACCCGCTGGATCTCCGACTTCGTCAGCTTCATGACGTTCTTGGGCCCCGCGCCGGCGTCGATGAAACGGATGCTGTAATCCTGCAGCCCCAGCGCGGCGAAGGTGGCGAACTGCTGCTCGGCGGTCTTCTGGCTCTGGTCGGTCGGATGGGCGGCCTCGTCGGCAAAGCCCGAGAGTATGACGCGTGGATTGTCGGCCATGAGAGCAAGTCCGTATGAGAGGATCGTGGCAAAGGAAGTGCCGGCGCGCGGCACCCGAGCCCGTATTGTGAGTCCCCAGTCGCTTGGTGACAAGGGGACGGTGGGGATTGGGGATTAGAGATTGGGGTTGGGGGATTGGACGCCAGGGTCCAAACGCCCGCCGACTGCGTCGGCGGGGTCGGCTGCGGCAGAGAGCCGGTCTGAAGACCTGGTGAGAATCGCCGCGCGGCGGAATCCCGTCGCCTGAAGCGTCCCCTGATAACCGGCAACTGACAACGGGCAGTGGAGAACCGGTCTCGACCCCCCACATGCAATGTGGGGGCGTTTACACACGGTCGCTGACCACTTGCCACTTGCCGCCCACCGCCTTGCGTCCGCCGCCGCCTCGGGTATAATCGACCGGACGAGGCCGAGCGTCCATTCCAGCCTCGCGACAAGACCGAATGCTCGCCGACATCCGTAGCGGCACTGTCGGCGATGATGAGCACTCCGACCTGGGCTGGACACCCGAAATACCGGGCCACCCTGGGGCGGGGTGTTTTTGTTTGGTCGCGTCCCACCAACGTGCCCACGCTGGCATCCGTGGCGGCACTACAGCGTATCGGCGAGTAGCATGACCAGTCGGCCCCCTGACCCACCGGGAGGGCTGGTCTGAGTATTGAGGAAGGTGTGTCCCATGGCGGAAACCACGGCGCAGAGCTTGACGCCCCGCAACGTCCCGGCGGTCCACACAAAGTACCGTCGCATCCAGACTCCCATCCCCGTGCCCGAGTCGATCCCGATCCTCGAGCAGCTTCGCCGCTATGAACCCCGGTCGATGAGCGGCCAGCCGCTGGTCCTCTGGGATCGGGCCGAGGACTGCCAGGTCTTCGACCGCTGGGGCAACATGTGGCTGG
The DNA here is from genome assembly GCA_026401055.1 of Planctomycetia bacterium. GTDB lineage: Bacteria > Planctomycetota > Planctomycetia > Pirellulales > Thermoguttaceae > JAPLNP01. Next base: position 19,461 of record JAPLNP010000517.1, read on the forward strand.
ATTGGTCCTCCGGCGTCCTGGTGACCAACGCCGGCCACAATCATCCAAAAGTCGCCAAGGCCATGATCGACCAGATCCGCCACGGCCTGGTGCATAACTACTGCTTCCCGACGGAACTCCGCGCCCGGCTGACCAAGCGGCTCGCCGACCTGGCTCCAGAGGGCCTGGACAAGGTCTTTCTGCTCACGACCGGCGCCGAGGCGACCGAGTGCGCGATCAAGCTCGCGCGGACCTGGGGTCGGAAGCTCGGCGGCGACGGGAAGATCACCATCGTCACGTTCGACAACGCCTTCCACGGCCGGACGCTCGGTGCCCAGATGGCCGGCGGCATCCCCGCCCTGAAGCAGTGGATCGTCAACCTCGACAAAGACATGGTCCAGGCGCCGTTCCCCGACGGTTTCCGCGGCGGACCGGACACCAGCTTCGACGTCTTCTTGAATTCACTCGAGCGGCAAGGCGTTTCGGCGGACCGCGTCGCGGGCGTGATGACCGAGACCTACCAGGGCGGCGACGCCAGTTTCGCCCCGCCCGAGTACATGCAAAGGCTCCGCAACTGGTGCGACGAACACCAGGTGGTGCTCATCTGCGACGAGGTCCAGGCCGGTTTTGCGCGAACCGGCACGTACTGGGGCTTCGAACACTACGGCATCGTGCCGGACTTGATTTGCTGCGGCAAGGGCATCTCCAGCGGCATGCCGTTGTCGGCGGTGATCGGCCGCGACGACCTCATGGACCTGTATCCGCCGGGCTCGATGACGTCGACGCACACGGGCAACCCGGTGTGCGCGGCGGCCGCGCTGGCCAATCTCGACGTGATCGAGGAAGAACACTTGCTGGAAAACACCCAGCGGATGGGCGAAATCCTACAGCCCGAGTTGCGGCGGATCGCCGGGCAGCATCCCCAGCGGATCGGCGCGGTTCACGGCAAGGGCCTGGTGGCTTCGCTCCACATGGTCAAGCCCGGCGGAATCGAGCCCGATCCGAAGAAGGCCGGCGCGGTCGTTCTCCGCTGTGTCGAGAAGGGGCTGTTGATGTTCGCGCCGGTCGGTTATGCCGGCGCGTCGGTCAAAGTGGCGCCGCCGCTGACGATCACCGAGGAGCCGCTTCGCGAGAGCATCGCCGTGCTGGAAGAAGCGTGTAAGGAGGTGCTGGAATGATGCCCAAACCAATAGACATCGTCATTGTCGGCGGCGGGATGATCACGCACGATCAGATCCTGCCGTCGATCTATCACCTGGAGCGCCGCGGCGAGGTGGGCACGATCGGCATTTGCGCCTTGAACAGCCCGCCGCTTCGCGCCCTGGCCACGGAGCCGGCGTTCGCCGAGGCATTTCCCGGTCAGTCGTTTACGCCGTACCCCGCATTGGACGCGCCGGACGACGCGATGCACCCGGAGTCGTACAAGGACGTAATTGCGGCGATGCCGCCGCGGAACATGGTGGTGGTGGCCGTGCCCGACCATTTCCACGACCCGGTGATCCGCTTTGCCCTGGAGCACGACCAGCACGTCATGACCGTCAAGCCGCTGGTCTTGAAGCACCACCAGGCGGTCGAGATCGAGAGGTTGGCGCTCGGCCGAGGGCTCTTCGTCGGCGTCGAGTACCACAAGCGATTCGACCGACGTTCGCTCGAAGCCCGGCGCCAGTACCGCGCCGGCCGGCTGGGTGAGTTCCGCTCGGGCGACTGCCGGCTGGTCGAGCCCTACTACTACCGCCACTCGAATTTCCAGAACTGGTTCACCAAGGAGAACACCGACCCGTTCACGTACATCGGCTGCCACTACGTCGATCTGGTCTGGTTCATCACCGGCCTCAGGCCGGTCGAGGTGACGGTCCGCGGCGTCGAGGGCCGGTTTCCCAACGGCAACGTCGGCTACCTCTGGTCCGTCGGCCACGTGGTCTGGGAGAACGGCGCGGTTCTGGGCGTGCTCAACGGCTTGGGCTATCCCGACGAGGGCGCCGGCACGAACGACCAGGGCATCTGCCTCTACGGCGAAGGCGACGACCGCGGCACGATCCTCAAGCACGACGACCAGTTCCGCGGGTGCAGCTACGGCTACGCCGACAAGGCCGCCGGCGCCGCCTTCCGCTACATCAATCCCGACTACTTCCGCCTCGTGCCCTGGCAGGGCGACGGGCTGCGGCCGGTCGGCTACGGCTACGACTCGATCGAGGCGAACGTCCAGTCGGCCTGCGAGGTGAACGCCGCGGGCGAGGGTCTCGCCGCCCGGCAAGAGGTGATCCGCCGGATCGACCGCCGCGGGATCGTCGCCACGCCGGCCAACAGCTCGATCAACGAGTTGGTCACGGAGGCGGTGCGACTGTCGATCCAACGCGACGGCGCCCCGGCCGTGATCGACTACGGCGACACGCCGGCCGCGCGATTGCGATAGAGGATCCACGAAAGAACAATCGCGACAATTGGGTGGCGCGTCCCTGAGGAACGAAGGGCGTGGTGGGCCCATAAACCACGCCCTTCGTTCCTCAGGGACGTGCCACCCTACGCCGTTAACCCTTTTCCGAACTGCCGAAATACCAGGTATTTAGGGCATTTTGCATCCCAGACCTCCGATTTTGCCAAGATGACTGTCGCTCAAATCGGGGACCGTTTGAGCTGGAGCCTGGAAAACACG
>JAPLNP010000197.1 GCA_026401055.1 Planctomycetia bacterium
TCCTCCAGGTCCGCGCCGCAGCCCTCTGCGACGACAATCGCCTGGTCCAACACCTGAAAACGCGTCCCGGCTACCCCTTCACCCGCCGCCCCAAACCCGCCAGTCCCCCAACCCGAGATCGCAAAAGCTGACGTGCACCCAGTTTCATGTGGCACGGCCAGTCCGCGTCCGCCCGGCGGGCTGGTACAATCACGGCATGGACCCGAAAGCGAACTTCGATACCCCTCTTTCGTGCCGTGCGATTTTCGCCTGGTCGGTGGCGGCCGGGGTGATTTGTATCGCGGTGCTGCTGGCCACGTCGCCGGGGCTGCCGATGGTCTGGGACGAGGGCAACGCGATCCGGCGAGCCGAGGGAATCACCCGATGGGCGGGCAGTTGGCTCCCAGGAAACGCCCAGCCGGGGGAGCCGCCTCCTTGGACCGAGCAGGCCATCGCGCGGGATTGGCAATACACGACCCAAGTCGAAGGGCATCCGGCATTTTACGGGATCGTGATCGCGACGGGCCGGGTGGTCTCGGCCGGGTGGCTCGCGCCGCTTTCGACCGCGAGGTTCGGTCCGATCGTGCTGTTCGGCTTGGCGGCCGGGGCCATGTTCTACCGGCTCGGACGTCAGGCGTCGCTTCCGGCGGCGTGGTTCGCCGTCGCGGCGATGCTCCTCGTGCCGCGGTTGTTCGCCCATCTGCACTTCGCCTCCTTTGACGGGCCGCTGACGAGTTGCTGGATCCTGGCCTGGGCGGCATTCGACCCGGCGTGCCGGCGAGCGGGCTGGGCCGTGCCCTTTGGCGTTGCGCTGGGAATGACCCTGAGCGCGAAGGCGACCGGCTGGCTCGCGCCTGCGCCGTTTGTGGTTTGGGCCGCGTGCTATCGCGATCGCGCGGCGGCCAAGGCTTTGGCCCTCGGGCTGCCGGTGGCCGTGCTGACGTTCTACGTTCTTAACCCGCCGCTGTGGCACGACCCGATCGACGGCATGCGGACGTTCTTCGAGTTGAATCTGCACCGGGCGGCACAGGGCTGGAACATCCCGACGCAGTTCTTCGGTCGGATGTACGATCTCGACCATCCGCTGCCGTGGTACAACACGTTGGTTTGGACGGCGGTGACGGTCCCGCTGCCGTTGTTGGTGCTGTTTGTCCTGGGCATGGCCTCGGTGCTGCGACGGCCGTGCCGCAACAGAGCGGGACTGCTTCTGGTGGCCAATTGGCTCGTGTTGGTCGTGGCCCGAGCTCTGCCCGGCGCGCCCCCGCACGACGGCGTTCGCCTCTTCCTGCCGAGCTTCGCTTTTCTGGCGGCCTTGGCCGGCCTTGGCGCCGCTTGGCTGCAGGGGACCGCGCGGAAGCAGCGTTTGCCGATTTCGGCAAGGGTGGCACGCCCTGAGCGGAGCGAAGGGCGTGGGCTACCGATCCACCACGCCCTTCGTCCCTCAGGGCGTGCCACCCTGTCGCTATTTCTAATCCCCAACCTACGATTCATGATCCCTCTGCTGCTCTTCGCGGCTGCCGCGACGAGTCTCGTCTGGTACGCGCCGCACTGGTTGTCCTACTACAATCTGGCAATCGGGGGGCTGCGCGGGGCCACGGCGCTGGGCATGGAGCCGACGTACTACTGGGACGGCCTCGACGACTCGGTGCTCGACTGGCTTCACCAGAACACGCCCGAGGGCGAAAAGGTCCGATTTGCCGCCGGCCCTAGCGAAAATCTCGCACTCATGCGGCAATGGGGGACGCTCCGCCGCGATTTCGACGCCAACGCCCCGGGCCGCTTCCGCTGGTACGTCCTGCAACGCCGCCCGAGCGCCTGGCAGCCGGCCGACCGCTGGCTTATCGAACACGGCGCGCCGTCGTTCCACCATGCGCCACGATCGGGCGGCGTTGGCCCTTGGCGGTTGGACGTGCCACTTGTCGAAGTTTATGCGTATCAGGAGTACCTTCGCGCCAAAATGGCAACCATTGATCCAGACAAATCATCATCGCCTTAGATGGTATTGATTGGGTTGGAGCGACGGTCGATGGCGTTTCCGCTGCCGGAGACCCGCGGCATTCGTGCTCGCAAGCTACGCTTGTGTGAGGGCAACGAGTGTGACACCGCAGATGCGATCGCCCGCGGGATTCCGCATGACCTCGAAAAACATACGCGTACTGGTCGTGGACGACTCGGCGGTGATCCGCGCGATGATTTGCGACCACATTGCCGCGTCGCCCGGATTGGAAGTGGCCGGGACCGCTTCGGATGGTCGTCGGGCGGTGGAGGTCTTTTGCTCGTCCCAGCCGGATGTGGTCACGCTTGACGTGCAGATGCCGGGCATGGACGGCCTGGCCACGCTCGACGCCATTCTGGCCGAGCGTCCGGTGCCGGTCGTCATGGTCAGCTCGTTGACGCAGCGCGGCGGCGAGATCACCTTCGAGGCGCTGGACCGCGGCGCGATCGAGTACGTGGCCAAGCCCGTGCGGGGCGCGGACGCCGCCGAGGTGCTCGGCACGGAGTTGGTGCGGAAGATCCGCATGGTGGCCGGGACCGACGTGCGGCGGATTCTCGAGATCCGCCGGGAACGAAAACAACGTCGTTCGCATCGAGCGGGGCCGACCAAGACGCCCAAGCACATCCCCGACGCGTGCCCGGGGCAATGGGCCGACAAGTGCATCGCCATCGGTATTTCGACCGGGGGACCTCCCGCGCTGTCGTCGCTGTTTCAGACGCTTCGGCCGCCGATGCCGCCGATCGTCGTGGTGCAACACATGCCGCCGCACTTCACCAGGCCGCTGGCGTGGCGGCTCGATGCGCTCTCGGCGCTGTCGATCGCCGAAGCCACGCGGGGCGACGTCCCGCGGCCGAACGGCGTCCTCATCGCCCCGGGCGGAATTCACCTGTCCTTGCGTCGCCATGGCCGGGAGGCGAAAGTCATGTTCCGCGACGGCCCGGTGGTCAGCGGCCACAAGCCGTCGATCGACGTGATGATGAAGAGCGTCGCCGAGCTATTTCCGGGCGGGTGCCTGGGGATCATTATGACGGGGATGGGCCGCGACGGGGCCGACGGCTGCCGGGCGATCCGCGAGGCCGGCGGCTACGTCTTGGGCCAGGACGAAGCCAGCAGCGACGTCTACGGCATGAACAAGGTGGCCTACGTCGAAGGCAACGTCGACCAGCAGTTCGCCCTGCGCGACGCCGCCACGATCATCACGCGGCAAGTGAAACGGCTCTGGGCACCCGTGGGTGGGGCCATTCTGTAGCCGCCGGCGGGCTCGGCTCACCCTGCCGTGGCAAATCGCCGCAGGTCGCTCACCTCCGCCGCGATCGTCACCGCGCTGACCAAGCTGATCCCGCGAAATGCCTGGAGCGATTTGACCAACGGGGCCAGCACCGTTTCCTCGACCAACTCCTCGAGCGCTTGGGTCAGCCGCGCTGCCCGCTCCGCGCACTTGGCGTCATCCCGGGCGCGCTCCAGGTCGCGGATCGCCTCCACCGCCTCCTCCGGCACGTGCACGGCCGTCAGATCGCCCGAACGGAGAAAGTGCGCCAGTCTCCGGGCGTCGCGACGATCCGTCTTCACGCGATCACCCGCCTTGCCGGGCACCAACGAAGGCGCCACCACGATGCAATCGATCCCCGCCTCCCGCAGACGCCGGCAAAGCCCAAACCCCGTGGGACCGGCTTCGTAGCAAACCCGCAGTTCCTCCCGGCTCTTGACCAGCATTTTCAATGCCTTCACCGGACGCACCCCATCATAGGGGATCGTCTTCCACGTCTCCGCCGCCTCTCGCCCCTCCCGGGCC
>JAPLNP010000312.1 GCA_026401055.1 Planctomycetia bacterium
CCAGGTTGTTGAGGCTGGTGGCGAAGTCCGGGTGCTGCTCGCCCAGGACTTGGCGGCGGATTTCCAGCGCCTGCCGACAGAGCGGCTCGGACTGCTCGTAGCGCCCCATCGAGCGGTACAGTTCCGCCAGGTTGTTGAGGCTGGTGGCAAAGTCCGGGTGCTGCTCGCCCAGCACTTCGCGGAAGATCTCTATCGCCTGCCGGCAGAATGGCTCGGCCATGCCAAACTGGCCTCTGGCGCGCATATAGTAGCCCGTCTGGCTCAGCAAACGCCCGGCCGCTTCGGACTGAAAGCCGAACTCCTTGGTCAGCCTGCTGCCCGCCAACGCGTGCGGAACGAGCCGCTGGCAGGCTGGCCACACGCTCACCTCGACCCGGGGAAACGCGGCGTTGATGGCATTTACAGCACGTTCGGCCCAGACCCGCCGACGCTCGTCGCCCATTACATCCTTCGCGACCTCCTGGACCAGCCGGTGAATGCTGTAGGTCTGGCCCTCAGCATCAATGCCGACCAGCGAGAACCGAGCCAGTGGCTCCAAGACCTCGTTGACCGAGAAGGGGTCCAGAGGTCTCATCACCTCGCGTAGAGGCTCGCCCAATTCCTCCGCCCCTTTGGTCAGCAACTCGAAGGGGATTCCCTCCAGATCGAGCATCGCGCTGAGCCGGAGCAGGTCGGTAGCAGCTTCCGATATGGCTTGCACCTGCTCGAAGTTGATGAGCCACGTCGTGGCCACCGTCGCCGGGTAGTCCCCGCTCACCGGCTCCTGCCGCTCCAGCAGACCGAGTTTTCGCGAGCGGTAGCTGTCGAGGTACTGCCCGTAGGTGACGTGCATCGCCACTGCATAGGCCGCCGCTTGCTCCAGGGCCAAGGGGAGTCCGTCAAGTTCACGGGCCAGTTCTCGGGCTGCCTGTTGCTCCGCGTCGTCGGCTGCGCCACGGTCAGCCCGATCGAGCAGGAATTGCGTGGCGTCCTCTTCCGGCAGCTTCTCGATGGATAGCGCCGAGCGAATGCCCAGTGCATCCAGCCGCACCCGGCTGGTGACGAGGATATGACCGCCGGAAGCCCTGCCGGGCAAGTAGGGCTTGAGCAAGGGCGGATCGTCGAGGTTGTCGAAAACCAAGAGCCACGAGTGGCCATCGACGTTCTCCAGCCAGTATTTCACGGTAGCCAAGACATTGGCTGGGTCGTTCGCGTCGTGCGGAAGCCGCAGTAGCTTGGCAACCGTTGCGTAGCCGGTCGTAAGGTCCAGGTCGCCAGCGGCGTTGAGTTCGGCTCCTTGCCCGGCCACACAAAGGGCCGCCGCCACAACCACAACGCATGACCGTAGGGCTCGCCTCATCGAAAATTCCTTGTAGCTCAGGCCTTCGGGCGCTCGAACTGCGGGATCTTCAGCGACTCGCCATCCTTGAGCGCCGACTGGTGGGCGATGATGCCGGGGACCGTCAGCGGCCGCCAACATCTCCCGGTAGTCGGCACTGCCCGTGGGAAGCGACTGCGATCCGAGGAAACGGTCGAGTCGATGGGCGGCCCTTTCGATGAAGCCAGGCAGATCAAGGTTCTGGGGAGGCGGCACCTCGACTTGTTCCACCTGGCCCAGATCCAAAACCGCCTGCGAAGACGGTCCAACCAGCACGAGTACCAGTTTGTCCGCGTCATGGCGGGCAGACAGGAACTCCTCTGCCCAGCGCTTCGCGTCTGCCACGGAAATCTGGTTCTCGGACGACTTGACCTGAACCGCCTTGATCTTGCCCGGGTATTGCCAGAGGATGTCGATTTTCTCGGAAACGTGGTCCGGTTCCAGGGTGATGCTGATCCAGTCTCCGTCGACGTCGAGCGTCTCCAGCAGAGCCACAAGGGTCTGGACGAGGTATCCGCGGATTGCCGCAGGTCCGCCGCTCATGCGTCCACCACTTTCAAGCCGATCCGGCTGCCACAAGGAGGCTTTGCCTCCCCCACGCCAGAGATTGTACCTCTCCGGCAAGATGGGCGGAAGTAGCCCACCGGAGAGAGCGGTTTCGCCGCGGCCATGGTCCATCGTCGCTCGCCATTGTCGCCTTTCGCTCCGCGAAAGTGGCGATCTTTCGCGGAGCGAAAGGCGACACTCATTACCGCGCCAATCCTCAGTTCCCGCAGACGATCCGCCAGCAGCGGTGGATTCGGCGGTTGCGGTACTCGGGCGGGACGGTGCGGGCGGTGATCTCGCGGATCGCGACGCCCGAGAGGGCCGTCTCGTCGAACTTGAACCCGCGGAAATTCGTCGAGAAGTAGATCACGCCGCCGGGGCTCATCCGCTCGACGAGCCGGGCCAAGAGTGCCGCGTGGTCGCGCTGGACGTCCCAGAATTCGTCGGTCATCTTGCTGTTGGAAAACGTCGGCGGATCGACGACGGCCAGATCGTACGTCGCGCGGTCCGTCGCTAAGAAGCCCATCGCGTCGTCGCGGACGAAGCGGTGCTCCAGGCCGTCGAAACCGTTGAGTCGCATGTTCCGCCGTGCCCAGTCGAGATAGGTGTTCGACAGATCGACCGACGTCGTACACGTCGCTCCGCCGGCCGCCGCGTGGACCGTGAACGAGCCGGTGTAGGCGAACAGGTTCAGGAACCGCCGGCCCGGGGCCGCCTCGCGAACCATCGACCGCGTGATCCGGTGGTCGAGGAACAGCCCGGTGTCGACGTAGTCGGACAGATTGACGACGAACCTGAGCCCGGCCTCCGAGACGATGAACGTCCGCTCTTCATCGGCGTACCGCTCGTACTGCGACGTGCCGCGGGGCCGCTCGCGACGCTTGAGGAAGACGTTCTTCGGATCGACCTCCAGCGCCCGGGCGGCCGTCCGCGCCATCAGGTCGAGCCAGTCGGCGTGTTCGGCCGGCGTGCGCTCGTGGGGGCGGTCGTACTCGGCGATGTGCAGGCGGCCTTCATAGGTGTCGACGGCCAGCGGGACCTCGGGGATGTCGCGGTCGTAGATGCGGTAGCACGTGATGCCGCGCGCCGGCCAGCGGCGCAGGTGATGCGCACGCTGCCGAACGCCGGCTCGATCGGCGCGGCGGCCGCCGGCTCTTCGTGCTCGGCGGTGGGCTTGGGCGGCCGTGGGCCGTGAAATTGATAGTACGTACACTGGATCCGCCCGTTGTAGAGCTTTCGCCGCCGATCGGCCTTCTGCCCGACGAGTTGCTCGAAATCGGGATGCGACGTGAGCACGTAGTGCGACCAGGTTTTCAACCGCCGCAACACCTCGGGCATGGTCTCGTAGAGCGCCCGGACGTCGTCGCGTTGGCCGATCCGCTCGCCGTACGGAGGGTTGGTGATGATGCAGCCGTAGTCCCGCTTGCTCGTAAGTTCGCGGAAATCGCGGTGCGAGAACTGGACGTCGTGCGACACGCCGGCCTGTTGGGCGTGGTATCGCGCCAGGCTCAGTGCCTCGTCGTCGACGTCGGTGCCGAGGATCGTCACGGGCAGTTCCGGCCGGGCCAGGTCGCGTGCTTCGCGCCGGGCTTCCTCCCACGCGGCGGATGCCAGCGACGGCCACGCCTCGGCGGCGAACGGGCGGTTCAAGCCCGGCGCCATGTTCCGCCCGACCAGCCCCGCCTCGATCGGGATCGTGCCCGAGCCGCAAAAAGGATCGACCAACGGCCGCTCGGGCCGCCAGAAGCTCAAGAGGACCATCGCGGCGGCGAGCGTTTCCTTCAGCGGGGCCTTGCCGACGAGCGTCCGGTATCCGCGTTTGTGCAGACCCGGCCCGGTCGTGTCGAGCGTCAGCGTGACCTCGTCGCTCAGCAGGGCCACTTCGACCGAGCATCGCGGTCCGGTTTCGTCGAGCGTCGTGACGCCGTGGGCCGCGCGGAGCTTCTCGACGATCGCCTTCTTGACGATCTTCTGGCACGCCGGGACGCTGGAGAGTTGCGATTTGATCGACCGGCCGCTCACGGGGAAACTGCCGTCGGGCCCAATCCACTCGTGCCAGGGCAGAGCGAAGGTCCGATCGAAAAGCACGCCGAAATCGGTCGCCGGGAACGCATCCATCCGCACCAGCACGCGGTCCGCCGCCCGCAGCCAGAGATTCGCCCGGGCGATCGCCGCCGGATCGGCCTGAAACAGGACCCGGCCGGGCTGGATCGTCTTAGGCGCATAGCCCAGGGCCTCCAGTTCCCGCGAGACAACCGCCTCGAGTCCGAAGGTCGCGGTGGCGATCAGGTCCAGTTGTCCCACCATGGCGTCTCGTTGGGAGAATTCGCGGGGCCGGGAATCCGCCTTCCCGCCGAAAGACCGATTGTACGTCACCCCCGCCCACCGGACAATTCGATGCGCGAAGGGATGGGAACCACGAGAGAGCTACTCCGATTGAGGGATTGACGATGCCGGAGCTTAGATGTATGTTCACCGTAGTGTGGGCCATTCAGCCCATATGCCGCCGAGTAAGCTCTTCTCAATCGGTGCATACTTCTTATGGGGAGTAAACCATGCGACTCCGACGCCGCGGTTTTACGCTCGTCGAACTCCTGGTGGTCATCGCCATCATCGGGATCTTGATTGCCCTGTTGTTGCCGGCGGTGCAGGCGGCTCGGGAGGCCGCGCGTCGGGCGGAGTGCATGAACAAAGTGAAGCAGATCGTCCTGGCGACCATGACGTTGTACGGTTCTCGAAACATCATGCCGCCGATGGCCGCCCCTTGTGCGGACCCGGCTAACCCAAATTGCTTCACGTCCGCCGATTCGGCCTACGGCCGGCACAATTACACCCTGTTCCAGTTCATCCTGCCCTACATCGAGCAGAGCAGCACCAGCAAGCAGCTCACGCCGGAAGGCTATGCCGGCGGAAAGTTCTTCGAACCGATGCCCTCGCTCTTGTGCCCGTGCGATCCCTCGATCCGCAAAGGCATGTGCACGACGCCCTACGGTTCGGCAAACCAATGGGGCGCAAGCTGCTACGGCGGCAACAACTATTTCTTCGGCGATCCCCGGGCGGAGACGACGGTGGGCGAGGCCCGGCTGCCGAACTCCGCGCCGGACGGCTTGTCCAGCACGATCTTCTTCGCCGAGATGTACGGCACCTGCGGCGACAGCGGCGACATAAACCTCCTGTGGGGTAGCCTTTGGGCCGACTCCAACAACGTCTGGCGGCCCGGCTTCAACCTGGGCGTGAACAAGGATGGCAAAGGCCTGACACTGTATCCCGCGTCCCCGGTGTTCCAGGTTGGGCCCGATTTCGTCAACACTTGCGACCCCGAGCGTCCCCAGGCGGCCCATCCGACCGGGATGAACGTCGGCCTTGGGGATGGCAGCGTTCATTTTCTATCGGGCACGATGGACCCGACCACCTGGGCCTATCTGTGCGATCCGCGCGACCGCCAGACCGTGGGAGCATTCGACTGATGACACTCCGCCGGACGTTTTCATTTCTGCTGGTACTGGTGCTGGGCTGCGGCACCAGCCGTCCCGAGGGCGATCTGCCCGAGCTGCATCCGACCCGCGGCGTGGTTACCCGCGCCGGGAAGCCGGTCGCCGGCGGATCGCTGCGACTGAAGGCCGTGGCGTCGGCGGACAACAATCTCCGCGTGACCGGTCCGGTGGGCGCCGACGGCGCTTTCGAGCTATCGACGACGCACGCCCTGTCGCAGCGCAAGGCTCCCGGCGCGCCGGCCGGCGACTACACGGTCAACTACATGCCGCCCGGCGAAACCCAGAGCGTCATGCCGGTCAAGCTCTCCCAGCGCGTCACGATCAAGCCCAGGCCGAACGAGCTGGCCCTCAAGCTCGACGGCCGCTGAGCGCCGGTGGTTCGCGGCACCGGGCGGATCGGGATAGCCTGACGCATCGTTGGGGGGATAGATGCCCTCTTGTTGGTCCTCGGGTGGCACCGACGATTCTCCGGAGTGCGTCTTCCATTGGAGAAGACTACATCGGAGAATCGTCGGTGTTGCGAAGCAACGAGAGGATTCCGACAGATCCGGCCCAACGAGTCGCCGAATCGTTCGCGACCCACCCGGTGCTACTCGCCACCGATGATTCTCCGGCGTCGTCTTCTCGAATGGAAAGCCAACTCCGGAGAATCGTCGCTGCCACCCGCGCGGCTCGGTTTTGGCGATGCCGGGTCACACGACCCACCCTACGGCTTGACCACATCGAGCCGCCAGACGTCGTGGATGGGCGAGCTGCCCGGGTGACTGCCGGCGACCATCCACAGGTGGTTGTCGTGGACGAACACCGTTCCGGCGTGGCGCGTTGGCCAGGGCGTGTCCGATAGCTCCGTCCATTGCACGCCGTCGGCCGAGTACCAGACGTCGTTGCGGTTGTAGCCGGGCGAGCTCAAGTTGCCGCCGGCCATCACCCACATCTTGCCGTCAAACAGCGCCACGCTGTGATACTGCCGCGGCGTCCAGGGGGCCGTGCAATCCTTGCGCCAGTCCACGCCGTCGGCCGAACTCCAAACCTCGCTGGAAAACAGCCGCTTGGGATGCGCGGGCGTGTCGTAGGTGCCGCCGCCCAAGATACACATCCGCCCCTGGAACACCACCGATCCCTTGATCATTCCCCGCGGCGACCAGGGGGCGTGCTCGATGATGCGGGTCCACTTCGCGCCGTCGGGGCTGTTCCACACGTCGTTGTAGAACGCTTCGGTCACGCCGGGCTCGAACGGCGGCACCGTCTGGCCGCCCATCACCCAAATCTTGCCGTCATGCACCAGCGTCACCTGCATCGTCCGCTGGCCCCACGGGGCGTCGGCCGTCGCCTGCGTCCACTTCACCCCGTCGGTCGAACTCCAGACGTCGGCCTGGTAGTGCTTCAAGAGCGGGTCGCCGCCGACGATCCACATCCGCTCGTCGAAGACGACGTAGCCGCCGCAATGGCGGCCTTCCCAGACCGAGCGGTCGCCGGGCGTGTTGGGGCGAACCTGCGTCCAGGCGAGGCCGTCGGTCGTGTTCCACACGTCGTTGAAGCCAACGTGGGCCGACCCGCCCGCCGGATCGTCGCCCCAGCCGCCCAAAACCCACATTTTGCCCTGATACGTCGCCGCTCCCGCGCCGTCGCGCGGGCAAAACGCCGCCGCGTCGGTCACCTTGGTCCACTTATACTCCGCCGCAACGCCCGGCAGCGAAACCAGCAAAAGCATCAACGTCAGTGTCGGCAGGAGAGTGCGCATGGTGGAACCTCCGTTGTCGGTTGTCAGTGGTCGGTTGTCAGTGGTCCGTGGGTGGCACGTCCCTGAGCCCCAGGCGAAGGGCGTGGCAGACGTCCGTCGCAGTTCAGCCACGCCCTTCGTGCCTCAGGGCGTGCCACCCAGTCATTGGTCATTCGTGGCCTCTTCGCTGTCGGCTTTCGGCTCTCCGCTTTCCTCCGTTCGCTTCTCCAGCGAGGCGACCAGCACGGAAACGACCATCGAGACGACCAGCAGAATCGCGATGACCGAGAGCGACGCCCAGATCGGGATCAGGGGGACGCCTACTTCGGAGGCGAACCAATACTCCGCGATCATCTTGCAGCCGACGAAGCCCAGGACACCGGCCAGTCCGTAGTGGAGATAACGAAACAGATCGACGATGCCCGCCAAAAGGAAATAGAGCGTCCGAAGCCCCAGGATGGCGAACACGTTTGAGGTGAACGCGATGAACATGGTCCAGTCTTTCTCGAAGCCGACGATCACGCCGATCACGGCGGGGACGCTGTCGACGGCAAACAACACGTCGGTGCTCTCGATCACCAAGAGCACCAGGAACATCGGCGTGATGTACCACAGGCCATTTTGTCGGACGAAGAAGTCGTGGCCGTGTTCGCGGTGGTCGCCATGAGTAACGCGAAACAGTCGACGGGCGGTTTTCAGAACGACGTTGTTCTCCGGATGGACGTCGCCGTCGCCGTGCGTCACCAGTCGATAGGCGGTATAGACGAGGAAGGCCCCAAACAGTGGCATCACCCAGGCGAAGCGATGAATCAGCTCCACGCCGGCGAGGATGAACGCCAGCCGCAAAACGACCGCGCCGAGGATGCCCCAGTAGAGGACGCGGTGCTGGTACATCAGTGGGATCCCAAAGAACCGAAAGATCACGACGAACACGAAGATATTGTCCATCGACAGCGATTCTTCGATCAGGTAGCCGGCGAGAAACGTCGCCCCCGCGTCATGGCTCGCCCACAGCCAAATCACGGCATTGAACACCAGCGCCAGCCCGACCCAGAAACACGTCCACCAAGCCGACTCCTTCAACGAGGGGGTACGGTCGTGCCGGTGAAAGACCAGCAGGTCCGCCGTCAACACAACCACCACGAACGCCACGAAACCGAGCCAGTGCCACAAGTACAGTTCGGGTAACAATTCTCATCTCCGTCAGTTCGGGTAATTCGCGCCAACCGCGGGCGCATTTTACCACCGCGCCGGGAACTCGGCGAGACTAGGACGACAGTTATCCCAGATCGGGGGGTAAGGTGTACCGTCGCGCCCCGAGAATGGATAATGGTAGTCTGAACGGTTTGCGGGAACGGAAACCGGCTTCGTCGGGATTTCGCGTGGCACGGCCGCCCTCGGCGGTGCGGAGGCGTCCGACACAGCCGAGGGCGGCCGTGCCACACGTCAGTGTAGAATGCACAAAACAATAGGCTGAGATATCGTTGGCACGTCGTGGAGGCGTTTGTTACGATGAACGAACACCTTGGGGCGTCGCCGCCCGCCGCGCGGAACAGAACAAGTCGAGGTATCGCCATGGGATTTGCCTGCCCGGCCCGACGGGGCCCGTTGCTCGTTGCGCTTGCGCTGGTGGTTCTCCTGCCGCGAGCGTCGGCGGCTCAGGACACCGAGGCGGGGAACCGCCGCTACCGCGCGGCCGTGGGATTGCAGAACGGCGGCCAGTTCGACTTGGCCGCCCAGGCGTGGAGCGAGTTCCTCGAAAAGGATCCCAACCACTCCTTCGCCGCCCATGGCACCTTGAACCTGGGCATCTGCCAGCTCAAGTCGAACCAGTTGGACAAGGCGCTGGCCACGCTCGGCGCCGTCATCCAGAAGTACCCCAAGTTCGACATGCTCGACGCGGCGCATCTCTATCTCGGCCTCACCCAGTACAGCCTCGCCCAGTCCGGCAAGCCCGAGTTGTACGCGACCGCCGGCGCGACCTTCGACAAGCTCGTCGCGGACTATCCCAAGGGCAAGTATCTTGCCCAGGCGATCTTTTACCGCGGCGAGTGCGACTACGCCCAGGGCAAGAAGAAGGAAGCCGCCGAGAACTACTCGCGGCTGCTGACGGAGTTTCCCAAGGACGATCTGGCGCCCGACGCGATTTATGCCCTGGGCGTGACGCAGGAGGAGTTGGGGCAACTCGAGGCGGCCGGCAAGACCTACGACAAGTTCATCGAGCAATTCCCCAAGCACGCCCTGGCCGTGGAAGTCGGGATGCGGCGAGGCGAAACGCTCTTTGGGGCCAAGCAGTACGCCCCCGCCGCCGAGTGGTTTTCCTACGCAGCCCAGAGCAAGGGTTTCCGGATGGCCGACCACGCCACGGTCCGCCAGGCGGACGCCCTGGCGCAGTTGAAGAAATACGCCGAAGCGGCCGCGTTGTACGCCTCGGTGTCCCAGCAGTTCCCCGAGTCGCCCGAGAAGAAGGCCGCCAATCTGGCCGGCGGGAAGTGCTACTACTTGGCCGGCGACATGGACGGCGCCAGGCGTCTCTTGGCCGACCTGCTCTCCGGCGGCGACGCTACGGCCGCCGAGGCCGCCCATTGGTTCGCCCGAAGCCTCATGAAGAACAACAAGCCGGCCGAAGCACTGGCCGTGGTCGAGAAGGCGATTCCCGCCTCGGGCAAGAGCCCGATGGCCGTGCAACTGTTGATGGACCAGGCGGACGCGACGTATGAGATCGCCGACCGCCGGGCCGGGTCGGTCGCGATGTACGCGGCGATTGCCGAGAAGTACGCCGACGATCCGTTGGCCGAATCGGCCCTGTACATGGCGGGTTTCGCGGCGCTGGGGCAGGGCGATTACCCGGCGGCGGTGGGCCATGCCGACGCCTTCGCCAAGCGGTATCCCAAGAGCAAGCTCCTGGCGGACGTGTCGGCCGTCGCGGCCGAGGGCAACCTCCAGTTGGGCAAGCTCGCGGAGGCCGAGAAACTCTACGCCCAGCTTCTCCAAGGCCAGCCCGAACATCCCGACGCCGAGGCATGGAGGGTCCGCTACGCTCTGGTGCTGCACCTAGAGAAGAAATACAAGGAGACGGTCGCCGCGTTGGAGCCGATCCTGGGCGCGATCCGCTCGAAGCCGGCCCTGGCTGAAGCCCGGTATCTCGTCGGCAGCAGCCAGGC
This sequence comes from Planctomycetia bacterium, assembly GCA_026401055.1. Taxonomy (GTDB): domain Bacteria; phylum Planctomycetota; class Planctomycetia; order Pirellulales; family Thermoguttaceae; genus JAPLNP01. The sequence goes on from JAPLNP010000312.1 coordinate 10,282, forward strand.
CCAACTCAAGCAACTCGACGCGGCCGTCGAGTCGCTCGCCGCCTCGTTGGCGGCCGATCCCAAGTGGCGCCAGGCCGACGAAACGCTTCTGGTCCTGGCCAACACCCGGCGCGAGCAAGGCAACCTCCCCGAGGCCATCGCCGCCGCGCGCAGGCTGATCGCCGAACTGCCCGAAAGCAAGCTGCTCGACCAGGCCCATTATTGGCTCGGCGAGTACCTCTACGCCTCGGGCGATTTGCCGCTGGCGGCGGCCGAGTACAAGACGGTGATCGACCAATGGCCCAAGAGCCCGCTTGTGCCACACTCGCTGTTCGGCCTGGGCTGGTCGCAGTTGGGCTCGAAGGACTACGCCGGCGCGGAGAAGACGCTCGACCGGATGGTGGCGGAATTTCCCAAGCACGCCCTGATTCCCCGAGCGCGGTTCGCCCGGGGCACCGCGCGGCAGCAGCAAGGCAAGTTTGCCGAGGCAGTCGAGGACGTCGAGGCCCTGCTGGCGGCCGATCCTTCGGCAAAGGAGAAGGCCGACGCCCGATACGTGCTGGGGCTCTGCCAGACGGGCCTCAAGAAGCCCGGCGACGCCGCCGCCACGTTCCAGAAACTCCTCGAAGAGGACCCCAAGTACGCCGGCGCGGACAAGACGCTCTACGAGTTGGCGTGGGCGCTGGAGTCGTCGGGCAACGCGGCGGAGGCCGCCAAACGGTTCGAGCAGTTGGCCAAGGAGCATCCCAAGAGCCCGTTGGCGGCCGAGAGCCTCTATCACGTCGCCGAGGCGAAGTACGCCGAGAAGAAATACGCCGAGGCGGCCGTCAGCTACTACGACGCGGCCGAGCGCGCGGCGGACAAGGCGCTCAAGGAGAAGGCCAACCACAAGCTCGGCTGGTCGTATTTCAACGGCGACAAGTTCGCCGAGGCCCAGCAGACGTTCCACTTCCAACGGACGACGTTCCCCGACGGCACGCTGGCCGACGACGCCGCCTTCATGGAGGGCGAATGCCTCATGAAGCTCGGCAAGCACGCCGAGGCGCTCGCGGCCTATGAACAGGTCAAAAAGCCCGCCGGAAAGGACTTCAAGCCGCTGAGTCTCCTGCACGCCGGCCAGGCGGCCGCGCAGTTGAAGCAGTGGGACAAGAGCCTGGCGCTGTTGACCGAGTCGGCCCAGAAATTTCCCGAAGCGCAGTGCCTGCCCGAGGTCTTGTACGAACAGGGCTGGGCCCAACAGAACCTCGGCAAGCTGGACGAGGCAGCCAAGCTGTACGCTTCGGTCGTGGAGAAAACCAATCGCGAGGCGGCCGCCCGGGCGCAGTTCATGATCGGCGAGATCCAATTCGAACAGAAGAAGCACGCCGACGCGATCCGGACGTTTTACGAGGTGATGTACGGCTACAGCTACCCCGAGTGGCAAGCCAGCGCGACCTACGAGGCCGCCCGGTGTTACGAAGTCCTCAAGAAGCCAACCCAGGCGGTGAAGCTGTACCAGGAGCTCGTCGAGAAGTATCCGAAGAGCGAGAAGGCTTCGGACGCGAAGAAGCGTCTGGAGGAGTTGAAATAGGGGCCAGGGGTCACGGGTCAGGGATTAGGGACTGGGGATTAGGGACTGGGGATTAGCGTGTCTTGTTGAGAAACACAAACGCCCCCCGACTGCGTCGGGGGGGTCGGCCGAGGTCGTACCGCATACCGTCCACCGCTTTCCATCGGTCATTGGTGCTTGGTCCTTGGTCATTCGTCACGGGGGCTCGACCACCACGAGAGGATTCGTCTCATGAAAATCACTCCTGCCCGAGCGGGTCGCGCGCTTGTTTGGGTGGCCTTTTTCGGGCTGACCTACTGGATGATGGCGGGCCCGACGGGTTTTGGCGTCTGGCGGGCGATGGCCCAGGACACAACCGCGACCAAGACCAGCGAGGCTTCGCCCAAGGCCGGCGACGCCGCGCCGTCGCGCGTGCTCTCGCCCGAAGAGGTCGCCAAGAAGGCCGAGGAAGACCTGGCCAAGCAAGAGAAGGTCAAGAGCGAGGGCGTCGCCGCGGCCGCGCCGGAGGAAGCCAAAATGAACATCTTGGAGTTGCTCATGAAGGGTGGGCCGTTGATGTGGCCGATCCTCGTCATGTCGCTCGTGGCGGTCGCCTTCGGCATGGAACGCATCCTCGGACTGCGCCGCCGCAAGGTGCTCCCGCCCGAGTTGATCCACGCGCTGGGCAGCCTGGCCGGCCAGCCGGGCGGCCTCGACCCGCGCAAAGCATACAAGCTCTGCCAGGAGTTCCCCTCGGCGGCCGCGAACGTCATCCGCGCGATGCTCCTGAAGGTCGGCCGGCCGCACACCGAACTGGAACACACCGTGACCGAAGCCGAAGAGCGCGAGGCGGCGAAGCTGTACACGAACATCCGCTGGCTCACGCTCGCCGCCGGGATCTCACCGCTTCTGGGGCTCTTGGGCACTGTCTGGGGAATGATCCTCGCCTTCTTCGCCACCGCCAATCTGGCCGCCGGCGTCGACAAGACGCGGGCCCTGGCCGACGGAATCTACCAGGCGCTGGTGACCACGCTGGCCGGCCTGACGGTCGCCATTCCGGCCGCCGTGCTCGCCCATTTCCTCGAAGGCCGCATCCAAAGCCTCTTTCGCGAACTGGACGAGACCCTTTTGGGCCTGATGCCGCAGTTGGAACGCTTCGAGGGGCGACTTCGGGCGAGCCACGATCCGGGCAATCCGCTCGCCTTGGACCCGGCCGCGAGCAACCGCCCCGCGCGGCCCGCCCCGCCGACGGAGCAGAAACAGCCGCGTCCGGATCCCGCGCCCCAGTAACCGACGGAGCCAGCCATGAGCGTCAAAATCGACAAGGGTTTTGCCCTCGATAACCTGACCATGACGCCGCTGATCGACGTCGTCTTCAATCTGTTGATCTTCTTCCTTGTCGCGCCCGGACTCGCCGAGGCGGAACGCGAGTTGGACGTCATGCTGCCCGAGGCCAGCGAGGCCCGACCCCTGACGAGCAAGCCCCACGAGATGTTCATCAACATCGACCGGGACGGCCGTTACTACGTGACGCGCACAGCCATCAACCTGGCCGAACTCGACCAGGTGCTCAAGACCGCCTGGGCCAACAACCAGGGCCATCAGACGGTCGTGATCCGCGCCGACAAACGCTGCCGGTGGGAGTTCGTCGTCGCGGCCATGAACGCCTGCAACAAAGCCCACATTCACGATTATCGAGTGACGACGCGGGAGAACACGGAGGCTCAGGGACGTGCCACCCACTGGCCACTGACAACCGACAACCAATCCATGCCGGGAACATCCAAACAGGTCGTTCGCAAGGTCCGGTCCGGTCGGGTCGCCGATTTCGACGATCAGATGTGGCCGGTCAATTGCGCGATCCTGATCCTGGCGGGGTTTGCCACCGGCATCTCCATCGCCACCGGCGACTGGTACGCCGAAAACCTGCTCTACAACACGGTCTTCCGGCTCGTGCTCGTCGCCGTGGCCGTGGCGGTGGCGTTCGTGGCGATGATCCGCTTGCAGCGGAAGATGATCCGCCGCGTGCAGCTTTGCGTCCTGGTTAGCCTGTTGCTCCACGTGTGGCTGGGACTCGTGCTGCACCAGCGGTACATCGCTCTCGTCATGGCGCGGCAAGAGGCCGAGGCGGCCCGGCGCCTCGTCGAAGAGGATCCCCGCCTGATCGTGCCCGAGTACCATTGGGAGAACATCGAGCAGCCCGAGAGCCGCCACACGTTCGAGGAGCCGGTTGCGACCGAGGCCCCCAAGGCGACCGAGCCCGAGCCGCTGATGCCCAAGCAGCTCGAGCACGACGTCCCGGCCGACAAGAAGCCGCGGACCGAGCCGTCACCGCCGCATCCGCAGCAGCCGAATCCGGCGGAAGTTCGCCGGGCGGAGTTGACCGCGCCGCGCCGCGCCCCGTTGGCCGCCGGGACGCAGATCAGCCGCCAGGAGTGGAAGCACCTGTTGGAGCCGAACGAGCCGATTCCCGAACCGGAGGCGCCGCCTCGGGTGGAAGATGTGGCGGCGCAACCGGCGGCCGCCGCGGCGCACCAACCCCGCCGCGGCGACGCGCCGCGCCACGAACGTGAGATGTTCGAGTCGGCCCCCGCCGCGATGGCGAAGCAGGACGCGATGAAGCTCGCCCGGCGCGCGGCTCCGTCCGAGCCGCTGCCCGACGCGCCGACGACGCCGACGCCCACGCGCGAGCTTGCTCGCCCGGCCGACGTGGCCCAAACCGAGATCGCCGCTTCGCCGCCGGCGGCGCCGGTCGCGATGTCCCCCGCCCGATTGACCCCGGCGCCGAGTGAGTTGGCCGCTCGGGCGACCGCGGCCGCGCCGGAGCCATCGCCCGGGCGAGAGTTGCCCGCGATGACCCCGGCGTCGCAGCTTCCAGCATCCGTGGCCCGGCGGGCGGAGGCATCGCTTAGCGAGCCTTCGCCGGAGCGTTCCGACGCCAGCCTGCCGAGCACGCTCGCCC
>JAPLNP010000354.1 GCA_026401055.1 Planctomycetia bacterium
GATCGGCAACATGCATCGCCCCGACCTCAAAACGCTGATGACCCACAAATTTCAGACCTTTGAGAATGTTTCACTCCTCGCCGGTTAACGTATAATCCGAGGGCACCGCCGCCGTGAGCCTTGACTGTTCCCAGATCCCCCGCGAGCAGGCCGAGCGGCTCTTGGCGCACTATCGCGCCGCGCTGTTCGACGACATGGTGCCCTGGTGGATGACGCATTCGCCCGACCGGGAGTGTGGCGGCTACTACTGCTGCCTGGAGCGTGACGGCCGGGTGTACGTGGGCGAGAAGTACACGTGGCCGACCGGCCGCCAGGTGTGGATGCTCAGCCACCTGTACAACCGCCACGAAGCCCGGGAGGAGTGGCGAGAGCTGGCCGCCCACGGCGCGCGATTCCTCGCCGAGCACGCCTTCGCCGACGACGGAAAGATGTACTTCCGGCTGTCGCGCGAGGGCCGGCCGAGGGCCCGAAGTCTGAGCCTGTACACCGAGTGTTTCGCCGCGATGGGCTTCGCTGAACTCAGCGCGGCGACGGGCAATCGGGCGACGGGTGATCGGGCGATGTGGGACCGCGCCGTGGCGATGGTCGAGCGAATTCTGCCGCGACTGGGCATGCCGTCGGACACGGCAATGCTGGGCTACCCGATCGACGTCCAGTTCCATCTGCACGCCCACGACATGATGCGTCTGACCGTCGCCTGGGTCCTCAATGCGATCGAGCCCAGAGAGCGGTGGGAGGAGGAAATCAGCCTCTCGGTCCGGTCGCTGCTTGAGAAGCACTGGAAGCCCGAGTTGGGCGTGCTCCTGGAGAACGTCGCCCCCGACGGGCAGCCGCTCTTGGACCTGCCCGAGGGACGCATGGTTCACCCCGGACACGCCATCGAGAGCGCGTGGATGCTGATGGAGGTCGCCCGAGCTCGCGACGACGCGACGTTGATGCAAACGGCGATCGACATCGTGCTGTCGTCGCTGGAGATCGGTTGGGACGAGACCTACGGCGGGCTGCGCTACCTGAGGAATCTCGACGGCACGCCGACGCACCCGCTCGAAGTCGACATGAAGCTCTGGTGGCCGCACGGCGAGACGCTCTACGCGCTGCTGCTGGCTTGGGCGCACACGGGCCGGAGCGACCTTCGGGCGTGGTATGAACGGGTACACGAGTACACGTTCGACCATTTTCCCGACCGGGAGCACGGCGAGTGGTTCGGCTACCTCAACCGCGACGGCAGCCCGGCGTTCACCGCCAAGGCCAACGGCTGGAAAGGCTTCTTCCACGTGCCGCGGATCATGCTGCGGGCGTGCCAACTGCTTTCGGAAACGTAACCCGACTTCTCGAAAGGAACCATGACATGATGCGATCCCGTAGACTCACGACCGTCGTGCTCGGCGGACTCGTGGCGTGGCTGTTGCTGACTGGTCTTGCTCTTTCCGCGGAAAAGAAAGTGACGCGGTACGTTCGATTCCAGGCGGGCGACACGGTTGCCTTTGGGCTGCTCGAAGGCGACCAGATCCGCCGGATCGACGGCAATCTCTTCGGCCAGTGGAAGCCGACCGACGAGACGCACGAACTTGCCGACGTTAAGCTGCTGGTCCCCACGCGGCCCAGCAAGGTCATCGCGCTGGCGGGCAACTACAAGAGCCACCTCGGCGACGCCCCGGAAAAGAAAACGCCCGAGGCGTTCTTCAAGCCGCCCTCCTGTCTGATCGCCACCGATAAAGAAATCGTCATCCCGCCCGGCACGGCCGACGTGCACCACGAGGGCGAGCTGGTGATTGTCATCGGCAATCGGGCGAAGAACGTGCCGGTCGACAAGGCCCTAGACTACGTGCTCGGTGTCACCTGCGGCAACGACGTCAGCGCCCGCGACTGGCAGAAAGGCGACGTGCAGTGGTGGCGGGCCAAGGGAAGCGACACGTTCGGCCCGTGCGGACCGTGCATCGTCTCGGGCCTCAATTACGACGACCTGGCGCTGGAGTGCCGCGTCAACGGCGAGGTCAAGCAGAAGGAGCGAACCAGCCAAATGGTCCACGGCGTGGCCGCGACGGTCAGTTGGATCAGCCGGCACGTCACGCTCATGCCGGGCGATTTGATCTTCACCGGCACGCCCGGCACCACCTCGCCGATCAAGGCCGGCGACGTCGTCGAAGTGGAGCTCGAGGGCGTCGGCGTCCTGCGCAACCCGGTGGTCGGGCCAAAAAAATGACCACCGGCCACGTAGGACCGGCGAGTCAATAACTGTCGTATTGTCGCCTTTCGCTCCGCGAAAGTAGCGTTCCATCCACGCCACTTTCGCGGAGCGAAAGGCGACAATCATTGACTTGCCAATCCTGGGTGCAGGACAGGGTTCGCTAGATTGAGGGACGGGATTTGCGAAAGCCTTGTTGCCTGGCGGCACGACGCTTCCAGAAGCCCGTCAGGGGGGTAGTATCGCTCAGGTAGTCGCAGCAGAGCTGCAATTGCGGTTCGC
>JAPLNP010000358.1 GCA_026401055.1 Planctomycetia bacterium
GACATCTCCCATTACGAGGTGCGGCAGGTGGAAGAACTACTCAACAACCGCCCCCGCGCATGCCTCGGCTTTCGGACTCCCGCTGAGGTTTTCTTCGAGAAAAACCCTCCCAGCGATTGCGATTGAGATTTGAGACCGCCGAGGTGGAAGATTAGGCTTCGTGGCAGACCGCCGGAGCGGCGATTGAAGGTCGGCTCAAGGCTTCCCAGGTCGGTTCCGACGAATGGAATTTCACGGTTGGAAACGGGTCCGCTCTCTTTGAGAAGCTTTCGCACATGCCCGTCAAGCTCGGGGATCTGGCGGACATCTTCGTCGGCCTGCAGACGATCGCCGATCCGGTCTTCCTGTTTAAGGATGTGTACTCTCTCAAGGGCAAGACCATCTCCGTGTACTCGAAGGAACTCGACCGACTCGTTTCCATGGAAACGGCCTTGCTGAAGCCCGTTGTCCGGAGCGGAAGGATTGGCCGGTATTACGCCGACGCCACGGCCGCGGTCCTCTTCCCCTACAAAGTCGCCCACGGCAGGGCCACGCTCATTCCAGAGGAAGACCTGAAAGAAGCCTTTCCAAAGGCATGGCGTTACCTTCTCGCAAGCAAATCGGCGTTAGTCAAACGTGAGCATGGAAAATTCAAGGATAGTGGGTGGCACCAACTCTATCCAAAGAATCTCGACTCGTGGGAACAGCCCAAGATCCTCGTCCCCTATATGATTACGCGGCTGAGCGCCTGTTTCGACGCGGACAGCAACTATTTCGTCAACGTGACCACCGGTGGATTCGGCGTGACTGTGCCGCACAAACACGGGGACCTGCAATACTTCACGGGGTTGCTGAATAGTCGGCTGTTGGACTGGATGATGAAGAAGGTGAGCACGACTTTTCACGGCGGATACTTTGCGGCAAACAAACAATTCCTGGTCCAACTCCCAATACGCACCTTGGATCCCAAAGACCGAAAGGACAAAGGAAGACACGACAAGATGGTCTTGTTTGTCGATTCCATGCAAACCCTGCACAGGCGACTGAAGTCAGCCAGGTCAGAATCGCAGAAGACGGTCATCCAGCGGCAGATTGATGCCACCGACGCCGAGATCGACCGGCTGGTCTACGACCTCTACGGCCTCACCGCGGAGGAAATCGCGATTGTCGAGGGGAGCGACGAAGCGACCTCGCCGGCAAGGGCCGGGAAAAGAAAGCCGAAGTGAACCGCGCGACGCGCGGGGGGCGATTCAGACGAAACGGGCGAGTTCGCGTCCTACCCTGCCGCCCGTTTCCTCCGCATGGACCCGAAACGCCCGGCCAGCAGCGACATCAACCCCGCGGCCAACAGGGCGGTCGTCGCCGGCTCGGGGACCGAACCTTCCGGCGGCGGGGTGCCTTCGTGCCAGTGGGCGGCCAAGATCGCGGCGTCGGCGTCGGTCACTTGGTGGTCGCCGTTGAAATCGCCGTCCCCCCAAGTCGCGCCGTCGAGCATCCGCCAGTGGGCGCCGAGAATCGAGGCATCGGCGTCGTCGACCCAGCCGTCGTAATTCGCGTCGCCGGGCCTCGCCGCCGTGACGATACTGCCGCCGTCGCGAGTCGGGTAGTCGTCATCGAGCTCCGCTCTCACGAACGTCAAGGGACTTACGCCGGGCGCGTCGACGGCGACGTGGAAGTCGAGTTCGAACAAGTCGCCCGAACCTTTCGCCAAAGGGCTGGTGCTGTAGGCGCTGAAGATGGCTATCCCACTGGCGTCGTCGATGTTCGGCTCGGCCCGCGTCCAACCGGAGATGACCTCGCCAAGCCTGACGTCCTCGGCACTCAAATCCAACAAGTCCGTCGAATAGGCGATCTTGAAATAACAGGACATATAGCCCGTCGCGTCGTCAACGCTGATCGGCGTCGTGACAACGTCCCCCAACACACCGACCATGTCGTCCGGAATGCTGACGGTGGCGGCCAGAAGCGGCGAGGCCGTCAGCGCCAGAAGCACCAGGACAATCGCTGTTTGTTTGTGCATGTCACTACTCTTCTATGATGTCGTGCGAGGATTCTTTCACGGCGCGCCGGGTCAAATTCCCTCTTCTCCCAAGCCGTAAACGGCAAAGACGTCGTCGACCAGGCCCGGGTTGTGCTTCCCCTTCGCGCGGTCCTTGGTCTGGTATTCGAGCCAACCGGCCGCGTACAACATTCCGCGATCGAATCCGGCCGGCTCGTCGGCCACGGCCGCGTCGGCCGCCCTCGCGGCCCCGCCCCGAGGATCACTCAGCATCGTCCTTGAGGGATTGCCGGCCGCCCGCGCCGGTCCCATGGCGCGTCTGCCGGCCTGGCTCGGCGGCGCCGCGGTTGCCGCGGCAACCCGACCGTCTCCGCTGCTCGAGGCACTCTCGGCGGGCGCCGCGGGCGGGGCACCGCCTTCGATGGGCTCCGGGATAGCCAGGAGGTCCGGGATCTGCGGCTGCGGCAACTCGTTCGCTTTCCGGGCGACATAGGAGGCGTCCAGCGAACCGATCTCGCCATTGCCCGACACGTCGCCGATGACGACCGGGTCGATCAACGGGTAGGCGGCAAATCCGCTGTCCAGGTCCGCGGCCACCCGGGAAATCAACGCGGCGTCGTAGGCGTTGTACGAGCCGTTGCCCGAAGCGTCGCCGAAGTAGGCGGCCGCATGCACCGCGTAGTCGGCCTTCGAGGCGATCTCGCCGTCATTGATGCTCAGATCGTTGATCCGAATCACCTGACTGTCACGGTATCCGGCCGCGTCGGGCACCTCCGCCGTCAGGACGATGATCTCCAAGTCCGTGCCCGCAAGAGCCGTGTCACCATCGCCATAGACGCTGAACCGGACCACCCCGTCGTCCGCGCCGAGAAGGTTCCCGTTCACCACCCAGCCCGGTGGCAGGTCGGCGCCGATCGTGTACCCGGTGATCGTCAACAGGGCGGGGTCGAACACGATCTCGAAATCGAGTCCGTCCACGCCGGTGCCGTCGCTGATCCGGATCGGCAGACCCTCGGCCGTGGCCGGGACATCGACCGGCTGGCCGGCCCCGCGGGTGAAGTCGGGCAGATAGACGACAGCGACCGGGTCGGAACCGACGGTAAAGCTGTCCTCGTAGTCGTCCCCGGCCGTGCCGTCGCTGTTGCCGTCGAGTCCGACGATTCCGACGGGATCAAGAACCACGTCGAGGGTGCTCACGAGGCTGACCGCATAGTCGCCCGCCGGTAGCACGCCGCCCGTCTTGACGAAGCTCAGCGTGTTGGTGACCTCGTCCCACACGAGCGATCCCTGTATCCGCTCTTCCGTCGGCTTGCCCTCGTCCTTGATCACTCTGACGTCGGCCAGGTCCAAACCATAGTCGTTCGTG
>JAPLNP010000055.1 GCA_026401055.1 Planctomycetia bacterium
TTTCTTCGGAAATTCAGCACTGCTGGCAATGCTATCAGGAGCCGCACACCTTTGAAAAGAAACAACATGCGTCAACGCACGACGCAACTGCTTATTTCCAGTAGTGTTATGCCGATTGCGTTTGAGATTTGAGACCACCGACTCCTCCACTCATGTTGTCGTGGTATCCCACGTAAATCACATTGGCCATGCTCAGTTCCTGTTCAGAGCTGTCGAATGTCTGATCCTTAGTCGGTGGTGCTTCTGGTTGTTCAATCATCATTCGTCATTGCCATAAAGCGTCAGAACTCCCCTCAGAACTGAGCAGATGTGTTGTCGACACGTGCATACTGCTGGAAGAGGTCTGCCAGCTTCGCCGCCGGATGACGCACGTCATAACGTTCGTGAGCAACAGTCACATATTCCCGTGCCTGTTTTCCCCACGGTGCTATTACAGCGTCTCGCAGCCCCTTGGCGAGAGCTTCTGGGTCGCCGAATGCCACCATCCTCGACGGCGTGCCGTTAAGGACCTCTCGCAGCCCGGGACAGTCCGTGCCCAGCACCGGCACTCCCACGCACATCGCCTCCATCGGCAGCAGTGGGCAAGCCTCGTGCAGTGACGGCATGACCAACACGTCGATCTGTGGAAGCAGTGTGGCGATATCCGGGACCGGCTCGACAAACCGCACCATCCGCGCCAGCACGTTGTCGCGCTCGACTTCGCGCATGTATTCGCGGAGGTAGCCGTGCGGATCCTTGGTCGCCACCAGGCGAACACGATCGGCGAGACCCCGACGCGCCAACTCACGAAGTGCGTCCAAGAGGATCAGGAAGCCCTTCTCCGGCATCAATCGGCCAAAATAGCCTAGGATCTGAATCTCGCCATTCCAGCCGAATTCGGTACGCAGCGTGGTTTGGGCGCGCGCCGCGCTGGTCTTCAAACGCTCCACGTCCACGCCGTTGTCGATCACTTCCACGCGGCATCGAGATCGTTTCCATCGAGGGAAGAAATCGAAATGGTTCTGCGCGCAGTCGTTGGAAACGGCGATAATGGCGTCGGCCCGCATCGCAAGGCGCTCGGCCAACTGCCTCTTGAGCCAGCGCAACCGTCCCTTGAAGTCGTCGTCATGACGGGTGTCGTGCAGGGTGATGATGTGTGGAACTCGCGCGAAGTAGTTGGCAAAGGCGACTTCCACGCCGGCCCGAAGTCCTTGCGAGTGGATCAACGAGTATCGCCGAGTTCGTATCGCACGCCGCACGCTCGGCCAAAGGGAGAAGCGTCGCCCGGAAACAGGAACGCCCACCAATTCGACGCCGGGCCAGGACTCGACGTCGTTCTTGAAGGCATCGAACGCCTCGCCTTCGGGCGAAAGAAACGTAAAGCAATAGCCCGCCTCCATGAGACGGGGGACGTTGTTGAGCAAATAGCTTCGTATGCCGCCCAGCGGATGGGTCGCGACGACGAGAACCCTTGCGGTTGGCTCGCATCGCTTGCTAGGCATTGCCATCCCATCCTGCTTCTCGGAAGACATCGACGTGTTCTTGTGGGCAACCCGGTTCCGCCGATTCCGTATCGAGACAACTGGCCCGTTCGTGGGCCCTCTGCCGAAGGAAGCACACGGCGGCTCCCGAAAACGCGCCGCACCAGAGCCAGTTGTACCGCATCAGGTTGTGGGCTCCCCAGCCAAGAAAGAACAGCAAGAGGCATACGCCGAGCGCCGCAAGAGAAGTGCGATAGAGGAACAGTTCATCCAAGTCAGCCGGATCGCCGCGCAACCGGCGGGCCTCCAGGAAGTCGGCACCATAAGCCCAGGCAAACCCAAGAAGCACCAGCAGGCCGGGAAGCCCCAGTTCACCCAGGGCTTCGTTATAGACGTTGTGCGTGGCGAAACCCGTCTTGACGCGATAGAAGCCAAGGCCCGCGCCGCTGAGGGGGTTCTCGGCGAAGCTTTGCATGCCGTCCCAGAACGAATGAGTTCGACTTTCGGCCGACCCTTGAGCATTCTCCGGGCCGTAGGAGGGGTCAACCAGAGTAAGATAGCGGTTTTGGAGGTCCGGCCGGAGGCTGAGCCAAACGATTGAGACGACAATCGCCATTACAGGCAGAACCCGCCAGCGATACCGTGAGATCAAGACGCCGGCCAGCACGAACACGCACAGCCCTACAAAGGACGAGCGGGAGCCGGTCAGCAGCACGCAGGCGACGCCCAGTCCGAACGCGCCCAGGACGGCCAGCTTTTGCCACCGCTTCGTAGCCAAGGTCCACGCGGGATACAAGAAAGGAAGGGCATAGTCCACCGACGCTCCGAATGAGTTCGGATGACCCAGGGTCACGTCAACGCCTACCATGCGTTTGACACCCATCGTGTACTGCCCACGACCGCAAAAGAATTCCCGCAACGAGTGGAGTTCGTACAGTGCTGTGATGCAGACGAAGGCTACGACGAGGATCCGCAGGTCCCGCTCGCTTCGCAGCGAGGTAATCACCAAGACGTAGAACACGAGTATCTTGAACCAATTCTCGACGTACGCGAAGTTGGCGTAGGGGCTGGTTTGCGAAGCAAGCAAGAGAGTGCCGGCCAAAAGGAACACGGGCACGTTGTTGCGGCAGGAAAGCCAGGTCTTTGGCGCAGCGATGGCCCAACAGGCGATCGTCGCGAGCATGTAGACCCGTTCGACATGATACGCCCCCAGCCACGGCCAGACCTCGAAAGGCCGGTGGATGAACAACCACATGTAACCGACGAGAAGCCAGATCATTTTCCTAGAGAGTCACCCCCTCCCACTAACGTCGCCAGTCGCAATAATCGCCGGATGAACGCTTCGTGCGTGAAGTTGGCCTCGACGTGCTGCTTGGCCTTCCGCCCCATCTCGCGGCATTTTTCCGGGTCGTTCCACAATTCCAGGATTCGGCGGCGAAGCAAGACGGCGTCGCCGGGCGGAACGACGAAGCCGGTCTCGCCTTCCATAATGTAATCCTCGGCTGCCATGCGATCGACGGCGATAACCGGCTTGCCATGCCACATGCCGTTGCATATATTTGCCTCGCCGCCTCCCCTTAGGCCCGTGTCTATCATAGGAACGACGACGAAGCGCGCGCCCGCCTGAAGTTGGGCGAAGGCCGGCTCCGACGCCGCCAATGCGATAATGTTAGGCAGTTGTTCGATCCGATTGTGGACCGTCGGATCGGTGGCGCTGACGATGACAGGAATCCCGGTGTCGCGCACGGCGTCGGCAAGCGTCTTGTAGTCTCGTTTGCTGTTGCCGCCCGCAAACACATAGTTCTCGATCGGTAGACGATACGAAGGCCCCTTGCTGTGGTTTGCCTTGAAGGGCAGGAAGATGAACCGCTCCTTGGGCAGCTTCAGCCACTCGGCGTGCGGCTCGACCGGTGGTCTCAAATCTCAATCGCAATTTAATTTCAGGTTTTCTTCGGAAATTCAGCACTGCTGGCAATGCTATCAGGAGCCGCACACCTTTGAAAAGAAACAACATGCGTCAACGCACGACGCAACTGCTTATTTCCAGTCAACGCACGACGCAACTGCTTATTTCCAGTAGTGTTATGCCGATTGCGTTTGAGATTTGAGACCACCACCTGTTTTCGCGACCATACCACGATCAACACAAACGACGACATCGCCGCGCTCATAAGCTTCCGTCGCCAACCGTCCCTGACCTCGACGAAAGGATCCCAGAGCATTATCTTTCGCTTGCCGAGCATCGCAAAGCGGTTCAGAAGCCCGACAAAGAGCCATAATCCACCACTTCCGTTCAGAATAAGGACGGTGTCACGTTTCGTATGCCGCAGAAGCCGCCATGCGTACAGGACGTTGAAGAGTATGTGCGAGAAACCGAAAAGAGACACAAACCAGCCGGGCGCGATATACTCGACCTTCGGAAATCCCGGACGATACGTGAACTCTTCGTGGGAGACAAGCCGAACTCCCTCGGGCGCGGAGAAATCGTCGGCATCCAGGCATCGCCAGTCGCGTTGAACGTCCTCGAGTGTGTGGTCACTCATGGTCTGCGGCTGTTATCTTGCCCGACCAACCGAGAGTACATACGGCGGTACTCGCTGAAAATCCTCTCCTCGGAGAAGACCGTCTCTGCCTTGCGGGAGGCGTTCTCGCCCAAGGCTTGGCAAAGTCCGTGATCCGACAGCAGCCGACCGATCCGCTCGGCCATCGCTTCCGGTGATTCCGGCGGAACCAGGAAGCCAGTCAGGCCGTCATCGATTAGCTCACGGGCCCCGCCCACGTCGGTGGCCACGATGGCAACACCTGCCGCCATGTACTCCAAAATCGCGTTGGACATCGCCTCCGACTGGCTGCAGAGCACGGCCACGTCGAACAAGGGAACCACCGTGAGCGGGTTCGGCATGGGACCGAGCCAGGAGACCTGTCGGTCGATGCCCAGCTCGCGCGCCAGTTGCAGCATCCGGGCCTTGTAGTCCGGCTCCTCCTTGCCGATGACGAGAAAACGCGTGCGAGGACGCGCGTCGAGGACCAGGCGAGCGGCGCGGAGGAAGGTGGCGTAGTCCTTGATTGGTCGGACAGTGGCGACCATGCCCACCACCTGCTCGCCTTCGGCAATACCCAGCGACGAGCGGGGCGGAACGTTCGCCAGGCCCTCTCGTAGCCGCTTCGTGGGCGCTGGGTTGGGGATCACCGTGACACGGCGGCGCGGGATCCATTCCGCGCCGGCGGCGAACTGGCGGGCGGCCTCGCAGTTGGCGGCGTACTGGGCCCCGAGGGCGGCGAACAGCCGGGCCGTCCAAAGGCTCCGCCACGTGTGCCAGTAGCCGATATTCCGCCGCACGCCCAGCACCTTGCCCCGCCCGGCCAGCCGGGTGGCCAGGATCGCGTAGTGTTCGCTCGTGTGGCAGAAGGCGTGGACCACGTCGGCCTCGACTTCGTTGATGAGCGACGCCAGGCGGCGGAGCCGGCCGAACGCGCCCCGCGGCCCGCGCGGGCAGCCCTCGCCGAGCATCACCGGCTTGACCGGAAAGTCGTCGGGGACGATCCGCCGCAGGCCGGTGAGCACGCCGAAGTGCAGGTCGAACAATTCGCGGGGTAATTCCCGCTGCAAGAAGAGCAAGTGCTGTTCGGTGCCGCCTTCGGGGCCGCAGAAGTCGTCGATCAGGAAGAGGATTGTGATCTTATTGACGCTCGACACAATGGGGACGGGCACCGCACGATTGTTTGGCTCGGCGGCTCGTGGTTGCGCGGCCGTGCCGCCCGTGCGGACTTCGCCGAGCGGGACGACGGCAAACTCACGCTTCACCTGCTTGAGCATCTGGCGAAAGGCCTCGACGGATACGCTCGGGCAGGTATCGAACGGATCGGCGGGCTGGCCGGCGGGCCGAATGCGATGGAAGGTGAGGATCACGTGCCGCCGCCCGGTCAGAGCGCGACAACTCACTCTCACCTCCGAGCAGGCACAAATAGGGTTTGACACGCGAACGATCCAAACCATCAATTAGCTTGACGAGTTGACTCTCCGTCCCGGCGACACCGAGGCTATCGATGACGAAGCAGACACGGACGGAAGCCATTACGGGCCGACCTTCTCAACCTTGCTTGTATTCTCACCGTCAATCGGAGTACACCGAGACTCCGATTCTGTGACGCGTTCGATTGCGACGGGGACCTCTGTGTGGAACAACATGTTGCAGGGTTTGGGAATGCGATAATCGCGATAGTCTTCCGGATTGCCGGTCTTGCCATCCTCGGCTGCCTTGACGACGTTGTAGGCTTCGCGGACCGTCATGTAGTGTAACGATATTCCTCGCTCTTTGCAGATGCCCTCGATACAGGTCAGCATCGGATCCAGCTGTCCCCGGAGTATTGCCTCCTGACTCTGTGCGCCGTGGGAATAGACCTTTACAAACACCCATTCCGGCCGGCCTTTCACGTGGATGTTGGCGTCGATCCATCTCTCGATGCGTGACGGTGAGGGAAACAGATCGGGGTCGCTCTCGACCGCCCCGTATTCGAGGCTCCCGGTAAGCCAATTGTAGCAAAGCGGTCCTTCAAAGATCATCATTCGATCATTGACCGGGTGGCCGACCTGCGCGTCAATGCCCGTGTCATATGATTTTGGAGCATCCGTATCGGTAACGTAGTAGATCGAGTTCACTTTGCTGGGCTGCGAGACGGTTCCGATTGTCGAGAACGTGAAATCGGCATAGCACCCCTGCGAATGCAGGATGTCGATCTGATTGGTAACGGTATCCCAGCCGGGACGCGAGCTGTCCAAGTTCCAACTGCCGGCGACGTAGGCAAAAGCGGTTCTTGGAGTCTCCCCAGAGGAAATCAGCGCCCCGTACTGCTGGAACCACGCGATGCACTCTTTCAACATGCTCGGGAACTCTTCGGCCGTGGTTCCCTTGGGAATGTGCCAATGCAGCTCAACCTCACCGAATCCATCGTACGCCATCCGGCAAAGAGCGATAAGTATCTGTTCATTCTTGTGATCGTACGGATAGAACCAAGTATATCGAAAACTGTTACCGAATGAGTCGAAGTGCTTCGATGCGATTGCACGGAAGTCCTTCAACCACCTGCCATTCTTCAGTGTACCTCGCTCATGGTTCTGCGGCCCTCCATGCTCGTAGTGATCGACCATGATGAAGATCAGATGCTTCTGGTCATCCGGAATCTCCGTGTCAGGGTTCGTACTCGCCAGGTAGGAAGGAACCCAGATGTAGGTCTTCCATCGAAAGATTCCGTACGCGCGATACGCTCCGAAGAGACACACCATTAGGAGCGCGAAAAGAACGATCCTTCGCTTCCACGACCACCTAAGCGGGTTGAGGTTCATGCCGACCTGTCTCCGAGGAGTTCACGGCCAATTGTGCGAACAGTGCCCGATACTCCTTTGCCTGGGTGTCGAAGGAGAATTCCTGCTCGACTCGCTCGCGACCGTGCTGGCCCATCTCGCGGGCCCGATCGGGGTTCGACGCGAGTGCGATAATGCGATGGGCGAGGGCGGCGGAGTCACCCGCCGGCACCAGGTGGCCGGTCTCGCCGTCGTCGACGACCTCTTGTGTTCCGCCCACCGCCGTAGCAACAACAGGTACACCAGCAGCCATAGCTTCCAGCACGACGTTCGGCAGCCCCTCGGTATGCGACGGCAGGGCGAGCAGGTCGAAATGGGGAAAGAACCGGTCCAGATCATCGCGGAACCCCGCCAGCACAAAACGCTTCTTTAGTCCGCGGGAACGGATTTGTGCTTCGAGCGGTTCGCGGAGCGCCCCGTCGCCGAAAACGACGAAACCGACGCCCGGGCTTTGTCGGACGACTTGGGCGGCCGCGTCGATCAAAACATCAAAACCTTTCTCGGGGCTGAGCCGGCCGGCGGCGGCGACAAGGAACCGGGGCGGCTGGGGAAACAGGCTTTCGAGTTCACCGCGAGCGGCCGGGTCGGGCCGGTCGAACCGCTCCACGCGAACCGCGTTGTGGATGACCCGAATCTTGTGCTCGGGCACGCCGGCCCGGCGGACCTTTTCGGCCTGGCCGTTCGAGACACACACGACTCGGTCCATCCGCCTCAGTACCCGGCGGTCGAGCCGTTCGTAGAGACGCACCCGGAACGACTCGCCCGTCCAGCCTCGCGAAACCGACACGACGGGAGTCCCCAGCCGCCGCGCGGCCCGAAGGCCCAGCAGGTTCGCCTTGTAGCCATGGCAACAGAGCACGTCGGGTCGAACGGTCCGCAGCAGGTCGGTCAGTTCCCTTCGGGCGGCGGCCAGTCGGGGCGTATCGTGCCGCAGCGCGATCGCCTCGAACCCTTCCCGCCCGGCACGGTCGAGAAAATCGCGACAGAGCCCATTTTCGGCGAACGAGACGAACGTCGTCCCGCACTCGGGCGCGAGGGCCGCGGCTAGGCCGAGCATCTGCCGCTCGGGCCCGCCGAAGAATCGCGAGGCACAAACATGAGCTACTCGGGAGATTGCGCCATTGACTGTCAATTGAGACTCTCGATGAAGCAACTGAGAGCCTCGACGCGGTCGTCCCAGGTATTGCGGCGCGCGATCTCAGTCGCGACTGAGGCATGCCTATTCAGCCCGTTACTGAGGATGTTCTTGAGCTGAACGCAGAATTCCTCGGAGGTCGATGCGAGGTAAACTGGGCCACCAATGCGCTCCAATTCCGGTAGACGCGTTGCAAGGACGGGAAGACCAAGAGCATAATACTCCAAAAGCTTCATTGGGTTGACCGCCGTGGTCAGTCTGTTGTGAACGAATGGTATGAATCCCACATCAAAGTATTTTGCATAAGCTGGCAGTTCGGCGTAGGGTACTTGGCCGATGTAGTGGATATTCGGAGCTCGCGTGAGAGTGTGTTCCGATACACTCATCGCGCCGATGAATACAAACGCAACCTCTGGAAACGCTCGTGCGAGTGCTGCAATCGTGCTTGCGTCGACCCACTCGCCGATCAGGCCGAAGAACCCGACGACTGGTCTACGCAGGGCATCGAGCGCGGCGATTCGCGGCCCACCATTAGCACGTCGCTCGAAGTGCTCATAATCGACCCCGTGAGGGAGATAAAGTGACGGTGTCGACGCCTTGGACTTTGCCTGAAGAGTCAAACTGCTTGCCACGAAGCCGTCTACGTTCCGAAGAAGTTCCTGCTCCATGGTTCTCCAGTCACGCGGATTAAGACCCGGAAACTCGAGCCAGTCGTCGACACAGTAGTAGATCTTCGTGGGTGCGCAGAGCGATTTCACAAAGTCGACCGCAGAAGGAAACGTCGTCATCACGATCGGGTCGTGAATCTCGTGACACTGCTGAAGCTCCTCATAATATCGTCGCAGGCTCTGGCAGTTGAATCGACGAACCGGCGGTTTGAACCACGGGAGCATGATCGGCGTCGTCACGTTCGGGATGAGTGAGGTCGCACCCTGCCCATTGACTTTCCTGTCAGGCCTCGCGAGCCGCTGCGCGACCCATCGACCCAAATAGCCGGCGACTCTCTTACCGTCTCTCCTATTGAGACGCGGCATGCGATTAACAAGATTGAACCAAAACACACGATTCCTGCGCGCAAATCGACGAAAGAGATGAATCGTTGAGGTCGGTAGGCCATTCCAATCGTCGGAAAGAACCACGAAGTCGCGGTCAGTTATCATTCTCGTCGGAATGGTGTCGAATGGAGGTCAGCGGGAGTATCTCGCATAGGACTCCCACCCCCGCTCCAACGTGAATCGTCGCGAACAGGAGCGGCAGCCAGGGCAGCAGCGCCGGATCGCGAGCCTCGATGGCTGTCCATACAGCGCCGCATAGAATGACCGCGATGTAAAGGAGCACCAGCCCGAGGTAGGCCGCGGCCAACCATGGCGAAACCGGCGAAAGAGCGGCTCCGGCGACCAGGCCGACGACGAGCACGGCGGGCAACAGCGTGCCGAGTGACGGGCTTCTTGGGTGTTTTCGCAGGAACCGCACCCGTCCCCGGCCGTAACGGATCATCTGGCGAAACAAGCCCGAAAGGCTGTCGCGGGGATGATATTTCACGGCGATCTCGGGCGTGAAATAGCATTTCAGCCCGGCCTGGTCGCAGCGGTAGTTCAACTCGCCGTCCTCATGGGCGTCGAAACGCTCGTCGAAATCGCCCACGCGGTCGAAGACCTCGCGGCGGTAGGCAACCGCGACGCTGTGGGCCGGCACGAATCGCGGTTGCGACGAGTAGATGAACGACTCCGGATGATGGCCCAGGCGCGACGAGCGAGCCGCGGCAATGGCGCGCTGCAGCGCGCTGGCGTCCGAGATGTCCAACGGTTGCGGACGGCCGATGCAGTCGGCGCCGCTTTCGTCGAAGGCACGGGCCAGGTTGGCAAGCATCTGGTCGTCGGGAATCTCGCAGTGCCCGTCGACGATCAGGACGACGTCGCCGCGGGCGTGGCGAATGCCCACGTTGCGCGCCGCGCTCGACAGACGCAGGGGATTCGAGTAGCAGCGAAGGCAATCATGTTTTTCGGCTAGTTGCCGCACCACGGCCACGGTATCGTCGGTCGATTGTCCGTCGATCACGAGGATTTCGAAGGATCCTTTCGGGTAGTCCTGCGCGGCGAGTTGTCCGAGCGTCTGCCCGATGAACCGGGCCTCGTTGCGGACCGGGACAATAACACTGATGAACAACGCCGGGCGTAGATCACGGGACTTCCGGCCAACGTGATTCGCGACAATGGGCGTCGACTCTCGGTTCATTCAGAGGTGTCGTATGAAGTGGCCGGCGCGATGGACGGGCTTGAAGGCGGCGTGCGGTCGGCGGGGCGTCCGGCGTCAATTCGGTCTGGCCCCTTCTCGACGGGGGAATCCCACTCCCGGGGCACGATATGCCCGATCGGGGCGAAGTGGAAGTGTTCCAGGAGTGCTTCGATCCTGCGCTCGGTCTGTGACAAGTTCACGTAGTGCCGAAGGCGGGACAGAGGTGATCCTTCGTGAATACGGGGCTGGTCGGGATCGATTTCCCACGGGTGGACATAGGACAGAAACGGCCGCCGTCCATCGCGGTTGATTTGCCGCAGCCAGCGGATCGTCAACGGCAGGGGGTAGAGGCGAAAGTAGCCGCCGCCGCCGACCGGAATGTTGACCCCTTTCCAGCTCACGACCGATGGCGGAAACTCCCACAAGGGACCGGTCGGCGTGGCAATCCGATGAAGCCCGGGCTCGGCGTCGGCGATCCCATAGCGATCGTGGTGGATCGGATAGATGCTCGAGTCGATGCGAAACCCCTCTTCGGTCAGGATATCGAGGGCCCAACGCGATTTTTCGGTGATCGAGAAACTGGGTGCCCGATAGATCTCGATCGGCTGATCGATGGCAGCCTCGATGACGTCGCGGGAGACTCGCAGATCGTCTCGGAACTCGTCGGGGGTCTGGCGGTAGACCATGTGGTGCCAGTAGCCGTGAGAGCCGATCTCGTGGCCCGCCGCGTGAATCTCGCGAACCAGTTCGGGGTAATGCTGCGCGACCCAACCGAGGACAAAGAACGTCGCCTTGACGTCGTGAGCCTCCAGCAGGCGGAGGATTCGTTTTGTGTTCGGGACGACACGGCTTTCGAATTCACCCCACTGGGCACGGGAAATGTGTTCTTCGAAGCCGGAGACCATGTAGTAGTCCTCGACGTCGACGGTAAAGGCGTTGACGACGGCCTCCGCGGAGCCGTTGGAGCCGTTGCCGGCGTCGGCAGACGCGGCGGCGGGCTCGATCCGGAGCGGTCGCGCGTGGGTTTCGGGAGGAGCGGCCGTTGCGGCGGGGACGGCGACGGGGAGCGTTCCCATCAGCTCGGCAAATCGCTCCCACGCCGGACACGACTTCACCGCGGTCTTGGCGCGGGGCTTGCCGTTGCCCGACCGCCGATAACAGTTCTCCATCCTCACCTCCCGCGTGAGGCTCAACGGCGCGAGCGTCACGGCGTTGGGTAGCTTAAAGAGTCTGGCGCAGGTACACAGCAGCACGCGCAGGTCCAACAGCAACCCGGCGTGCTCGATGTAATCCATGTCCACGGCGACTTTGCGGCACACGCAGCAAAGATCCGCGTCCGGCGGAAGGTTGAGCTGCGCGAGCCCCGTGATTCCCGGACGGATACACAGTCGATTCTTGTATCCGGGAATCGCGCCTGACAGCGCTCGGACGAACTCGGGGCGTTCGGGTCGCGGTCCGACTAGCGACATTTCACCTTTCAGGACGTTGAACAGTTGTGGAAGCTCGTCCAGATGGAACCGGCGGAGCAACACGCCGAGACCCGTGACGCGCGCGTCGCCGGGGCCGGACCACACGGCGCCGGTTCTTGCCTCGGCATCGTGCCGCATCGTCCGGATCTTGTACAGCTTGAAGTGTCGGCCGTCCTTGCCGATGCGCGACTGCCGATAGAGGCCCGGCCCGCGCGACGCGAGACGCACGAACAGGATGAGCGCCGCGATGATCGGAAGAGCCGGAACGAGAAGGAGGCCCGCGAGCATGGTATCCGGCAATCGTTTCCACCGGAAATAGGAGGAGGGCGCCACGGGGTCGAAGAGGCGGATCCGTTTTGCGGTTTTCCCGCCGTTGCGTCTCGAACCGTTGCGCCTGGGGCCGTTGCGTCTCGCTCTCTTGCGCTTCGCGCGAGACGTCGTCGCCTTGTCACTGCTCGCTATGATGATGGACATGACGTTTCCCCTTGTCCAGCGGTCTCAATTTGGCGCGTCGGTCTCGGCAACGCGGTCAGTCGCTTCCACCACGAGGTGGGGCCGCGCGGCCGCCAGAAACTCCTTCAAGAATCCGCCACAGGCGTCGTTGGGGGCGTCAGGCGTCGCCGTGCCCCCGCCCGACAACATGGTCGTGGACAACTGAATCTTGTACAAATGTCGGGATCCGGCAAAAGCCGACTTTGCCCCGTCCGGCGCCACCCAGCGATCCCCCGTGCTCCAGGCCCAGTAGACCCGCACTCGCTGGGAAGCAGAACTGTTATTCTCGAAATCAACAAACCAGAATTCGTCGCCAGGAGTCTCGTCGTCGGAGCTTCGGGGGCGCTCGATTCTTGCCCTCTCTCGTGCTCCCAACTGGGTGAAGTTGCGACTCGAGAAGCATACCTCTGGCGTGTGTTCGGAAATGGCCCCCGGCGGGCCGAAGATAATGCTCACGTTAACGCTCTCGCCACGTAGCTCGTTCACGTACTGACGAGACAGGTGGCCCGCGCACCGCAGCATCCGAATTTCACCATCGGACATCCTGGACGACGTTGTCATCCGCCAATTCCCACAGAGACAAGGGATATTCTCCAATTCCGCGGCGGCCGCCACCATGTCGGGACGTGGTCCCCACCGGAGTGTCATGTGCCCGTGGAGTGCGCCGGCCGCGATGGTCGCGGCGACGACGACAACAATCAGGATGAAGCGCGGCAGTGTTTTCATCTATCTGATGGGCATGCGGCCGGGGTTTCTCTTGGGTGCCTTCAAGGGACCATGGTTTTTTGCAGTTCCTCGATCGCCTTCTCGTCGCTCGGCGTGAGGATTTGGCTCGTGAGATTCGTGTCGCGAGCGCGGCTGAAGGACGCTTTCGCCTTCTCCCGTTCGCCAAGTTGGAGATATGCTTCGGCAAGATGCAGATGGTAGCGCGGGTCGGAGCGAGAAGTGGACACCGCCTTCTCCAACAGAGGGCGTGCCTGAGCGGCCTTGCCGTCGCGCGCCAAGATCGTTCCCTTCGTGTCCAGGAGATTCGGCCTGGGGCCCGCGATGCGGATCGCTCGTTCAACGGTTTCGAGCGCCTCGGCCCTTCGATCCGGTAGGTCTCCCAGGATGCTGGCCAGATTATTTAGGGCCACGACGTCGTTCGGCGCGAGCCGCAGCACGTCCTTGAACATGGCGATTGCTTCCTCGGTTCTTCCCTGAACGAGTCGCACGGTCGCGACCGCGGCGAGAAGTGTGGCGTCGTCCTTGTGCTGTTGGAGTGCCAGTGCCAGAATCGGCTCGGCGAGGGCATGGTCGTCCTTGCCGGGCTTGCCGGCCGTCAGCGCGGAGGCGACCGTCAGCGCCGGTTGAAGGGATTGGTCGGCTTTCGCCGCGTCGACGCAGAGCCGCACGGCTTCGGCCGGCCGGCCTTGTCTTGCCAGGGAAATTGCCAACGGCTGGTAGACACTGTCGTCCAGTTCCCGAACGCGCTGGTACCAACGCGCGGCGACCTGATGGAGCCCCACGGAGGAATACAGGTTGCCCACTGCCAGCGCGGCGCGAGCCTCGCGCTGGCGGTCTTTGTCGCACTTGGCCACCAGGCTCGCGGCCACCGGCTCGACCAATGCCTCAATTTGCTTCCCCTCGCCCCGGGCTTCGAGCCACCGAGCCCTCAGCGCCACGGTATCCAGATCGTCCGGCGCTTTCTCTTCGAGCTTCTTCAACCATTCGGCAGCCTGATCGGCCTTGCCACGGTCGAGGAGAAAGCTGACGAATCCCACTAGGTGTTGGCCATCCGGTTCGGGAACCGCGACCATTCGCTGATACCAGCGCTGGGCGGCATCGTCCTGCTCGACGCTCCGATACAGGTTGCCGACGGTTAGCGCCACCAAGGCTTTGTCGCGTGGGTCGTCGGATCGCGCCATCAGTCTCTCCGCGACCGGCTCGACGGCCGGCTCGATTTGCGACGCTTCGTTTCGCGCGAATAGCCACCGGGCAATCTGACTCAGCGTGGCCAAGGAGTCGGGCGTCATTTCCTTGAGCTTGGCGACCCAGGGCGCGGCAGCCTCGGCATCCCCGTGACGCAGCAAGAACTCGACGTAGGAGGCCAGATGACTCGGTGACGAGGGCTCCGCCTCCACAATCGCTCGGAGATGTTTGTCCGCCGCTTCCGTAAGGCCATCCTGCTCGCAAAGCCGCGCCAAGGCAACCCGGTCGCCGGCGATGGGCTTTTCAGAATCGGCAAGGAGTTTCTCGAAGACCTCCCGGGCTCTCTGGCGATTCTCTTTGCCGCCGCGCCGAGCGAGAAGCAGCGCCTCGAGTCTCTGATCGCCGCTTGACGAATCCGCCCCGGCAACGGCTTCCGAGAGCAACTGCTGCGATTCCTCCCACTGCTTCTCCCCGCCACGACCCGCCAAGAGGATGGCCAGCCCCTGCCGAGCGGGACCGAACTTCGGCGAACGAGCGACCAGTTTCCGAAGCAGTGTCTCGGCCTCGGGGAGTTTGGCGGGGTCATTCGTCCGTCCGAGAAACTTCACCAACTCCATTTGCACCGCGTCGTCATCCGGGCTGAGTTCCGCCGCTTTCCGGTAATGGGCTTCGGCCTGGTCGCGGTTTCCCAGCACCTCCGCGCCTTTCGCCGACACCAGGCTGCGCTGGCTTTCGGTCTGGCTCTTATCACTAGATAGCTCGCGAAGGGTCGCTTGCGCCGATTCAAGCTGCTTGCTTTGAGCGTAGAATCGAAAAAGAGCGTCCAAGGCCGCGGCGCGCTCACGACCGCCGCGCGCCAGGGAGACAGCCTGCTTGAACTCGGTTTCCGCCTGCTCGGCATCACCCCGGCCCAGCAGTACTTGTCCCAGCCGTATCCTGTCCGCCGGCTCGGATGGGCGTACTTCCACGCAACGGCGGGCCAACTCCATCGCGCCTTCGTTGTTCCCTCGCGCCGCCTCTCTCAGAATGGCCAGCGGGGCCAGGGTCGGCGAGGCCACGATCTGGTCGCGCGACTGCGATACGTAGCCATCCAATTCCTTGAATCGGCCCATTTGAGACAACAGCGGAAACAGTCGCTCGTACACCAGCGTTTTCGGTGCTTTGGCCTTCAACGCATTCTTGTAGGCTTCGGCAGCTTCCTCCGGCAGACCTTCCCTTTCGCGGACGTATCCGCGAAGCAGCGAAGTCGCGGGCCAATCGGGACGCATCTTCTCGATTGCGGAGGCCAACTGGACGGCTTCGCGAAAGCCGGCATCATCGTTCTTGGCGGACTCCGCCAATAGCCGCCGGGCTCGGCAATACCTCCAGTAACACCCTGTTTCTTCGCCTTCCACGGTCTTCAGAGATTGCTCGAGCTCGGCCAGCGCGGCGCGGGCCGGCGCCGCTGCCGCGGCCGATTCGACCAATAGAACGAACGAACCGACCTCGGCCAGCGAGTCTTCGAGCCGCTTCCCGTTTCTTTCGCCGTCCTTCTTGTCGGCTTCCTGTTGCACAAGTGCCTTGGCAAGAGCGAAACGCGTCACCGGCGAGTCTTGTAGGGCGACCGCTCGACGACAGTACGATATTCCCTGGTCCGATAGTTGTGCCTTGATACAAGCATCTCCGGCAGCCAGCAGCAATGGTACGGAGGTCGGCTGCAATGAGGTTGCTCGTTCAAAAGCGGCCACCGCCTGCTTCCAATTGCCTTCTCTGGCATGCATTGCGCCCAGCAGTCCAAATGCCTGCACACTCTGGGCGACCTCTTCCGGAGAGTCGCCGCGACTCATCGCGACGTGCTCCAGAAGCTTGACCGCCTCCTTCGATTCTCCCTTGATCGCGAGCCATCTTCCTCGCAGCAGATCGTGGGCGCGCTCGGTGACGGACACACCTCGTACCGGCGCGTCGGGCTGCCTTTCCAGAATGCCCGAGATCACCGGACGCAGGTCGCGAATGGCATCTGCCTGATCGGCAGTCGCCTTTTCCACGTTCTGATGGTCGCGCTCTCGATCCTTGGTTTCGGCCTCCGTCAGCCCCTCACGGGGCTCGCCCCATCGTTGCTGGTAGACGTTGATTTGGATCTCCGCGATGAGTCCAAACAACGACAGTCGCCTGACGTCCTCGCCCGGCACTTTGGCGAGGCCGCGCCGGCAAACAGCGACGGCCTCGTCGGAGCGACCCTCGGCGAGGCAGACCCTCGCAAGCCCCAAGTACGGGGACGGGTTCGTCGGGGCGACTTCGATGGCTCGCGAGCACAGAGTCCGGGCCTGGTCGACAAACCCCGCTTGCCCGCGGGTGTAGCCCGCCGTGACAAGCAGATAGGGATCGTCCGGCTTCAGTCTCAGGGCCTCGTCCAGGTCCTTGTCGGCTCCCGCGAGACCATATCTGGTTTTGTAGCGATAGCCTGCAAAGCGGGCGTCCGCACAAGCTGCCGCGTGGGCTTCCGCGCTCTTTGCGCTCTTTGCGCTCTCCGCGCTCTCCGCGTTGGCCACCATTTGTCGGATGATGTCGTCAGCGCGTTTCTCTCGATCCCCTTGCCCCAGTTTCTCCCGCTCTTCCTTGCTCAGCAGATTCGATTCTTCACGATAGACACCCGCCAATACTGTTGCCAACTGAATGTCGTCCGGATTCAGGTCAAGGGCCCGCTTGAGTTCTTCCACGATCACCGGTCCGGTGCCCGGAACCGCCTTGAGATCGTCCCGCTGGTGCAAGCCATACAATGCAAGCGCCAGGACACGGCGCGCTCTCGGGTTGTTCTCATTGACGGTGAGTTCTTCTTCGGGCGGCAGTTTCTTGATTCCCAACAGCTTCTCGGCCTGCTCCCTGGCGGCGGGGTAGTCCTTGAGGTCCAAGTACAATTCAGCCGCGCGGACACCTAGTTCCGATTTTCGGTCCGGCGACACGCCTTTGAGCCCGAGGGCCCCCAAGTAGATGCTGATCGCTTCCCTTGTCTTGTTTGCGGACCTTTCGGGGCCCTCGTCCAGGGTTTCGGCCAGGCGGACGAATTCGTCGTCGTCTTCAGGGTGGAACTGGAGGTAACGACGGCGGTAGTTGATGGCGGATCCGAAGTCGCCTTCCTTCTCCAGTGCGTCAGCACGCTCCAGCAGAGCGCTGGCGGTACGAGAGACCTGATAGGCTCGCCAGAAATACGATCCGATGCCCACCAGCGATACGATAACCAACGTGATCGAGAGGAGTCGGACGTTGAGAGTCCGTCTCACCACGCGGCCGATGGTTCCGTGTCTGCCGGATGCCGGCTCTTTTGTCTGCTCGGAACGGCTCATAAGATCATGATCTCCCAGTGACCGTTTCTTTCGATCGGCCATCAACTCGTCGCGTGCTCGTAATGGCCATAGCGATATCCGTAACCTTGTGGAGAGACTCCGTTGAGCACGGCGGCAACCGGACGACAGCCCGCCGCCACAAGCCTCTCACAAGCGTTTCTCACCTGTCCCGCTCGACTGACGTCCTGCATCGCGCAGATGAGCGACGCATCCGCGGCCTTCGCCAAAACGAGACTCTCGGCGGCGGACAGGATGGGCGGGGTGTCGAGGACGATATAGCCATACGTCCGGGAGGTCCGCTCCAAAACGGACCGCAGCGCTCCATTTCCCACGAGTTGGTGAGGACTTGTCTTGAGTTCCCCGGCGGGAAGCAGAAACACGTGTGGGCTCCAACTGGGCACGATCGCCGACTCCAACTCGCAATCTCCGGCAAGCACCTCCGCCAGACCCGGTGTCCTGGCCACCTCGAACACCTCGTGAAGGTCGGGCTCGCGCATGTCGCCGTCGATCAGCAGAGTCGGCTTGCCGGAAGCACGCGCGAGACTCAACGCCAACTGCGCCGCCACGCTCGTCTTTCCTTCGTGACCCGTTGCGCTGGTGACCGCGAATACCTTGGCGTACTTCAAATCCTCGGCAAGAACGAGAAACGTCCTCATGCTGTCGATGCTCTCCTCGTAAAGCCGCAGCTTCTGCGCCGTCCGGTTCGATGTCGCGGCGCGCGGCTTCCTGGTCCTCTCCGGCAGGCGGGCGATCTCCCCGATGACTGTCAGGTTCGTCTCCTTCTCGAGCTGTCCGGCGTCGCCGATCCGTCGCACCATTCGCTCAAAGCCGACGACCAACACAAAGGGCAAGCAGAAGCCCACAACCCCCGCAAGGCCCATGCGCGCGTAGGGAACCGCTTCGACGGGCGCTTGGGGCGGCAGGGCGGCGTCGTAGAGTGCCACCCGCGCGGGAGCTTGCCGCTCGGTTCGAAGCTCAACCATCCTCTGTTCGATCCGGTTGAGCACGTCCGTCGCGCGGGCGAGTTCCGCTTGCTCGAATTCCAGGTTCACCATGTCCGCAATTCCCGGCAGAACCTTCTTCATTTCACTCTCGTATCGCTCGCGCAAGGCCTGCTCCATGCGACGGCCGCTTTCGATCTCGAGCGTCTTCCGAGCCAGTTCGTTTTCACGCTCGGCGGCCGCCGTCTTCTGCAACTCGGCGCGACACTTTTCCTCGAGGGTCTTCTTGAGCTCTCCAAGTTGTTTCTGGTCGCGCGAGATTTCATTGGACAGTTCCAGACAACGGCGATCCCTGGAGGGATCGGCGGAAACGCCGACCATCTGACGTAGTTTCGTCTGATTCGTCAGAATCTGATAGTCCAGGGTCCGAATCTCCATGTTCTCCTGAAGAGCCTTGGAAATCTTTTCGTCGGCGTTCTTGACTTGCGGGTACCCGACCTGAGCCGGCAGTTCCTCGAGCGCCTTCAGTTCCGCTTCGAGCACCTCCCGCTCCACTTCCGCCACCGTAAGCTTGTTCTGCAGTTCGGCGAGAGGATGGGGCCACGTCGCCCCGCCCTGCAGCGTTTTGGTGAACGGATCCTTGCCGGTCTCGGTAATCGCCTTCGTCTGGATTGCCTGCCGCCTCTGCTCCACGTCGCCTTTGCGGGTGGTGACCTCTCGGTCGAGCAACGCAATGACGCGCGTAACCCGCTCGTCATTGACCTC
Organism: Planctomycetia bacterium; assembly: GCA_026401055.1. Taxonomy (GTDB): domain Bacteria; phylum Planctomycetota; class Planctomycetia; order Pirellulales; family Thermoguttaceae; genus JAPLNP01. Next base: position 19,091 of record JAPLNP010000055.1, read on the forward strand.
GGCCAGCAACGAGAAGTACTGAGCGACGACGGCATTGACGATCGTCGCCGCGTTTTCCGGGTCGGGTCCGCCGAACTCCACCCCCAGGAATTCCGACTGCCCGACCGAGGCCAGCTTGATCTGATCCTGGAGCCAGGACACCCGATCCTCACACTCGCTCAGTTCCGGCAGGTTCCTGATGTTTGCGGAATCGACGACCGGGCGTAGCACGCGGGCACTGCGAATCATTTCCTTTTGCGTTTCCACGTATCCCTTGGATTGACTCTCGACTTGAAACACCAGTGCCGGTGGCGTTTCTCTGACCTGGATCCATGCTTTCGCGAGATAGATCGGTTCGAATAGCCACCAGACCACGCCGGCGCCGGCCACCGCGAGAGCCAGCCCGACCGGCGCCGCCACCATCCACCAATGGCGCAGCGAACGAAGCACGAACTGGGGCGACATACCCTGCCGCGAATCGACGCTTCGCCTCGCGCCGCTGGTCGCGGCCATGGGCCGCGGGGCGGCTGAAGACGGTGCCGCCAGTGCCCTGTTGGTTGCCGGGGTTATGAAGGTCGGCTGGTGCGGCTCGTCATCGCGTCGAGACATGACTCACCTTCCTTTCGAAATGATCCGGAGAGAAGTCGTGCAGATAGCCCTTCACGGGAAACTGTCCCGATTGTCGCGGCGCGGCGAACGTCGCGCGGCCAACCGCGCGTGTTCGTCGCGAAAAGGGGACTGTCCCCCTCGCGGCCGGTCTTCGGGTGGCACAGCCTATGACTCCACGCGTCGCACGACGGTTCGAAGGTCCACGGATTCCACTTCCGGCAACAACTTGTCGAGGTACCACAGAACCAAGGCGAAAAGACCGGCCGCCAGCGGAATCATTGCCCAGCCGGAGACGTCGTGCGAAAACTTCTTCGCGGCCTCGCTCGAGGCGTATTGGTAAAGCAACCCGGTCACGACGATGCGAGCAACGTTCGCCGTCAGGGCGACCGGTACGACGCTCAGGCAGATCAACATATTCTCCCACCACGAGCGCCTCGCGAGAATCACGTACACGAATGCCAAGGCGATGATGCCAACGAAAATACGCAAGCCCGAGCACGCCTGCTCGATTTCCAGGTGGTGCTCTCCCAACAGAATCGTGTTTCCTTCGGCCAAGGCCGGTTGTCCGAGAAACTGCAATGCCCAGCAACTCACGTTGGTCGCGATTCGCTGCAGCGGCAGACTCGCCCACCGCTCCACGCTATAGGGCCACGGGATCATGAACCACAGAAACGCAATAGACGGCAGGCTCCACCACAGGAGGCGAAATCCGCCGGACAGCCACACAACGCCGGCAATCCAAACCAGAATGGACCAGCCGTCCACTTGTTCCAACCAGTATCGGGCAGCCACCCACCTCATCGCAAACGCAAGCGCGATCAGAGCCAGTCCGGGCCACGCCAAGCCGGTGGAGAAACCTGGATACCGTCGTCGCCTGACCCACAAAAAACACAAGGCAACGGGAATGACCAGGTAACCGTGAGAATAGTCCGGCTGGCTGTCCCACGTTTCCACCAACTCGGCGAGCGTCGGCCAATAGGCCCAGACTGCCGTGGCCACCAGCACGGCGATACCGACAACGATCCTCGCCACCGCCACCTGCCCCGAACCGACCTTTGCCGCGGAGCCATCTCCCTCGCTCGCGGGCAACCGGCACGAGGCGTCGCCGCTCTCGACCGCGCGCGGTGACACGTTTGCCGAGCTATCTTGATGAGTCAAGTCCGCCGTTCCTCTGGATTTCATTGTGAGCGTCGCTCGCTCCGCGGCGGCGCATAGGGGGCCTGCGAGCGGGAATGGTGCGGTTCGTAGAGTCCATGCTCCCGGTGAAAAGCGGCGATATCCCTCGATATCGCCGATTCGTCTATCCAACGCAATCCATCGTCGAACAGTTCACTGGTCGAGCAAAGAAGTCGCAACGACGCTCCGAGGCCGAGCTTCCTGAGCACCGTGTTCTGACGATGCTCGACCGCGCGCACCGTAATCCCCAGTCGATCGGCGATCGTTTGCGCGTCGTTGTCCTGTGCCCACAATGCCCACACATTGCTTTCTCCGCGCGTCAAGCTCCCGAGCCGCTGCCTCGTCCGCTGCCTGTCCGCCAGCAGTTCCCGGCGACGCCGGTCCATCAACAGCGCCTTTTGAATCGTCTCCCACAGTTCGTTTTCCCGAGGGGGTTTCTCCATGAAATGGACCGCCCCTTCGCACATCGCCCGCACCACGATCGGAACCGTCGCGTGCGACGTCAGAAAGACGACCGGCAGCGGCGTGTCCTCGCTCGCCAGTCGCCGTTGAATATCCAGCCCGCCGATGTCCGGAATCTGGACCTCGCACACCAGGCAACCGGGCGTGCCGCGATCGAACTCGGCCAAGAACCGCTGTCCGGACTCAAATGTCTTACACCGCAGGTGCATCTTACAGACGGTCTCATGCACCGCGTTACGCGACAATGTGTCGCTGTCGACCACGAATACCGTGACGTCGCGCGTCATCACCTCGTCACGTGGTTGTTGGATGCCTCGCCGTCGATGTCCGATCGGGCGGCCCGCAAAACGCAACGAACCGAAACGCGGCGCGCGCGGCAACCGCCAACGCGCCGGCGAACTCGGGCCGCGTGGACGTCGGCGGACGTCGAAGGCGAGCGAAGCTCAACACCGAGAAACCAGGGCTTTCGATCCGCGTTCTCGCGGGAAGCCTCGTGGAAAGAGAAGAACGGTCGCGTCACAAGAAAAAATGCGTCCGGAGCATCCCGAAACCCCCCGTTGGCCGACGCGCCGCGCAGACTCCGTTCTCCTGGCTTGCGCGATCAGCCCCGCGGGCCGTGTTCCGCGCGCCTGCGTCGGTCGGCACGGAGACCACCGTCCCGTGCCAACCCTTCCCGCTTGCGAATTGCCTTGGGTTCCATCCTCGGTTCATCCTTAACCGACTATGGCGTGGCGTCCTGTCCAGCGTGGACAGGGTCTACCGAGCAGCGAACTGGGGCCGCATAGAGACGACCCCCTTGGTCACCCCGCACTCAGACCCGATCCCCCCAAAACGCGATCCCTGCGTCAACGATGTTGTTTCCTTCGAGTGAACGCTATTCGATCATTGCCGATGGACTACTGCAACAAGAAGGCTCTAGCCTGATCGGCGTGGCGGAGGATGTCAAGAGTCGAAACGTTCGCGCCACCAAAGAAAACCGAGTTTTCCAGTCGGTCTCGCGTCGGTTTTTCGGTAAGCCGCAAGTCAGTTGCGCAAATGCGCAAATATGACGCGCAGATTGCCAAACGCGAGAGGAGAGACGGGAGCAGATAGCATTGCCGACATAAACACGTATGTATCGTCGTGCCGATTCGGCCGCCAATCGCGCACGGGCCAACTCGCGCGCAACCAGGCGCGTATGGCAATGTCCTTCACCGCGTTACCCGATTGTGCTCTGAAGAACAGAAAACGGAGTGGACCCCCCCAGAAACTTGCGCAAATGCGCAAGTGCGTTGCGCAAGAAGCGGAGTCTCGCGGCGAAATCGCGGCCAGGTTGCCTCACCACACTTCACACCGGCAGGGCCGGACGAGCCAATCAAACGATTCCGTGGGGTCCGTTGTCAGGATCCGGCGTTCGGCGGCCTATAGGTGTCAGAGGGCAAAGATTAGGACTGCCTAGGTCTAACAGTCTGGGTGACCCCATGAGACGGATACTATGGGTGGGAGCCGTTTTGGCGGCCTTGCTCGGTTGCGCCGGATCGGCTCAAGCGTCGATCGAGATCGAGTTGACGATCACCTATACGGGCGACGACGTCGTCAGCGCTTTCTACAAGGACGGCGCGGCGCCCGAGCGAGTGGACATCACGGGAAATCCGAACAACGGCAATTGGCGGTCGGCGGATACGGTGACCGTGTCTGGGCTGAAACCCGGCACGGAGTACCAGTTCTTTTTCCAAGTCCATAACGAGGGTCCCGCCGCGTGCTGGAATCACGCGGCTTTTCTCGCCGAGATCAGCGGCCATGCCGTCGGAAATCCTTCCGCTCTCGCGACTTCGAACTCTTGGGATTACCTTGTCGACCCATACAAGGGAGTCCAAGACGAGGACGGCAATCCTCCACCGGTTGACGAGAGCCTCTGGGCTCGCGCAACCGAGTGGCCGCACTACGGTAAGTACATCCAGATCAACGGCGCCCCCATCAAAGAAGCCTCCACTGGCGGCAATAACACTGTGGGCAGTTTTGCCGGGCAGATCGAGGACATCAGTAGCGAAGCACGCTGGATCTGGGGCCCCCACAATGGCGAGCAACTCAAAGACTTCCCAGAGGAGAAATACCTCTGGCTCCGCGCTACCATCACCACGGGTCTCCCCGAGCCCTCGACTCTGATTATCTGGAGCCTGCTGGGCGCAAGCGGGGCCGGATTGAGTGTCTGGCGCCGCCGGCGCGGTGGCCGGTTCATGGGCGGCGCTGTTCCCCGGGCAGCCTGGTCCGAGGAGAACCGCCAAGCCATCCGCCAGATCATCGCCCGCGGAGGGTCTCGCTGAGGAACCACGAAGAAATAAGTCGAGCAGCCCTTTGAGGAACACTGATTTCCGCTGATCGGCACTTATGAGAGTAAATTAGCGAAGATCAGCGCGAATAAGCGTTCCTGTATTTGTTTCGGAGGGCAATACCCCTCCTTGGAGTTGATTCCGAAAAATATCCGAAATGACTGTCAGGAATCGGGCCTCGGCGGTCTATGGGTGGTTAGAAGATGATATTCAGGACGATGTAATCTGCCCCGTAACTAGGGCCATACTGAAGGAGACGGAGTTATGAAACGTGGATTCACGTGGCTCGTCGCGGCTTTGATTGTTGTATTGGGATCTGCTTCGTCTGAAGCGTCCTTGATGCTTCGTCTTGAGAATGTTTCACTCTCGAAGGGAGTTGTTATCGGGGACAATTCCTTTTTGGATTTAAACCCCGACTTCGGTGTGATCACATATTCTGGCAAGATTAGCGGTGGTTTCACAGTCAACGTAACCACGACGATATCCAAACCCGTTTTGTCCGGAGCCCAACTGGACTTGAATAGTGTCAACGTTCAGACGACGGGTGCTGGGTGGCTGCGGATCTCCGCCGAAGACACCGATTATTCGTATGGTGTGCCCGAATATCCTCGTTTGTGGGTCAATGCGGCGGTTGGCGGAACTCTTGTAGCTGGTACCTCTGCCACCTTCCAGAGTTGGGTCGATCCCTGGAACGCTGTCCCCAACTACGGCCCTATAACTTTGGCGGAGGGAGCTGTCCCCGCTATCGTGGTGCCGGGGACTAGTCTGCCCGTTTGGGATATGCCGGGATTCGCAGCGGCGTACAACCCGGTTACCCTGGGAGCCTTCTCATCTTCGGCAAGCATTCCTTTCGACCAGCATGGGGAGTACGCACTATTCGCGCAGGCCGACTTGGTGTTCACCGGTTCGGGCACAAAAATCATAAGCTTCAACGAACTTCAGGACGTGGTTGTTCCCGAGCCGGCCAGCCTGATTGTCTGGAGCCTGCTGGGCGCGGCTGGCATGGGATTGAGCGTCTGGCGCCGCGGACGCGGTGGCCGGTTCATGGGCGGCGCTGTTCCCCGGGCAGCCTGGTCCGAGGAAAACCGCCAAGCCATTCGCCGGATCATCGCCCGCAGGGCGCGTCGCTAAAACGAGGGCAGCATCGCGGGGCCGACAGTAGGTGCCGCCCCAACGGAGCGGTAATTGACACAAAGCCATGTACCGCCGGTTTCCGGTGTTTATGCACCACGATCCAGAACGAGTGTCCCATGGCGTGCGGAGGAGCCGACTGGCCCGAAAGGAGAATGAACCATACCTGTTTCGGAGGAACGCACCGCTCTGCGGAGCTAATTCCAAGAAAGCCTCTTTCAGGCTGTCAGGATTTTGGGTTCGGCAGCCTATAGGTTCACGGGTTAGAGGAGAGGGGCGAGATTTGGGTAGATTTCACGGCGAGAGCCATTCACAATAAGGAGCGACAGATGATGAAACGAGTGCTAGCGACTCTGGCGGTAGTGGCTGTGATGGGGATAGTAGCCCCGTCAGCGATTGCGGCCACTTATGCTGTCACGTTTGATTTCGAGACTTCGTGGGGTGGCGACTATGCGCCCGGCTGGGAGAACAGCGATTATCGGCATGGCGAGGCGCCGGTAGGCAAGATGATGCAACAGATTACGGGGGGGTACAATTCTGCCAATGCCATGCAACTCATCGCCGATTCCGTCCCTCAGGATTGGATGTGGTGGGCGATCGTCAATCCGATCGACGTTAACGAAACCGCCATGCAGAAGGAGTACAACCCGTATCTCAAAGCCATGTGGTACGACGAGGGCACTGAGGGCGTCGCGGGACAGATCTATGCAGTGCCGAATTGGGTAAACCTGTACCTCGACGGCGACGCCGGCCCGGACACCGAGGACTGGACTGACGTTCAGTTCGGCGGGAGGTTCAATCACTCCGACAACTACTACTACGTGGCCGTAGGCGAGGGCCATCCGGGCTGGCAAGACTCCGGCACAGCGAGAACCGGAGATTGGCACGAACTCAAGATGCAATTGCTATCGACCGATGGCAAGATTCACTTCTCCGTCGATGGGACCGAGGTTGGGTCGTCCTATCGGAGTGACTACGCTGACCTCTTAGGGGTTTCGCTGGCGACGATGTTTCAAGACCCCTTGAGTGGTTGGGACGAAGGCAAGCCCTACACGATTTGGGACAACGTTGAGTTCGGGTCGGACTATGTTCCCGAGCCGGCGACGTTGCTGATCTGGTCGCTCTTGGGTGCGTTGGGCGGGGTGGCCTGCTGGTGGCGGAGGAAGTGACTTGCGCCACTGGCCATTTTGTGGCCCTTCGAACAACAACTTGTCTCTGACAGAACAAAACGGCCCGCGCTGGGGTTCAGCGCGGGCCGTTTTTCGTCGTTGTCGAGTCAGCCCATCAGCCGCTGCCGACGTCACGCGGGCTATTCGAGATCGCCCTGCTGAACCAGCCCAAAGAGGGGTGGTCTGCGTGTTCTTTCCATTTTCTCCCGTGGCAAATGTCAGGATTCGGGGTCCGGCGGCCTATAGGGTCATAGAAGGCGAGTTCTTGTGTTCTTTGCCATCACGCTGCTTCGGTTTATGCGGGGACAAGTGCCTTCAACCGGAGCGGCCAACAACACACAACGAAACGGCCCGCAAACGGCCAAAGGAGAGTGAAATGAAACGGTTTATGATTGCAGTGCTTGCGTTGGCAATGATGCTCCTCACGAGCACAACCGCTCTTGCGACCATCATCGATTTGACCACTTTGACTAATGACCCTATTACTGGGAGGCAGGAATACACACAAGTTTTCGAGGGTCGGACTTCCCCTTACGATTGGACGCGTATCGCTTTTGATTACGACTTTCAGAACGTGGGAAACCATGTTCCCGATCCTACGGCTGGTGAAATCCAAATCAAACGCTACGATTATGTAGATGCGACCGCGCATTGGATGATGGAGATGAGATTCGATTCTACCGGTACGACCTTTACAGTTGATACAGATTATGGGCCGTACATTTATACCGCCGCGACGACTGGGGGTCTTAAAGGACCACACTCTTATGAGTTTATGCTGAATCGCTCCAATGGCTTATGGACAATGGCGATCGGTGGCAGCGAGTTGATGTTCCAGGCAACTAGCACCACCACTGACCCTCAGCCTGATGGCACTGCGGTCGTAGTAGGGGCGGATGTTGCTAGCAAATACTTCTCGGATGAATCTGAGACTTCCGGTTTAAACGCACTGGCGTTGGGCTGGGCCACATGGAACGGCTCTTCCTTGGAAGGCAACGCCAGTGATGGCGTTGGTGGGGTTGGTGACTGGAAGCTTTATTTTGCCGAAGCAGAAGGCAATTCGGTTGATGGCATAACAATGGGGAATGTCCCCGAACCCGCCAGCCTCATCGTCTGGTCCCTGCTGGGCTTGGCTGCGGCCGGCCTCGGCCTGTGGCGACGGAAGCGGGCGGCGTAAGCCCCGGGCAAAACCGAAAAACAAGCAAAGGGCCACCCTCGCGGGCGGCCCTTTTTTTGCGCTCGATGGTTGGTTGGCGACCCCGCTGGGGTGGCAGTTGAACTGCCACCCCAGCGTCCATTCTTGCCAACCACGCGGCAAATCGGCTATAATATAAGAATAAGCCTCCAGAAGGTTCTTTCTCTCCCAGGCGCCGTGAAATGAAAGTCCTTGTTGACGACCAGCTTAGCGGTAAGCTCCGCGAAATTCAGGAGCCGGTTGAGATACGCGACGAACAGGGCCGCACCTCGGGCTACTTTCACCCCGCGGCTGCCGTGCGCGAGGGGGGCCAGCAACGCCCGCTTCACTCTCCTTTCGACGACGAGGAATTGGCCCGACGCCAGCAGGTTCCCGGCGGCCGCCCGTTGGCGGAAATTTGGAAGGACCTCGCCGACAAATGAGGTACACGGTTCTCTGGTCGCCCGACGCCGAAAACGATCTGGCCGCAATTTGGCTGGACGCAAATGATCGGATCGCCGTCACTGCGGCGGGGAACCAAGTCGATGCCTTCCTTCACCAAGACGCTCACCTTCAGGGCGAGTCACGTCATGGATGACTGCGCATCCTCTTCATCCCCCCCTTGGCAATCGACTTTGAGGTCATCCACGACGACCGGATTGCGCGAGTGTTGACGGTTTGGCGGCCGCAATAGCGGCGGAAGTTAGTGCGGAGTGTGGCGCC
>JAPLNP010000047.1 GCA_026401055.1 Planctomycetia bacterium
GCGTCTTGAGGCCCAGCCCCCAGCGGATCATGTCCAACTGGTGGACGCCCTGGTCGCCGATCTCGCCGTTGCCAAAGCTCTTGAGGAAACGCCAACGCTGCACGGCCAACGTGTTGTACGGCTCGAAGGCGGCCGGCCCGACCCGCGTCAGATTCAGGACGACCTGGGAAGCGTCCAAGAAGTGACGCAGTGGTACACCAGCCGCCTGGAAGCCTTCATCCGCCAAGCGCCCGAGCAGTACTGGTGGCTGCACCGCCGCTGGAAAGACCCTCGCAAGAACCGCCGGACGAACGCCGTGTGAGCAGCTCGAGGGTCGCGCTTCCCGCAACCGAGCCGCGACCGTGAGGGAGCGGGGACAGAATTCACCGGGTCACTCCGCTTCCTGACGGGCGCGGCTCGGTTTGCCGACGCGAAGAAGCTTCTGCCCAGCCAGCATGGCCAGACCGGCCACCAACAGCGTCATCGCCGCGGGCTCGGGCACGGCGGGGTTCCCTTCGGCGCCCGATCCCCAGTGCGCGGCCAGAATGGCGGCATCGCGGTCGTCGACGACTCCGTCGGTGTTGAAATCGCCGTCGCCCCAGCCACCGGAAACCGGCTGCAGCCAATGCGAGCCGAGGATTGACGCGTCCTCGTCGTCCACCACGCCGTCGCCATTGGCGTCGCCGAGGATCGGCTCGACGCTTTGCGTCCAGTGCGCGGCCATGATGGCGGCGTCGCGGTCGTCGACGACTCCGTCGGTGTTGAAGTCGCCGTCGGCGAAGCCGCCTGAAACCGTTTGCAGCCAGTGCGAGCCGAGAATCGAGGCGTCCGCGTCGTCCACCACGCCGTCATTGTTGGCGTCGCCGAGAAGGGCTGGGGGAACGACGACCTGGTAGAACCTCGGCGTCACGTCGAAATAGATGGTGCCGTTGCCGTTGAGCATGTCGCGGAAATCGAAATGCACCTGCTGGAAGAACGGGTCTCCGGTAAACTCCAATGTGATCCAGTCAATGCCAAAATCGTTGCTCGTAAGCAGATCAGAGCCGAAGACGCCGTCGATGCCCTCGGCGATGTCGAGAACGAGGACTTGCAGGTCGGTCCAGATGAGGTCCACGCCCTGATCGGTCAAGAGATGGAACCGATCGAGGTTCAGCACCGGCGCGTCGACCAGGCCGCCCAAGCCACCGACGGTCTCGACGCCTATCAGTTCCCCGTCGAACGTACCGTCGCCGTCCTCATCGAGACCCAAGGCAAACGCCAAACGCTCGGAGATGACCGTCATGGCGGCGCCCGTGTCGAACAAGAAATCGCCCGACCGCTTGACGCCCTGATGTTCCGGTGTCGCGGTCAGGAACGGGATGGGGGCCCAAGCCGGCAGGGGCGCGTCGGGCGGCGCGTCGGGGGCCAAGCCGTAGTGCGGGTCAAACGAAACACGGTCATCGACCGAAACGGACAGACGATATCCGTTGCCGGCCGGTAGAGTGTCGTGGAAGGCGACGCCCAGCCCGGTCTCCATCATCGAGCCCAAATCCAGCGTTGTCACCCGATTGACCATCGCCGGCATCCCAACCAGACCCGGCGGAGTAAGCGGCCAAGGATAGCCGAAGTTCTCGTGCGGGCTGGATAGAATTCGCACGCTGTCCGATGTGGCCGGAATAGTGACCGGCACACCGTTGGTGCCCGCAAAATCCAAGCGGTACGGCGCGGAGACATCCAGCAGCACGGTTCCGGCAACTCCGGTTTCGTAGAACGCGCCGTCCACGGCGTAGCCGGAGCCAAGAGACTCCGCGCCGGCATCTACCGCCAGAATGCTGTTGGCGCCAGTGTCGAGCAAGAACTCGTTGACGCCCGCTTCAGGACCCGGCCCGAGACTGGTCGTCCCGTCCCACAACTCGATCTGCACGTATGGCTGCGCCATCGCGAAGTAGTCTTTGGGCCCCAGGACGATGTACGGTCCGGCCCGGGCGGTTTCGCCTGCCGCCAGCGAGACCAAGGCCGCCAGTACCATCGCCCACGGGACCCGGCGACGACGGAATGAGAGGACGAGCGCACGGCGGGCGATCGGGGTCGTGCACATGGTGAGAGTCTCTTCTATTGCCCCGCTCCGCTTGCCCAACCCCATTCTAGCGCGCGGCGAGATTTCTGCAAACAGAATTGTGCTTGACAGAGGGATGCTCCATCCGCCTTCAGATGGAAGCAGACCCCTTGAGAGTGGTTGTGGATGTTGGGGGTGCAAAGGCGGAAAGCGTCACCCCCCGGCGTAGTCGGAGGGCGTTTCGATTGACAACCGGCAACCGACAACCGCCTACCGGCAACCGCCTTACCCGCCGCCGTCCTTGCGAAACACGATGCCCTGGTTCACCTCCTGGAATCCGAGCTTCCGGTAGAGCCCCACGCCGGCCGTGTTGTGCTGCATCGTTTGCACTTCGACGCTGACGATGCCCTGGCGGCTGAGTTGGTGGAAGACCTCGGTCAGCAGGAAGGTCACCAGTCCCTGCCGGCGGTGGCGAGCGTCGACGTACAGCTCCATCAGACCGACCGATTGCCCACCGACCAGTCCTGCGGTGAGTTCGATGTTCCGCACCAGGGCGTGCGCAAGGCTCGGTCCGCCGTGCTGGCTGACGATTTCGTATCGCGTCAACTGGAAGTTGCCCGTGGTGCAGGCGTCCCACCAGCTTCTCGCGGGCGGATCGAGCGTCACGTTGACGTGCATCCGCCTCCGGATCTGTATTTGCTGCCGCGTAATCGGCGCCTCGAAGGTGTGCAGATCGCCATGAAACCCCACCGTCCGGTCAATCTCCTTGTAGCCATGCGACAGGAGGACTTGGCACGCAAGCGTGTCGGTGGCGAGGATGCCGGGCAGCTCGCTGCCGCCGTAGAGGCCCAGGTAAAAGGCATCGAGCGGCTTGATCCCGCCGCCGTAGAGGACTTTGGCTCCGCGACGGCGCAGGTAGTCCTCCGAGCGGGCCAAGAGCCCGGCGGCCACCTCGACCTCGTCGCAGTCGGGCCGCGTGAGAATCAGACACGTCGTGCCCAGCTCGGTGACGACGTGGTTCTCCGTTTCGTCCGGGCCGAAACCGGCGTGCGCGAACCCGACCGGCCGATCGTCGTCCCAAGCCAGTTGCAGGCCCTCGCGCTCGAAATAAAGCCTGCCGAGGACGAACTGCTCGAACAGATCGACCGACATCGGCTGCAGAAATCCGGGCTGCCCATTGCGACTTCGCCAGATTTCCACCAGCGCGGGGGGATCGGTATTCCGGAACGAGCGATAACGAAGCATCGCAATGGGCTAAACGGCTCGCGGGGACGGCAAAGTTGGAATCCGGGCAATTATAGAGGGCGACGCGCCGTGGCACTAGACGGACCGGTCGGCGGGGGCATCGCGACGACGCCGGACAGCCGCTCGACGTGCGCGACGAGTTCCTCCTCCGGCTGACCCCCCAACTGGTGAAGCCCCGCCGAGAGCGGCCGGGCCGAGCCGTGTTGCCGCGAGTCCCGCAAAAAGTCGCGAAGCAACTCGCGCCGCGCCGGGTGGCTCGCCAACAGCAAATGGACCCATGCCCAAGCCTCGGCGTAATCGGCCTGCGTCATGTCCACATCGGGCGAAAGTGCCTCGAGCCGCTCCAACTCCGGACGCCAACCGCCCGTCCGCAACCGCTCGACCAGCAACGCAACATGCTCGCCGTTCACGCCGTTCTGCCCCCGAGCAACCTCGAAATACTCGGCGAGTCCTTCGTCCAGCCATAGCGGCAGGTTGGGAACCACCGAGTGCAGATAGCCGTGCGTCACTTCGTGGCGAAGGTCCTCGGCCACGCGGTCGCCCCACTGAGCATAAACCTCCAGCCGCGTATCCGTTTCGAGGAAGAACGCCCGACGCTGGGGGAAGCTCGGGTGGCGCAGCCGCATGAATGCCTCGAACTCGCCGGGCGTCTGAAACACGTAGATGTGGATCGGCTCGTCCGAAACCGGCAACATCAGCGATTGACTCAAGTCCACCCGCCTGGCAGTCAATTCCTCCAACAGCCGATGATGGGCCGGCAACGGGAATTCGCTGTGGACGACCAGTTGATCGCGGACGAGCGTATGCGTGTCGGGCAGGGTCAACCGCGTTGAAAGCGGCCGCGCGCAACCGGCGACGAAAAGCCCCGTCAACGCCAACGCCGCGACCAACTTAGTGCCTGTCCAGGAATAAGTTGTGGTGCAGGCGTCTCGCCTGCCCAGGCAGCCGGGACGGCTGCACCACAATACCGCGGAGTTGATCTTGGACAGGCACTTAGGGTTGACCCGGAGACGGGTGTCGCCTTTCGCTCCGCGAAAGAACGCCGCTTTCGCGGAGCGAAAGGCGACAATCCGACAGTTATTGATCCGCCGGTCCTTGGCAGTTTGGCTCG
>JAPLNP010000618.1 GCA_026401055.1 Planctomycetia bacterium
GTGCCCTCCCGCGCGCCGAGATAGCCTGGAAAATGCCAGTATAGCGGCTCTCGCGGCTCCCGCTCGCCCCCGGTCAACAGGCCGGCGTAGCTCGCGCCGTCGAGGGGTTGATCGGCGGGCGGTTTCGCCCGGGCAAGCTCCAGGAGGGTCGGATAAAGGTCGACGCTGTTGATCGGCGTAGCGCAGGTTTGCCTCGGGGCGATCGTGCCCGGCCACCGGAAGATGTACGGCACGCGGATGCCGCCTTCGTGGAGCATGCCTTTGCCCCCACGAAGCGGCGCGTTGTCGGTCACGCTGCCGCCGTGGATGCCCTCGCGCTCGTAGCCGCCGACGCCGCCGTTGTCGCTGGAGAAGATCACGAGCGTCCGCTCGCTGAGCTTGAGTTCCTCGAGCACCGCCAGCACGCGGCCGACGCTCTGGTCGACGCTGGCGATCATCGCGGCGTAGGTCGGGTCGCGGTGGCCGCCGGCGGTCGGGCGGTCGCGGAACTCGGCGATCAGGTCCTTCTTCGCCTCGTGGGGCGAGTGGACGGCGAAATGCGGCAGGTACAGGAAGAACGGTTCGTCGCGGTGCCGGCGGATGAAGTCGACCGCTCGGTCGGTGAGGAAGTCGGCCAGGTACGTGCCCGGCGGATACTCGACCTTGGGGTCCGTGTCGAAGTCGAAATGGCGGCCCATCGAGACAATCGCCTCGTCAAAACCCCGCCGGCCGGGATGATACTCGCCTTGCTGGCCGAGGTGCCACTTGCCAAAGATGCCGGTCGCGTAGCCGGCCGTCTTGAGCGCCTGGGCGATCGTCACCCGATCCAGCGGCAACGCGGTGACGTTGTCAACCGGCCGCAGCGGGCGGCTCCGCCAGTCGAATCGGTCGATGTCGCCCACGGTGTGGACGCCGGTCCGCGGGCCGTACTGTCCGCTCATCAAGGCGGCCCGCGTCGGCTGGCAATTCGGCCCGCAGGTGTAGCCGTCGGTGAACCTCATGCCCTCGTCGGCCATGCGGTCGATGTGCGGCGTTCGATAATACCCGCTGCCTTGGCAGCCCAGATCGGTCCAACCCAGGTCGTCGGCGAGGATGAAGACGAGGTTGGGCTTGGCATTCCCAGCAGGCGATTGTGCCGCGGCGGGCTGGCCGAGGGCGAGGCACGCGGCTGCCAAGGTGATTACGACGAGTGGGCGGAACATGGTCGTGGTCTCCCGTTTCGACACGGTTCACTCGTTAGGCCAGTTGGCCCCGGGTGGGCAACCGCCCAGGGTCAATTGGCCTACCCGCGGCCTCGTGCAACTATCGGACCGGCTCCGACCAAGCGGCTTCGTCCCCTGGAGTTATCACAGGCTTCCATTCCGAATTGCGTTCTGAATGTCTTTCTGCGCGGCATCCGAAACCCTGGTGCCTGCCAGGTTCAGATCTTGAAGCTGCTTCAGTCCCCTTAGAGATTTCAACCCAGCATCGGTGATGTTCGTCTCCTCGAGGTTGAGTTCTCGAAGCTGGTTCATGCTCTTGAGGTGCTCCAATCCGGCGTCCGTGATCCCGGTCTTCCAGAGGTTAAGCGATTGGAGTTGCTTCAATCCCTTCAAATGTTGCAAGCCAGCGTCTGCGACCTTTGTGCCCATGAGGTCCAGTGCTCGCAGTTCGTTCAGACGCTTGAGGTGTTCGAGGCCAGCATCCGTAACGAGGGTCCGTCGAAGGTCAAGGTTTTGAAGTTGCTGTAGCCCTGCGAGGTACGCCAACCCCGCGTCCGTGACTTGGGTGTCGCACAGGTTCAGCGATTGAAGCTGCTCTAGCCCTTAACCAAGCGAACGGTTCACGTTGATTGCATGAAAAAACTCGAAACCTTCCGCGTTTTCCGGGGTATAAAGGGTATT
>JAPLNP010000194.1 GCA_026401055.1 Planctomycetia bacterium
GGCGAGATTGGCGACGATGCCCCAGGCGGCGCTGACTTGTCCATCCCGGGCGATGGCGTAGGGGTTACCCAGGGCGATGACGACCCGGCCCTTCTGGAGTGTCGAGGAGTCGCCGAACGTGATGGGCACGAGGTCCGTCGCCTCGATGGCCAGAACCGCCAGATCGCTACGGGGATCGGCCGCCCTGACGGTCGCCCGACGGACCTTGCGGTCGGAGGTGGTCACGTAGTAATCGCTGCCCTCGCCCAGGGCGTGATAGACCGTCAGGATCAGACCGCGCGGGTCGATCACGACTCCGGTGGCATACTCATTGGGGATGAAATCGGGATCGGTCGGCTGCGGGCCCATGATCGGCCCGACGCGGCGGCCGAACGGATCCGGCTGAAACTCGAGGTTGAGGACCTCTCCCGGCTGATCCTTCCTTACCCGGGCAATCGCCACGACGGACTTCTCTGCCCGGGCGATCACGTCAACCAGGACCTTCTCCATCGCGGCGGCGGCATCGAGTCCGGTGAGTTCCGGCGTCTTGGGTTCCTGTGCCGGCGCGCCGGTCATCGTCCCGAGCAGGAGAGCGGCCAAGCCGAGGCCGGCGATCGGGTGGAAATGGGTTCGCTGGGCCATGGGTCGCCGACCGGGTTTGGTGGTGCCGTCTCCGCGCGGAGCGTTCTCCGGGTTCACCTACCATTATACCCAATTCCCGGGGGCATCCAGGGGGGACACCCGGCCTGTCGGCGACGGAGTCGCCTCCCAGTGCGCTTGTGAGTGTATCAAATCAGCAAGGTGCAAGTCCTTGCCGAGGTTGGGTCTGAACTTCGTAACCGAAAGTAACTGCGTCCTCGCGAGAGGGGGTGGAGAGCAACTGGAGGTGAACGATTGGTCCGCAGGATGACGAACTCGATTCGGCCGGCTGTCGCGGCGAGCCCGCTGGGTAAAGGCGAAGCCCAAATGACGCCAGGGTCCCCGAAAGGGATGCGGTCGGAAGACCGCGCGGTAAGCTCCGGGTCGAAACCAGACTAGGTCCCGGAGGCGGCAGAAGGTGGTTGGAGGCGGAACGATCGGAAGGTTTGATGCATGAAACAAGGAGACCTGGACGGAGCCAATCGCGGCGTTCATTGCCCCTGAGAAGGGCACGAAGAACCGGCCGTCCAGGAGTCAGAGCGTCCATACGAGCGAGGAAGCGGGGTAACGCCCGTCGAGCAAAGGGACGCAGGAAGATGGATGCGGAATGAACCCTACCACGGAAACCACCCCGGCGACAGTGCCTCAGGTGGCTAGACAAGCCGGAGAGGTCCGCGCTCGATGGGCGTGGGCCGAACCGTCGGTATGGACGGACCGCATGTTGACGGCTCTGGAACACGGAGTCAAAGGAGGAACTTGGTTCAGTCTGATCGACAAGGCGTATGCCCCGGCGAATCTTTTTGCGTCGTACGCGAAAGTGGCGGCCAACGGGGCGCCGCGGGAGTCGATCATGTAACGGTGGAGGACTTCACGAAACGACTGTCCCGCAACTTGGAGAAACTCGCCGCGCAACTCAAAGACGGCACCTACCGTCCTCAGGCGGTGCGACGAGTGAACATCCCCAAACCGGGCACGAAGGAAACACGGCCGTTGGGCATTCCGACGGTGCGAGATCGCGTCGTACAAGGCGCGTTGCGCCACGTGCTGGAACCGATCTTCGAGCGGCAGTTCGCCGAGCACAGCTACGGCTTTCGTCCCGGACGGGGATGCAAGGACGCGCTGCGACGGGTGGACAAGCTTCTGAAGCAAGGTTGCCGACACGTCGTCGACGTGGATCTGAAATCCTACTTCGATACCATTCCGCACGACAAGCTGCTCGACGAGGTGCGCAAGTACGTCGGCGACGGCCGCGTGGTGGCGTTGATCGAGGCGTTTCTGAAGGCCGAAATCCTCGACGGCATGCGACAATGGACGCCGGAGAGCGGCGCGCCGCAAGGCGCGGTGCTCAGCCCGCTGCTGAGCAATCTGTACCTGAACGACCTGGACCACCACATGGCCCGGTCGGGGTACGAGATGACGCGGTACGCGGACGATCTGGTGATTCAATGCCGCACGCGCGAGGAGGCCGAACGGGCGTTGCTGATGGTGCAGGCATGGACGGCCCAAGCGGGCTTGACGCTGCACCCCACGAAAACCAAAATCGTGGACGCCGAGATCGAGGGCTTTGAATTCCTGGGCTACCGGTTCGTGAAGCATCGACGCTTCCCGCGCCGCAAGAGCTTGGCGAAGTTCAAGGACGCGATCCGCGCAAAGACGCGACGCACGGCAGGCCACAGCCTGACCATGACCATCGCCGACGTCAACCGCACGTTGCGAGGCTGGTTTGAGTATTTCAAACACAGCCACCCAACCACCTTCCGAGACCTCGACGGTTGGGTCCGCATACGCCTGCGAAGTATTCTCCGCAAGCGGCAAGGCGGCCGAGGAAAAGGAGGGGGTGCGGACCATCAACGCTGGCCGAACGCCTACTTTGCCGAGCAAGGGTTGTACAGCTTGACAGTAGCCCATGCCTTGGCCCGTCAATCCTCTTAGAGGTAAAACTATCAACTGGAGAGCCGGATGCGGGAAACCCGCCAGTCCGGTTCGGAGGGAGGGGAGACCGAACCCAATCGGTCTTCCCTACCCCTATCGGAGCGATCGTCGCGCTCACCGTTTCGACTTCTGCTTCTGCACCTTCTCGGTCACCCCGGCGACGTAGACTTCGCCTTCGCCGAGTTGCAGGGCCTCGATCCGCACCCGTTTGCCTTCCTCGATCGGAGGAATCGTGAACAAGGCCACTGGATCGCCCTCGGTCTGGCTCCATCGCAGCGGGACCTCCAGTTGCCGTGCCGACTGTGAAATGGCGTCGAGCACCTTGCCCAGCGGCCAGGGCAGGCTTCCCGCCCGGGCCTTGCGGACCCGCACCGCGATGGCGTTCGCCTCGGCCAGGTAAACGTCGACCTTGAGGGATACGACGCCGGTCAGCGCCGTTCGCTCGACGCGACCCGCGACCGTCAGTCCGTCCGGCTCGATGATCACTCGGGGATCGCTGAATCCGGGCGGTAGGACATCGGGATGTTTCTCGCTCAAGCCCACGGCGAGCCAGCCGTTGATCTCGTCGGCGGTGAAAACGACCTCCCATCTTCCCGTGGTGTTCACGCCGCTGACCAGATCGGCCAGCCGCCGCTCCATCTCGTCGCTGGCTTTGCGTTGGCCCTCGCGTTCGGTCGTGTCGATCGCCTCCTGGTACCAGGAGGGCACCTGCCGGGCGGCCCAATACAGCCCGAGTGCGACCAGGACGGTCAGAACCAGAAGAATCCCGCCGCTCCAGGTCGCGATTCGCAAGGGTTTTCGCACGGCATTTGCCCGTCAGACAGAAGCGGAGAGCGGTGCGGGCTGGAAATGACCAATGACCAAGCACCAATGACCAATGGACCGGCTACTCACCGTGGCGACGAGTCCGGGCGGAGTCCGACGGCTTCGGCGAGGAAGACCCAGTATTGCAGCCGGCCCAGGGCCATCGCCTTCAGCCGGCTGCGGAGGCTCGGCGGTTTCTCTTCGTGGAGTAGTTGGGCCAGGTCGGTCAACACCGTGCCGTTGTCGCCGTAGTAGGAGTGTCCCAGCAGACTGGTGTCCAGCGCCGAAACGTCGATCGTGTCGATGTCCGGCACCACGACGATGTCCGGCCCCGATTCTCCCGCCCGGGGATAACCGTGGATCTTCTTCGACGCGATCAGGGCTTCGTCGTTCGACGAGGCATAGAGCGTGACGCGCTGGGCGGTCTTCGTGATGGCCGGGACGATGTCGCGGCGGAACACGTCGGCGTCGATGTCCGGCGCGGTGAGAACGACCTCGTGAAACATCGGCGCCGAGCCGCCCTTCTGTTCGTAGGACAGATTCGTCAAGGCCGACGTCAGCGCCCGATTGCCCATGCTGTGGGCGATCAGGTGGATCCGCGTCGCGCCAGATCGCGTGGCGACCCCGGTGAGAAACTCCTTGAGGTGCGGCACGGTCCAGACGACGTTGGTCTCGTCGACCGCGTAGTCCAAGAGGCCGCCCTGCGAAGGCCAACTGTAGAAGATCGGCGCCCCGTCGAACTTCAGATCATGGGCGAGCTGCGCCGTGCGGCGAGCCGCTTTCTCAAACGTCACGCTGTAACCGTGGACGAAGACGAAGGCCTCCTTGCGGCTGTCCTGGGCCACGCGATTCTTCAATTCCGCGTAGAACGCGTCCGCCTCCTGGCGCTCGATGCCCAGCAGAACGACGTGTTGGGTGGGGTCCTCGTTGAACTCAAGCTTGAAGATCGAAGGGCTTTCCAGTTCGCCCACCTCGTGATCCTTGGGGATGCTCACCTCGCACGTACCCCAATGGAGTTCTCCCCGGTCGTTGCCGTACGCAAGGTCCGTCTTCGCCTCGGCGGGCTTCGTGTTGCGCGGGATGTTGACCATGGCGGTCCCCAGCGCGGCGGTCGCGAGCACCGCCAGGCCCGTCGTCGCGACGACCAGCCGGCCGCGCGAAAAGAAGCAGAAGATCACCAAGAACACGAGCGCGACGCTGCCCGCGCCGGCCGTCAGGTAGCCCCAGGGCACGGCTCCGAGCGGATGGGGCGAGCCAAGATTGACCGCCGCGCGATCGGTGCCGTAGAAGACCTTGACGACCGTGTAGTCCTTCGCCTCCGCGCCAGCCGCCGCCGGTTGGTTCATGTTTTTCAGGGCGACGACCGGCTCCTCCGGCGTGTCGGCCCCGACCGGCGCGGGAGCCGCGTCGACCGGATCGGCCGCGGCCGGAGCCGGGGCCGTCGCCAACATCCCGGAAGTCATCGAGGGAGCCGTCTTGGTCGGCTCGCGCGTCGCCGGGGCCATTCCGATCGGCGCGGGAGCGGCGGCGGTCGACGCTGCCATCCTCGGCGCCGCCGAGGTCGCCACCGACGGCGCCGCCGACGAGCGCGCCTGGCGGCCGGGCTGAGAGAACGTTCGAACCGCCGGTTCCGGCGGCGCCTCCTCGACCGGCGCCGTTTTGGCCTGCAACTTCGGGATCGCCGTCGGGCGTTCGGGCCCAACCAGCAGCGGCGGCGCAATCGACTTGGGCGCCGTCGACCCGGACGCCATCGAAGTGGCGGCGGACGGAGCCGGAATGGGGGGCACCGCCGGGACCGTCGTCACGTCGGATGGGTTCGCGACCGTCTCCGGCGCCGTCGAGGCTTGCGGCGGCGTCGCGCCAGCGTCCGGCGACGGCGCTGCGGCCGCAGCGGTTGCCTTCCCCTTTGCCCCGGGCGATTCCTCCCGCATGGCACGATCGGCACTGCCGCAACCGGACAGCGTCCAGCCGAGGACCAGGGCGCCGAACAATGGGATCAGACCCGAACGACTCGCTTTCATCGAAAACCCCTCCGTGGATCTATTTATACCTCCATCTTCCGAAGTAGGTGCCCAGCGACACCTATCCCGGCCCGAAGACTAGCACAAAACGTCGTTCCGACCCAAGATCATTCTCCGAAACTTCCAAGTCCGCCGACGGCGGCTTATGATAGCGTAGGGAAAGGCCGTTGCGCTGGGCTGCAGCGTGGTGGTCCAAGATTGGTGGGACGATGGGCATTCGATTTCTTTGCCCCAACGGGCACAAACTCCATGTGAAGTCGTTCCAGGCCGGCAGGCGGGGAATATGTCCCCATTGCGGTGCTAGAATCACCATCCCGAGCCAAAGTACCTTGCCAGACTCGGACACAACCACCTCGCCAAACACCAAGGATGTCCAGGACGAGGAGATCGCCGAGGAGCAAGTCGCGAGAGAGGCTGGCGAGCAAGTTGATCAGCAGACCGTGCCCCCGATGTCTCCCCCCAAAGCAGGTGATCCCCTGGCTGAGGTACCTGGCGCGAAATGGTTCGTTTCCCCCCCCGGAGGTGGGCAGTTCGGGCCCGCCAACGCCGACATGATGAGGACGTGGATCGCCGAAGGCCGGGTGACCGCCGATTCGCTCATCTGGCGAGAGGGCTGGGATGACTGGGCCGAAGCGTCGACGGTTCTGCCTCACTTGGTGCCCCCCGAAACCGCTTCGTACCTGCCGTCGCCAGAACCCGCCGACGCGCTCCCCGCCCCGAACATCACGATCTCGGAACCGGTCGGCAGAACCGCCCGAGCCGCCGCGCATCCTCGGCGCCGCGGCGGCCGGCAACGCTCTCCGCGAAACAAGATGGTCCAATGGGTCGGCATCCTCGCCGCGATGGTGGTGGTGTTGGTCATCCTTTTTATTTGGGTGGTGAACCGGTCATGAAAATCCAACCGTTTCTCGAACACCATGGGATCGTGTCGAATCCCTTTGCCGACGAAGACGCCCAGACCGACCTTGTCTTCAAAGGCTATTGCATCACCCAGACGTACCATCCGTTCTGGGACAAAATCTACGGCAATCCGGCCGAGCCGGCCACCGCGATCGTGTTCGGCGAGAAGGGCTCGGGCAAGACCGCCTTGCGATTGCAGATCGCCCGGCACCTGGGCGACTACAACGCCGATCACCTCGACGCCCGGGCGCTGGTCGTCGACTACGACGATTTCAATCCCTATCTGGACCGGTTTCGCGAGCGGTTTCGCGGCCGGCAACGAAAGACGGAGCGATTGCTCGCGCACTGGAAGCTCTGGGACCACATGGACGCCATCCTGGCGCGCGGCGTGACGCAACTGGTCGATCGGATTCTCGAGACGAAGCAGGCGAGTCATCCGGCGGCCTGCGACCCCCGGCCGCTGGCGATCGAATCGCTCGAACGGTCCCAGGCGCGTGACGTACTGCTGCTGGCGGCCTGCTACGACCAATCGACGGCCCAGAGCGGCGACGAACGGTGGCACCGGCTGCGGCGGAAGCTGCGTTTTGCGACCTGGCGGACTCGGTGGGACCTTGCGGTCCCCGTCGTGGTGGTCGCGGCGGCGGTGGCGCTGATGGTTTGGCTCGATCGCTGGGATTGGCTCGCCACGCCGTGGCCCTACGTCGCGCTGGTCGCGTCGGCGGCGCCGCGTGCGTGGCGATGGCTGAAGGCGTGTTGGCGGGCGTGGGGCGTCGCCCGGCACACCCGCGTGCTCAACCAGAGCCAGAGACGGCTGCGGCGGATCTTCTCGCGGTTCACCGACCGGCAGCTCGTCGGCCAGCCCTTGCCCAGAGCGCAACGCAGCGACGACCGCTACGAGTTGCTGGCCAAACTGCAGGGTGTGCTGGCGACGCTGGGTTTCCCGGCCATCATCGTGTTGGTCGACCGCGTGGACGAGCCGTACCTGATCAACGGATCGGCCGAATTGATGCGGGCGCTGGTGTGGCCGCTGTTGGACAACAAGCTCTTGAAACATCCCGGCGTCGGGCTGAAGCTGCTTTTGCCGGACGATCTGGTCGAGTTTCTCGACCGCGAGGACCGCGACTTCCACCAGCGCGCCCGGCTGGACAAGCAGAACCTGATCCGTTCGTTGGCGTGGACGGGCCAATCGCTTTGGGACCTGGCCAACGCCCGGCTTCAGGCATGTTCGGCCGACGGCCGCAATCCGACGCTGCGCGACCTGTTGGACGAGGAGATCACCGACAACCGGCTGTTGGACGCGATGCGATCGCTGCGGGTGCCGCGTCACCTGTTCAAGTTCCTCTACCGGTTGATCGTTGCCCACACCAACGCCCACACCGACGCCGAGCCGGTCTGGCGGATCGCGCCGGCGACGTTCGAGGCGACGCTCGCCCTGTACCAGCGGGATCAGGAGGCGTACGATCGGGGGCACGGGACGGTGTAACGTTACCCCTTGTAGATGGGGTATTCAGAGGAAATCCCATTGACTGGCCGTCCCGAACTCTCTAATCTGCCGCGCCTGGAACTGGCTGGCAAGCCGGGGTGGCATGGGCAGCTTCCTGCCCCTGTTCAGCACTGAATGGCGAGCGGCCAGCGGCACCTTGCGTCCCCGAGTCCTTTCCCCCGCTGGAGTGGATTGTGAAGAAGTCCCTCGTCGTGCTGTTGAAGATTGGTGTCTCGGTCGCGATCATCGCGTACTTGGTGTTCGACGCGACGAGGGACCCGGAGTTGTTCGCCAATCTCCGCGATCAACCGAAGCAATGGGGACTGTTCGTGGCGGCGTGTTTCTTGTGCGGCGGCGCGATCATGCTGACGCTCGTCCGCTGGCACTACCTCGTCCGGGCGCTCGAGGTGCCCACCCGGCTGGGCGGCTCGCTGCGGATCGGTCTGATGGGCTACCTGTTCAACCTGTCCCCGATGGGCATCGCCGGCGGCGACTTCGTCAAGGCGGTGATGTTGGCGCGCTACCATAAGAACTGCATGGCCAAGTCGGTGGCGTCGGTCCTCGTCGATCGGCTGATCGGTCTGTACACGCTCTTTGTGGTCGCCTCGGCCGCAATCGTGCTGACCGGTTTTCGCGCATCGCAGAACGAGACGATCCGGGTCATCTGCGACGTAACGATTTGGGTGACTGTCGCTGTCGCGGTCGTTATCGGCCTTCTGATGGTTCCCGCCGTCACCGACGGCAAGCTCGCCCGATCGCTTGAGCGGATTCCTCGCGTCGGGCCGGTGCTCGACAGCCTGATCGACGCGATGCGGATGTACCGCCGCAGTCCGCTGGTGCTCGTCGTCGCCGCCGTGATGAGCGTCGGCGTACACAGCCTGTTTGCCACCGGCGTGTACTGTATTGCGCGTGGGCTGCCGGGCAACGTTCATTCACTCGCCCACCATTTCGTGATCATGCCCCTGAGCGCGTCGACCGGGACGCTGCCCTTGCCGTTTGGGCCGTTCGAGGCGGTGTTGGAGTACCTCTACACCCACGTGCCGCTGGCCGTGGGCACGGTTGCCAAGGGGCAAGGGCTCGTCGTCGCACTGGGCTACCGGCTGATCACGGTCCTGATCGCCATGATCGGGGCCTGCTACTACATCGCCGCCCGGCGAGAGGTGGCCCAAGTGATCCACGACGCCGAGCGCCAGCCCGGAATCGGACAAGGGCCGACCACCGTCATGAGCACGCGGCGCCCGGCGGCACGGGTTGCCCGCGACGATGCGGTCGCGGGAGTGGGAAGACTTCAGTGACAGCCGCTCCGCCCGGCGAACGTTTGCCGCCCATCCCCGATCTGCCCGAGTGCCTTCGCGGGCTGCTGTCGCAGATCCCTCGCGGAGGTGCGACGACCTACGGCGACCTGGCCGAGGCACTGGGCGACCGGATCGCCGCTCGATGGGTCGGCCACTTCGCCATGCACCACGACCATGACGCCCATTGTGCGTGTCATCGCGTGGTTCGCGCCGATGGGCAGCTCGGCGGCTACGTCGACGGCCCGGTGGCGAAGCGGCGACGGCTCGAAGCCGAGGGCGTGGCAGTCAGCGGCGGCGCCGTGCGGTTGGCCGAGTGCGGCTTCCGCGATTTTGTTTCCGAACGTCCCTTGGACGAACTCCGCCGAGCCCAGGAGGCGTTGGTCAAGCGGGCGTCGCTGCTCCCGCCGCGCAAGGCAACGAAGCTCGTCGGCGGCGTGGACGTCTCGTACACGGCCTCGGGCGAGGGAGTGGCCGCCTATGTTCTCATGGACGTCAACACCAGAGAGACCCTCTGGCACGCGACCCTGCGCCTGCCGGTCCCGTTCCCCTATATCAGCAGCTACCTCTCGTTCCGCGAGTTGCCGTTGTTGCTGGAACTGCTGGAAACCGTCCGAGCGGAAGGCCAGGCGTGCGACGTTCTGATGGTCGATGGCACCGGCAGGCTTCACCCGCGGCACGCGGGCATCGCGACCCATCTGGGCGTTGTCGCCCGGCAACCGACGATCGGCGTGACGAAGAAGCTGCTCTGCGGCCGGGTCGACGTCGAGGGCATGAGGCCGCTGGACTCGCGGCCGGTGTTGTTGGAGGGACGGCCGATCGGCGCGGCGGTGCGTCCGACGGCCGGCAGCCGTCGTCCGATCTTCGTCTCGCCCGGCCATCGCGTGGACGTCGCCTTGGCCGAAGCCCTGGTCCGTCGTCTTCTCGCCGGCCGCCGTCTTCCGGAGCCGCTCTACTGGGCCGACCGTTTCAGCCGCGCCGCGGCGAGAGAAACGCGGGAAGGGTGAAGGATAGACAGCTTATCGTTTCTTTCTCACTTTCACGTTTCGGCACGAGTTCACTCGGAGAGAACCAAGAAAGCCCCACCGCCGCCCTTGGGGGACGGCAAGAGATCTCCTTCCACGCATGGTGGACGACGCCACAGGGTTTGTGCATAATAGGTGTGGTAGCGTCCATTCGAAAGACAGCCAATCAAGAATAGGAAGAACCCAATGGCAGTCCGATTGCCCGCCGAGTTGCGAACGGTCGTGGCGGTGTCTCCAGACGCCGCCGTGGAACTGTGGGACGAAACAACCCATCGGACTTACGTGCTGATTCCGGCCGAGGAGTTCGAGCGGCTCAGGACGGTTTTGGCGGACGACCTGGCCGACACCTATCCGGCGCAAGTGGAATCGGCCATCGAGGCCGGTTGGAATGATTCCTTGATGGACGAATACAACGACTACGATTCACATCGGGGGCCGGTATGAATCTTCGACGGGGGGATGTCGTGCTTGCCGAGTTGCCGTTCAGCGATCGCGGCGGCGTCAAGAAACGGCCTGCCCTGATCGTGCAGTGCGATCGCAACAATCAGCGATTGGACGACGTGATACTGGCCATGATTACCAGCGTCGTTCAGCGCGCAACGACCGAACCGACGCAACATCTCGTCGATCCCGACACGCCCGAAGGCCAATCCTCCGGCCTGTTGCATCCCTCGGCGGTGAAATGCGAACACCTGATTACGCTCCATCGGCGGTTCATCGGCCGAGTCATTGGCCGATTGTCGCCGAAGATCATGGAGAAGATAGACCGCTGTTTGAAGGAATCGCTGGGCTTGTCGTAGGAACCACGGGCAGAGGGGACATTCTGCTTTTTGTGAGGGGGTATTCTGCTTTTCGGCCGGTATTGCGAGGAAACGGTCACTGTAGCGCAGCCATCGAGAAAAGCAGAAGGTGCCCTCCGCGGACCCATTCCCACGCCTCTTTCCACTTCTCCAGCCCCAGCGCGAACCGGCCTTGTCTCGGACTCCGGTGGGTGGTACGCTGGGGAGTCGTCCCGAGATCGGGTGGGACCGGTCGTCCATCTTGGGGCCTGGTCGGACGTGGTAAATGCAGTATCATGGAGGTATTCTCGCGGCCGGTGGCGCCTTCACCGGGCGCGCGTGGTGTCGGCGGCCGCAGCCCTTGCGTGGCCCCAACCCACCCCCAAGCGGCACTCGCCGCCACGTCGTTTTGTGTAACGACCGGGCGCGGGCGCGGTCTTTTTTGTGTTTGTAGTCCCCTTGTGTTTAGACAAGTGTAGCGGAGGCCAAGCGAATGGCAGCAATCGTAGACGCGGAAAAATGCACCGCATGTGGAGAGTGCGCCGAGGCGTGCCCGTTGGACGCGATCGAAATCAAGGACGTGGCCGTCGTCGACGCCGCCACGTGCGGCGACTGTGGGGCTTGCGTGGACGTCTGTCCGCCCGAAGCCATCACCGTCGAGTAGCGTCTCGCGCGATATCACGTAGAGCAGTGTCGTGGCAGGCCGCCTCGAGGAGGTCTGCCACTTTTTTGTAAAGGCAGACGATCAGTGAAGGGTTACCACGCCACGCAGCGCGACGACATGGAAGACCGCGAGCCCGACGGCCCGCTCGAAATCGCCATGGTCGGCGACCTGACCGAACATGAGGCCGATCTGTTCGAGAAACTGCTCGGGGTCGAGCCGGGCGGAGAGTGCATCGTCTACTTCGACTCGCTCGGCGGCAGCGCCTACGCCGCGGTCGCCCTGGCGGCGACCATCCGGCTGCGGGGCCTGCGCGCCACCGGGGTCGTCGTCGGCGAATGCACGTCCGCCGCGCTGTGGCCCTTTGCCGCTTGCACCCGCCGGCTCGTGACCCCGCTGAGCGTGTTGCTGTTCCATCCCATGAAATGGCAGAGCGAGGAGAACGTCGCCCTGGCCGAAGCGGCGGAATGGGCACGCCATTTCAGCACGCTGGAGACCGACATGGACCGGTTCCTCGCCGAACTGTTCGGCGCGCCCTTGGAGCGGATCCGCGACTGGTCCCACCCCGGCCGATACGTCTCGGGCACCGAGCTGGCCGAGGCCGGACTGGCCGAACTGGTCGACCTCAAAATGCTCAAGCTGCTGCGGACGGCGAAGAAATGACCGCTCGGCCGGCAACCGACAACCGACCCCATGTGGAAGCGTAGAACGAGCCGCCGGGATTTCCTCAAGGGCAAGCCGGCCGCCGACGCCATGGCCGACCGGCTCGACCAGCTCGCGCCGGGCGACTCGGACGAGGGCGGCTCGGTCCCGCGCGACGAGACGTACCTCGTCGAGGTCAGCCGCGCGGCGATGGCCTGCCGGTTCGAGGTTTTTCTCAACGCCGGTCAATACGAGCACGGCACCCAAGCGGCTCTGGAAACGCTCGACCGGGTC
Source organism: Planctomycetia bacterium (assembly GCA_026401055.1). Classification (GTDB taxonomy): domain Bacteria; phylum Planctomycetota; class Planctomycetia; order Pirellulales; family Thermoguttaceae; genus JAPLNP01. The sequence goes on from JAPLNP010000194.1 coordinate 12,452, forward strand.
GACGCGCTCGAAGATCAACTCTCCATCTTCCGCGAGACGAGCGAGATCAGCCGAATCAATCGCGAGGCGGCCGCCGGGCCCGTCGAGGTCGAGCCGGGACTGTTCGGTCTGCTCGAACTGGCCCTCCGGTTGCACGCCGAAACCGGCGGCGCGCTGGACATCACCGCCACGGCGCTCTGGGACGTCTGGGGTTTCTCCCGCCGGCAAGGCAGGATTCCGACGGAAGAGGAACTGGCCGCGGCGCGCCAGAAGGTCGGCAGCGAGCACGTCGAGTTGGACGTCCGGGCGAAGACCGTCCGGTTCACCAAGCCGGGCATCCGCCTGAGTTTGGGCTCGATCGGCAAGGGCTACGCCTTGGACCGCTCGGCCGAGCGGATGCTGGAACACGGCGTCGGCGACTTCATGATCCACGGCGGGCAAAGCAGCGTGTTGGCCCGGGGGTCGGCGGCCGGCACCCCGGCCGGCGGCTGGCTCGTCGGCTTGCACCACCCCTTGCGTCATCGCGAGCGGCTCGCCGAGATCCGCCTCGGCGATCGGGCGCTGGCCACATCGAGCTCCGAGAAGCAGTTTTTCCGCTACCGGGGGCGGCGATTGAGCCACATCCTCGATCCGCGGACCGGCCAGCCCGCCGAGGGGCTGCTGTCGGTCACGGTGTTGGCCCCGACGGCCGCGTTGGCCGATGGTCTGTCGACCGCTTTTTTCGTGATGGGCGCGGAGGCGACAATCGCCTACTGCGAGTCTCGGCCCGAGCTAGGCGCCCTGCTGGTCCGCGCCGGTCGCGGCGGCCGCGTCGAGGTCCTCTCGTTGGGCCTGGAGGCCGGGGACGCTTGTCTGCTAACGACTTAGGCGTCGCATCACATGAGCGGAAGAAAGGGGTCAGAACTATTTGTTTCCGGCGGAAGCACTGTCCGGGTCCCCCTTCGCCCGGTAGGCGTCTTCGTACAGCCCGATCTCCTCCATCGGAATCGGCCGAAAACCGATCCGGGCGGCGGTCGCGGACGGCTGGGCGAGTCGAAAGTCGCCGCCCGCGGCGTCGGCGAAGCCCGGGTCGTCGGACGTCACCAGGTTGTCCGCCAGCCGCGCGAGACCGTGGTCCCGCCGCAGGAATTCGCCGCAACGGAACACCAGGCTCCGCGAAATCGTGTTGACGTCGTGGTCCTCCGCCAGACGGGCCAGTTCGGGATACCGGGCCAGGTAGAGGTCCTTGTCAATCTCGGGCGACGCGAGCGACGCGGCGGTGAACTGTCTCCATCGCGCTTCGTCCCACGGAGAGAAGCTGATGCCGGCCATGCAGTCGACGAAGACGTTGTTGTCGACGTGGTTGTCCTTGCCGCCGTGAATCTGAACCGCGCCGAAGCCCAGCCGTCCCGCCGAACAGCGATAAAACACGTTGCCATGGATCACCACGCCCGAGATCGCGTCGTCCAAGCGGATGCCGGCGCGGCCGCAATCGGGCGCCTCGCCGTTGGCTGGGTCGCCGCCGATGTGGTGCCAGTAGTTGTAGCGGAAGACGTTGCCGCGGAACGTCGGGTTGCCGAACATATCGACCCCGCCCTGGTCGTCCGATTCCCAGACGACGTGGTGGACTTCGTTGAACTCGACCACGTGGTCGTTGCCGCCGAGGCGGATCGCGCTGGATCGGACGTCGTGCATCAAGTTGTGCGAAATCCGGTTGCCCACGCCGTCGACGAGCACGGCCGGCGTGTACGTGTGGTCGATCCGCGAAAGGTCGTGGATGTGGCAGTTTTCGACGAAGTGGCCTCCGGGCGTCAGGGTCTTGCGATCGCCGCCGGAGAGCACGGCGCCTCCGCGGCCCATCGAATGGATGTCGCACGAGAGCAGCCCGTGGTCGTGGCCGCCGTGGATTTCGACGCCGTTGCCGGCCATGCGGCGGACCGTGCAGCCGGCCAACAGGCAGTGGTCGCCGCCGCGGATGCGAATCCCGTCGGCGCCGCCGAGTTCCCAGCAAAGCCCCTCGAACGCGACGTGCGAGACGCCGTCCATCTCGACCATCGGGAAGTCCGCCGTCGAGAGTTCGACGGTCGCCGCGCCCGGGTCGGACGGCGGGTAGAAGTAGAGGATGCCGGTCGCGCGATCGAGATACCACTCGCCGGGCACGTCGATCTCCGAGAGCAGATTGACCGCGTAGTACGGCTGCCCCTTGCAGTAGCCGTAATTGGGGGACGGCGGCTTCAGCGTGATCTCCCGCCTCTGGGTGTCGATCGAGGCAATCGGCTCATAGGAATCCGCCCAGCCGAAGAACCAGTAGCCGTAGAGCATCGCGTCCTTGTCGTCCTTCCATCGCGTCGGGCGGTCGCCTTCGTAGAGGAATCGGCCCGTCTTGCTGCCCGCGCGGCCGTGCAGCGGCTCGCCGTCTTGGACGCTGACGTCGACGATCCGGACGTAGCCCTGGTTCGGCCACCGCGCAAGCGTCATCGCCTCGCCGTTGAAGAACAACTCCACGGTCGGATGCGTCACGAAGCCCCGCCCGCTGGCGAAGCCGCCCAGTTCCAGCGGTTTTAGCTCGGCGACGCCGTGGGCCTTGACGTCGACGGACACGACCTTGCCGCGAGCTTCCTCGGGCAATCGAGCGAGGACGGCCGGATCGGTGACCGGCTGGAAGCCCGTCAGGCGAACGCCGCCCGTGAAACGCGCCGGCTCGCTCCGCGACGCGCGATAGACGATCGGGGCGTCCGCCGTGCCCGAATCTTCCGGGCCGAGCTTGAAGGTTTCCTTGACGGCGTACCGACCACCGCCGACCGAGACGACGACTCCACCAGCCGGCAGAGCCCCGCCGTGTTTCAGATCGCGGATGGTCTGCCGGGCGCGTTGGAGCGTGGCGAAGGGCTGCTCGCGCGTGCCGGGATTCGCGTCCGCGCCGTCGGTGGCGACGTAGAGCGTCACCGCCGGCGTTGGGCGCGCCGGCGGGGGCATCCGGCTGGCCTTGGAATCCCGCGCGGGAAGGCCCGCTTGGAGTCGCTCGATTTCGGCGATTCGCTCTTGGGCCTCTCGGCGGTGATGGCCGGGCGCATCCTTGCTTTCGGCGACTGCGGCATACGCGGCCTTGGCCGCCGGCAGATTGCCCTCGGTCACGAGATCCTGGGCGGCCCGAAGCCTCGCGATGCTCGCCGAAACCTCCGGCGCGTCCGTGGCGAATGCGACCGGGGCAAGAAGGCAGAGCCATGCCGGAAGAACCACGGCGAAAGTGGGCGAGTTGGGCAAGAATCGCATCATGGTCGGTCTCTCAGGTTTCTCAACAGACCCACGGCCTATGGCTACCGGGCCACCGACAACCGCCCGTCAGTGCTCCGCGTCGAGCATTTCGCCGCTGGCCATGACCAACTCGCCGGTGTAGATGCCCTTGAGACCCTTGAGTTCCGCGGCGATCTTCTGGAGCTCGCCAGCCGGGCCGCGAAGCACGATCACCTCCAGACACAGGCTGTGCGTTAGATGGGCGTGAAGCGTCGAGACGATCAACCCGGTGTGGTCGTGCTGCACCTGGGTCAGACGGTCGCGAAGCTGTGGGCGGTGATGGTCGTAGACGAGCGTCAGCGTGCCGGCCACCTCGCCGGCGTCCGTCGCCCAGGCCCTCTGGGTCAGCTTGTTGCGGATCAACTGCCGCACCGCCTCGCTCCGTGTCGCGAACCGTTCCTCCTCGCAGTACCGGTCGAATCGCGCGAGCAGATCGTCCTCGACGGAAACGGAAAAGCGAACGATTTCGGACATGTCAGGGGGCAGGGGCCAGGGATCAGGGGCCGGGGAGGTTGGGGGTAGGGAGCGCGGCTGGTGTTCCCGCTTTCCGCTTTCCGCTTTCCGCTTTTGCGATCGCTTCTTCGTCAACGTGCAGCACGACCTTGCGGAGCTTGCCGTCGCGCTCGACGAGAAGTTCCAGCGGGCCGGGCAGGGTCTTGACGCGCTCGGCGAACTGGTCCTGGTCGGCAAAATCGTGGCCGGCGACCTGGTAGATGCGGTCTGCTGGTTCAAGGCCCGCGCGGTGGCTCGGCGAGCCGGGCATCACGCCAACGAGAACGACCGTGCCCGGCTCGGCCGGATCGACCCGCCAACGGATCCCCAGCCGCAACGGCTTGCCCTCGCCCCAGACCGCCTCCCCGCTCGGCGCGATCGAACCGGCTTCATCGGAAACCGCCTCGCCCTCGGACGCCGGGGGTTCCTTCGCGTGGGCGCCGTGCCATCGGGTGGCAGGGTGGCTGGCCACGAAGCGTTGCCGTTCGACCTCGTCCGTTTCCCGCCGGGCCATCTCGCGGAAATGGGGCACCGCGTCCGTGTTGGCCAGGTCGTAAAGGCTCTCAAGCACCATCCGGACGACTTGCCTCATGCCCTCGGGGTTGATCAACTCGGCGTCGTCGGCCGGGGTGTGGTACTCGTCGTGCAGTCCGGTGTTCACGGTCAGGATGGGGATGCTCGCGTCGAAGAAAGGCCAGTGGTCGGCGTTCGGCTTGGTGCTCCAGACGAAGTCGATTGCGAAATCCTGGTTGTGCCCGGCGAGGAACCGCCGCAGACCGACGCCGCTTCGCGACCCGAGCACCATCAGCCGGCTTTCGCGAAGCCGCCCGATCATGTCGAGGTTCCAGACGAAAACAACGTTGTCGCCGCCGATCGTCGGGTGCGCAACCCAGTGCTTCGAGCCGAGCATGCCCAACTCTTCCGCGTCCCACGCGGCAAACAGCACGCTTCGCCCGGGCGGCGCGGGCAGCAGGGAGAATGCCTCGGCCAATTCGACGAGTCCGGCGGTCCCGCTGGCGTTGTCGTCGGCGCCGTTGTGGATGACACCGACCTGGCCGCGGCTGTTCTGGTGGGTGCCGCGGCCGACGTGGTCGTAATGCGCGCCGACGACGATGACCTCGTGCCGCCGCCGCGGATCGATTCCCCGAACCAGCGCCAACACGTTTCGGCCGCCGGGCTCGAAAGGCTGGAAGTAGCCGTCCACGCCGCCGGGCGGGAGATGATCGGCCTCGAAGTGCCGTGCGACGTAGTCGCCGGCCTCTCGGCCGCCTCGCGTGCCCGGCTCGCGACCTTCGCGGGCGTCGTCGGCCAGGTAGTCGACGTGCTCGTGGAGTTCGGTGGTCGAGATCGAGTCAAGGGCCGCCTGATAGATGGCATCCTTCTCCGCCGCCGAGAGGGTCCCGCCCAGCCACGAGAGCGAAACGCCCAGGGCGACGACGACGGCGGAACGGACCCTGACGTGGGGCGACGGACGCATCGACGTTCTCCAACGCGGCAACGAAGTCATGCCTCAGAGTCTATGATAGCGTATCCGAGTCCGTCGTGTATCCGGGCGGGACAATCCCGAGAATCGGCTCCCACGGCACTTGCGGATCGTGTTCGACGAAGATGGTGGGGCAGACATGGCAGCTTATTTTGGGGGGTCATTCGACAACGGCCCCGCGGCAAATTAGACTAGAAGGTCTACCTGATGGCAAAAACTTCCCCCCGTCCAATCCGATTTGTGAGGGACCCCCGATGAGTTCCAAGCGAGTGTTCTTGAGTGAGAGCGAAATGCCGACGGCCTGGTACAACCTGCAGGCCGATCTTCCCCAGCCGGTTCCGCCGCCGTTGCACCCGGCCACGAACCAGCCGATGGGCCCGGCCGACCTGGAGCCGATCTTCGCCAAGGAGTTAATCGCCCAGGAGGTGAGCCAGGAGCGTTGGATCGAGATCCCGCGGGCCGTGCAGGACGTCTACGCCATTTGGCGTCCCTCGCCGCTGGTTCGCGCGACGGGGCTCGAAAAGGCGCTGCGGACGCCGGCGCGGATTTACTTCAAGGACGAGAGCCACAGTCCGCCGGGCAGCCACAAGCCGAACACGGCGGTGCCGCAGGCCTACTACAACAAGATGGAAGGGATCAACCGGCTTTCGACCGAGACCGGCGCCGGGCAATGGGGCAGCGCGCTGTGCTTCGCCTGTGCCTTCTTCGACATGAAGTGCAAGGTCTACATGGTGAAGGTCAGCTACCATCAGAAGCCGTACCGCCGGTCGATGATGCACATCTGGGGAGGCGACGTGACGCCCAGCCCCTCGACCGATACCCACGCCGGACGCCAGATCCTCGCCGCCGATCCGGACTGCCCCGGCAGCCTCGGCATCGCCATCAGCGAGGCGGTCGAAGTGGCCGCGACCCATGACGACACCAAGTACACGCTCGGCAGCGTGCTCAACCACGTGATGCTGCACCAGACGGTCATCGGGCTGGAGGCCGAAAAGCAGTTCGAGTTGATCGGCGACAGTCCCGACGTCGTGATCGGCTGCGTCGGCGGCGGCAGCAATTTCGCCGGACTGGCGTTCCCCTTCATCCGCCGCAAGCTCGAGGGCAAGGACATCCGATTCGTCGCCTGCGAGCCGTGCTCCTGCCCATCCATGAGCCGCGGACAGTACCGCTACGATTTCGGCGGCCAAGCTGTTCGCCGCCACCGAAGGCACCATTCCCGCCCCGGAAACCTCGCACGCCATCCGCGGCGCGATCGTCGAGGCCATCCGGTGCCGCAAGGAGAACAAGGAGGAGTGCATCGTCTTCAACTTCAGCGGCCACGGCCTGTGCGACCTGGGCTCCTACGACCGCTACTTCAGCGGCGAACTGGAAGACTACGAATACCCCCAGGAGAAAATCGAGGCGGCCATCGCCGAGTTGCCGGTCATCGAGTAGACAAGTAGACCAGAGGGGGACAGCCCTCCGTGGAGACGGATGCGGCTGTCCCCCGTTTTCATTTCGACTGGCACTGTGACGGATTGGGGGTACGATGGTAGGATTCGCCGCCTGCGGATGCTCCTTGCGGACACTGCGGCGGCGTGTCGGATTGCGACGCCATCCACCCGGGCTTAGGCGACAATGGTTGGGTGGCGCCGACGATTCTCCGAACGAGTTCTTGCCTAGGGAGAGTCTATCGCGGAAAAGCGTCGGCGCCACTCGGCGGTGCAATCCTGTTCATGCAGACAGAAGGGTGTTATGTCGATGACCGCCTGTCCGATCCGGCATCATGCCGACCGTGCAAGGACCGCATACTGAAATGACATCGCCGCTATCCCCGCAGTTTTCGATCACGAACCGGACTACAGCCGCATTGACGGTCATCGAGCGGGCACGGGGATTTCTTGAAGCGGCGACGTTGTCTGATGAGTGGCTTCGACAAATGGGGCGGCGAGCACTCATCCTTGAAGCCCACCACACCACACACATCGAAGGAACCCACTTGACGCTGGATGAAGCCCAGCGACTCTTGGAAGGCCAGACAGTCGAGAACGTTGACCCTGACGACGCAAGAGAATTACTGAACTATCGCAATGCCTTCGAGCTGGTTTCGGAGTATCTTGCCAGAGGTTCCCCGATCACCGAAGGGTTGATCCGCGAAATCCACAAACGAATGGTCGAAGGAGTTCGCGGCGGCAGCGGTTCGCCGGGCGAGTATCGCAAAGTGCAGAACTACGTGGTCAATTCCGCCACCGGCCAAACCGTCTACACGCCGCCGCCGGGCGACGTGCCCGACCTCATGCGACAGTTGATTGATTGGCTTGCACGGCCCAGTGCCATTCATCCCGTTCTCGTCAGCGGCATAGCCCAGTTTCAACTGGTCCATATTCACCCGTTCGTTGACGGCAATGGCCGCACCGCCCGCTTGCTTTCGACGTTGTGTCTCTATCGCGCCGGTTACGACTTCAAACGCCTCTTCACCATCAGCGAATACTACGACCGCGACCGGGAGGCATTTTATCGGGCGATTCAAAGCGTGCGGGCCTCCGGCATGGACATGACCGGCTGGTTGGAGTTCTTCGTCGAAGGGCTTTCCACGCAACTCGCCGAAGTGCAGGCCCGCGGGCGTCGAGCCATTCAGAAGGACGTGCTCGAAGAACAACACCGCCTCAATTCCCGTCAAGCGGCCATCTTGGCCCACTTGATGGAAACGCCGGCCGCGTCTATTCGTGACCTTGAACGGCTCTTCTCAGCGGTCAGCCGTCGCACAATCCAACGCGACCTCAGTGATATGGAATCGAAGGGGCTGGTAGTCCACAGCGGCGAAACCAACCAGCTTAACTACAGCCTCCGCAATGACTTGTAAACTCGCGACAAACTTGCGACACAACTTGCGACACGGCTGAGTGCTTCCGGCAGGGGCGCAATCAAGACCCATCGTCTAGAAATCGCGGGCCGACACGCATCGGCCCAGGGCATGAGAGTCCATTCTCTCGGCGCGTCTTGGCACAAAGACCGGGGACTGCCCCGATTCTCATGCGGGTGAGAATGCGAGAGTCCCCGTGAGTGCCGCACATTGACTGACGCCGCGCGTTCTACTTTCGCCGTCTCCACCAGACCAAACCGGCCACGGCACCGCATGGCAGCAAGCTGATGCCACCTGGCTCAGGAACACTTGCCACGCGGAACCCAAGGAGGTAGCTCTCGCGCGTCGGGTAGTCGCTGACGCGGTCCGAAGCGGCCAAGCTGTCGGAGTAGTTGATCCAACTGCCGCCACGCAACCCACGCGACGAACCGATCACAGCTTCGTTCCACTCCCACACGTTCCCCCCCTGGTCAAACGTGTCGTAGGGACTTTCCGACTCCTCGAAATCGCCCACCTCCGTCGTCCAGTACGGGCTGCCGATTGTGTGGTCGTAGTGGTCGCAAAAATTCGCATTGTTGCCCGGGTCTGGGTCAACCAGATCGTTGCTCGGAATCGTGTCGCTGCCGGTCGGATAGTCGAAGTAATTGCCCGTGTCGCCGTTGTTCTTGTGGTACGCCGCCTTGTACCACTCGTCCTCGCTCGTGATCGCCCACTTCCAATCCGCCTCGCGGTTGACCCCCATCAACGCTGCCTGACTCGTAGCGCCGTTGAGATAGTACGCCCCATCCTCGGTGGTCGAGAGGCCTTGCGCCCCCGTGGGCTGGTCGTTGTGCAGCCAGTTGGCAAACCTCGCCGCATCGCCCCAGCTTACGTAGTTCACCGGCCGGTCGGCCCTGTCAGCCGCCACGTTGTACGCGTAGATACCCGAACTAGACCTTAACCAAGCGAACGGTTCACGTTGATTGCATGAAAAAACTCGAAACCTTCCGCGTTTTCCGGGGTATAAAGGGTATTCGTGGTAACCTTTGACCCGGGCACAAGGAGGATTTCGAGTGAAGGCCACTATAC
>JAPLNP010000634.1 GCA_026401055.1 Planctomycetia bacterium
TTTCTTCGGAAATTCAGCACTGCTGGCAATGCTATCAGGAGCCGCACACCTTTGAAAAGAAACAACATGCGTCAACGCACGACGCAACTGCTTATTTCCAGTAGTGTTATGCCGATTGCGTTTGAGATTTGAGACCACCCCGCCGCGGCCGCCACCGGTACCTGAGAAGCCCCGACGGTTGATTGCCGCTCACCCCATCTCTTGGCGGCAGTTTCCCGCTCGAGCTGGCGATTGGAGACAACCGACCCCTACACCTTGACGTAGAAAGCCATGTGCGTGAAGAAGAGTCCCGTTTCGTGGATCTCCTGGCCCGTCAGGTCGCGCCACGCCTTTGCGCAGGTGCGAAGCTGCGGGGCATAGTGCTTGGTTAGACCCGGGATGGCATCTACCGCAGCACAAGCCGAAAGCTAGTCCTTCGCTTTGCGTATTGTGACGTGCCCCGAACACCGTGCGCTCTCCACGCCGCCGTCGAGTTCGACGACAATGAAGTAGCGTTGCTCGGGATCGCGCCTGTCCAAAGATAGGTTGTACTTAGGGGGGCTCTCGGTTCCGTCTTCACGTGTTTCGCGGGATCGTTCCGTCTGTCGCGCGGGATCGTCGGTTGGCGAGGAGACGAACGCAACCGATTTGATTCGTGCGTAGCTGCTGTTGGCCTTCGTGTGGAAGACCACTTGGTAACGGCCCGAATCGACAACGGCCTTGCTGATTTCCCAGGTCTTTTGGCATGTTGTTCCGGCTGTAAAATCCTGAGTCGTCCATTCGCCGATGCGTTGGGGGCGATGGATGCGGTTGGGATCGGAAACCCCTAGACTCACGGCGGCTTCAGCGATCTGCATCACGACCGGCTCCAGGCAATTGAGCATGTCGGCGTAACGGCCGGTGGGTTGAATCATCTCCGGCGACACGAGTTTTGTCCAGGCGAGGAGTCCGTCGTAGGCATCGCGGCAGCCGCGATCGGCCAGGACCAGTGCGGCGGCTGCTTGCTGCCGCTGATCGGTCGTGATTTGGCCTCCGGCCGAGGCAGCTTCGCCCATAACGTACAAACCCTTGAGCATCTGGGTCAGTCCGCGGATGACGCGGGTTTCCTCGATCATGGCCGGCTCGTTGAGTTCCTCGGCCAATCGCATCGCCCGGTCGCAGACAGCGAGGTTCTCGTCGAAGTGTTCGCGGGTGGGAAAATACTTGAAGATGCCGCTGCCCAGAGTGGGTGGCTGGCCCTGCTTGAACGTTACGCCCGTGTTGCCCAACACCCATTCAAACGGCACGGCGGCGCCGTACACGTCCCAGCCGACCTCTCCCAGCATTACGGCCCAATCGGCGGCCTTTTCCGGATCGGACAAGCCACGGCGAGTGGCCCAGGCCAGGGAGAAATCGCGTTCGGTGCGGCCGGCCGCGTTCCACGACCACTCGGCCGCGGCAGTGACGTTGAAATCATAGAGACGAGTCGCGGGAATCACATAGCCGCACAAACATTGCAGCCGTTTCGAGACGAACTCCGACATCCGCGCCTTGATGAATTGCGGGCCGGACCACGGACAAATAACCAGGTACGAGGGCGTCAATTGCGGGTAGCAGCCGAGCCAGCGGCCCTGGGCGGCGTACTTCTCCAACAGCGGATAGATCATGGGGTTCCGCGATGAATCGTAGGTGAGGCCACCGTGATAGTAGGTGACGCCCATTTCCGGCGGTGCGGCCTCCAATACCTGGGCATTGCTCTGGTAGCTTCCTTGAGTCAGGAGGATTCGCACTCGTAGATCCGGTTTGATGCGTTTGGCGACCTTCCAAGCCTTGGTGACAAGTTGCGTTTGGACTGTAAACAGATTGGGGCCCGCACATTTCTCGCACGCGCACGGAATGTTCTCCTCGGAAAGCCACACATTCACGTCGGTTACCTCGGGATAGCGTGCCAAACAGGATAGCCAATCCGTGAGGATTTCCAGCATTTTCGGCTGTGAAAAGCAAACCGGACTGGAGTCACGGTACTTCTTACGCCACGTGTCGGCTTTCTCTCCGACGGCCGCCAACTCTGGGTACTTGACGAAGACCTGCCGCGGCAATTGCTCCAGGTGCGTGATGATGGGCACGAATTTCACCGCGTGCCGTGCCGAGCGGGCAAGCAAGCCCTCGGGGATGACCGCCACGCCACGGCCGTTGTCGTCGACGGATAATTGAATGTGCGATTCCACGAGATTCATCTTCCGCTCGGCCATCCACTCGATATCCTCGTTGGCGCTGCCGCCCCAAAGTCCGCGTTCCGACATATCCGGCCAATCAGTCACCTGGGCCATTGGGATGGCCACTAGGGTTTGGCCGCTGGCTTTGGTGAACGCGGAAGAAAGGAGTTGTTTCAGTGTTTTGGCGGCATAGTACACGCCTTCCGGCCGCGTGCCAACCAGCCCCAACGCATGATCTTCCAGCGGCACGATGCGATACGCCTGGTCGGCGCAGGGCAGCGTGAACAGCCGCTCGGCGCCGAACACCGTTCGGCCGGTCATCTTGCCGTCCTTGCCACACGTGCCCAGCACGATTTCCATGTCCGCCGCGCCCTTGTCGCCGCCAATCGGAACCCTGCAACCGGCTTCTTTCTGAAAGACCTCGGCCAACTCATCCGCCGCTTGGCGTTCCAGCGCGCTGGCATCGGCAGAAACCGTAATCGCTACCTTACCGACGGGTATCACCACCTTGCTATTGATGTCTATCTCGTGCGGCAGTGGAACGACCCACCGCGTCCACTTGACCGCCTCGTCCTTGCCAACCGGCTGCATCTCTGCCTGAACCGTGGCGGCCGAGAAAACAAGCCATGCGGCGGGCACGGCCGCCAGACAGAATCTGTGTAAGACTTCCATCGAGATTGCTCCTGTTGTGTTACCTTGAAGGTGTCGGCTGACGTCGTGCGAAGTGTCGCCGCCAGACAAAGAGTAACAGGCCGGCTCCAAACCCCGAGATCAACATGGCGAGTGCAGCCGCCTCGGGGACCGCCTCGCCTCCGTTACTCCGTTACTCCGTTACTCCGTTACTTCAGTGGTGAAAGTATACTGGAAGGCCTCGCGTTTGGAAAACCACGACTGGATGTGTGCCCGAAATTGCCCCCTGTTTCCCGTTCTGCCAGGAACAAAGACCCCTGTGATTGACCAGCGAGTTTCGGTGTCTTTCATTTCGGCCCCCTCGTGAAACGACGGCCGTTTATGGTACGCTTCCAGAAGCCGCCCTCGAAGAGCTTCCGGGAACCTCACTGTGCTTACAAAAGCGTCATCGCCGGCAATCCCGTTACCCAAAAGCTGAACCTCCCGAGTCAAATCGGCGATCTTGCACACGATCAGCCTGGCTCAGTACCGTGCCAAGGTACCCGGAGGGTGGTCTGTGACGGTTGAGAATGCGGCTCGTCGTGAAACACCTGTTGGAGGTGCTTTCCTCTATCCTGATCCCAACCACGTGTGGGAGGGTGCGAGTCTGTCCAAATAGCAGTCCAGCTATGGCCCAACCACTATCCTTTAGCGACCAACTCAGCCGCTGTTTCATCGAAAAACCTGATGCACTGGGTGATCTCGGGCAAGTTGTTTTCGACGTTGTATCCGTACTCGATCGAAAACACCGCCTTGATCCCTTGGCGATAACTCTCCGCAAGCATTCCCTTGACGTCGCACACGCCGCTGCCAAACGGTACGTCGTGGCCGTTCATTCCTGCTTCATTCATATCCCGAAAGTGGAAAGAGATAATCCGTCCTTCCAGCTTTCGCAGACACTCCGTCGGATTCAGGCCCGACCGCATCCAGTGGGCCGTGTCGGCGGAAGCGCCGATCCGCTTGCTTCGGCCCTGGCAGACCTTCAGCACGATATCGGGGCTCCAGTAGGTTGTGGGCTTCGCATGGTTGGCTATGGCCACGTTGATTTCGTACTCCGCGCAGAGCTTATCAAGCGTGTCGAAGCTGCCGCGAGGCTCCGTGACGAGCGTCTCGGCGTCCATCTCCTTGGTAAACTCGAACACCCCTCGGCTTTCATTGTCCGCGAAGTAGCACGCAAGTTTTACGCCGGAGTCGGCCAGTTTCTGCTTGAGCGATTTTCGCAAGTCGCCCGGCAAAGCCTCCGTGACGAAAACATTCGGCCAATAGTTGCTCAGCTTCTGGCCCTCGTAGGCCTCGATGGAGCGCAGACTCAGGCAGGCCGTCTTTTCGATGGCATCGAAGAGCGTGAAGCGGTTGAAACTGTACGCATGGCAACCCAGCCGCCAACCAATCTTTTCGGCGTGCGGCGCGCCATTGACCGGCTCGGCAGCCCAAAGGCGAGGGGCTCCGGCCAATCCGATCTCCAGGCCTGCAACGCCTACAGCATTCAGAAATCCGCGACGATTCAAACATCGTTTCATGGGACGCCCTTTTCCCCGCTCGTGGGTTCCGTTTGCAGTGTAAGCGTGTACATGCACCTTTCTCGCAGGCCAGGACCGTGTCCGAGAATGCGGTGAGTGTTCTGACAAGTCTCGAAATACCGATGAGTTTGCGAGACGAGGGTGGAATCGTCCTTCCGAGTCATATTGGCGAAGCCGGGTTCACCTGACCGCTGATATGCAGTCAATCGGCCAATCGAGTCGCGTGAAGTCGATGAATCCCTGCTCCACATCCGTGGGCATCAGTTGCACTCGAACCCTATGCTCCACGTCGATGTTCTCGGAACCAAGCATCTGTCTCCCTTCCACGGGTAGATCAAGAACGCCGACGCAGTTGCCCTTCGGAGACGCACCCGCGACAATGGCGTCA
>JAPLNP010000102.1 GCA_026401055.1 Planctomycetia bacterium
TGCGGACGCTGCGTCAACGAGGCCCCAACGGCCAATGGCTACCGCAGACTCCCGCCATGGCCGCCGGCCTGACCGACCATGTGTGGCCCCTTTGGGAATGGCTAACCTTCCCCGCAGTGCAACGCGAATAGGACACAAGGAAAGAATGGCGTTTCGGACGGGCAGGCAATTGCAGGCATAGTTGGGTTTGCAGATGGCTCGCGCAATCCGGAGCATCAGTATACCCCCTGCACTCCCACCTGAGAAGCGACTTTGGGTTATCGGAGGACGGTTCTCGATCCGTGTCCGAAAACGCCGGGAGGCCTCGGAGACAGCATCGCGTCAGCAAGATCGCAGACGTCCCGGTCGACAAGCCTGGGCCGTCTGCGTCTTGGCACCGCTGCCAGAAATGCAGAGGGGGGTAGCCGGCGGAGACGCTGGGACGCTTTGGGGGAAGGGGGTCATATTCCGGAAAATCGGCGGCCGATGTCGGGCGGGATTCCGCATTCCGGAGTATAAAGGGAGAGGGCGGGACCGCGTACTTGTCCGGCTTATTCCGCGCCCTGATCGGCCCACGGCTCAACGATCTGCCGTGCGTCCCTTCCTGCTCCCCCGCGACGGAACTCGTTGCGGCCAAAGAACGTAGAGATAGGGATGCCGGGTCGGATGGGTGGAATTCAATAATCACCTCGACAGCGTCAATTGCGCCGGCACGAGGCTGTTTCCGGCGGCGCTGAGTCTAAGCTAACCTTGAGCATACCGTCGGAACGATAGAGACAGAGGGAGAGTACGCGCCCGGCGCGTTCATGATCCCCCCGAAAGACCTACGCCCACCCAGGTGGCATGAGCTCCGAACAATCGCTTAATCCGGAACTGATCGAACAGACCAAGCAGCAGATCCGCTCGCTGGTCAATGAGATTGCGCAATTGTCCCGCACGGACATTGCGCCGCAGGAGTTCTACGCCGAATTCCTCACCCGGGTGGTCGAGGCTCTTGCGGCGATCGGGGGGGTCGTCTGGACGCTCGAAGAGGAGGGACGCCTCGCCCCGCAGTATCAGATCAACCTTCAGCAGACCGGGCTACGCGAGAACGAGGAAGGCCAGCGGCAGCACTCGCGGCTGCTGGGCAGGGTGCTCACCGGCGGCGAACCCCTGCTGGTTGGCCCCCATAGCGGCGTGGAAGGCGAGGGCGAGCAGGGCGCCAACCCCACCGACTTTCTCCTCGTGCTCGGTCCGCTCAAAACCGACGTGGAAACCGTCGGCGTCGTCGAGATTTTTCAGCGATCCGAGGCCGGGCTGAACACGCAAAAGGGCTACCTGCGATTCCTCATGCAGATGTGCGACCTGGCGGCCGACTTCATCAAGAGCCGCCAGCTTCGCCACTTCTCCGACCGCCAAGTCCTCTGGACCCAACTCGAAGACTTCACCCGCCGCGTACACGCCAGCCTCGACCCGAGTCTGACCGCCTACACGATCGCCAACGAGGGCCGGCGGCTGATCGAGTGCGATCGGGTGAGCGTGGCGATTCGCAAGGGCCGCAAGTGCCGCATCGCCGCGGTCAGCGGCCAGGACCTCTTTGACAAACGCTCGAACACCGTGCGGCTCCTGGGCGAGCTGGCCACGAAGGTGGTCGACTCGGGCGACCCGGTCTGGTACACGGGCACCACCACCGACATGGCTCCGCAGGTCGAGGACGCCGTCGAACATTACGTCGACGAGTCGCACACGAAGATGGTGGCCGTGTTGCCCTTGGGCCGGCCCGAACCGTCCGAGGAAGAGCAGGACCCGGACAATCCCGAGCCGGCCGAGCCGCCGGTCGGCGCGCTGATCATCGAGCGGATCGAGGACAGCCGGATCCCGGACACGATGTTGCAGCGGGTGGAGGTGGTGGCAAAACACAGTTCGATCGCGCTGGCCAACGCCACGGAGCACCAGGACCTGTTTTTGATGCCGCTGTGGCGGACGCTGGGGCGGACGAAATGGGTGTTCCGCGCCCGGACGCTGCCCAAGACGCTGGCGATCACCGGCGCGGTGTTGGCCGTGATCGTGGCGATGTTCGTCGTGCCGTGGGACTTCACGCTCAAGTGCGACGGCACGCTCGAGCCCGTCCGGCGGAGCGAGATCTACACCCGGGTGGACGGCATCGTCAAGAGCCTGGCGGTCAAGCACGACGACATGGTCAAGAAGGACCAATTGCTGCTCGAGCTGCGCAGCACGGAAATCAACGTGCAAATCAGCCAGCTTGAAGGCGACCTGACCGCGACCGAGCGGCAAATCGAGGCCAGGAGTTGGCAACAGAACCAAAATCTAGGCACCGACCAGGAGCGCAGCACGCGAGCCGGCGAGATCCTCGCGCTGCAAGTGAAGGAACAGACGTTGAGAAACCAACTCGCCTTGGAGCAAGAGAAGAAGAAGGATCTGAAGATCATCAGCCCGCGCGACGGCCGCGTGGTCACCTGGGATCTTCAGAACCTGTTGGACGGGCGTCCCGTCCAACGGGGCCAGGTCCTGATGCAGGTGGCCGACACCGAGGGCCCCTGGCAGCTCGAAATGCAAATGCCCGAGGATCGGATGGGCTATTTCGTCCGGGCCCAGAAGGAGCGCGGCGCGGAGTTGCCGGTGACGTTCATCCTGGCGACCCAGCCGGGGGTGAAGCACGAGGGCAAGGTCAAGGAGGTCCACTACAGCGCGGAGGTGCTCGGCGAGAAGGGCAATACGGTGCTGGTGAAGGTGGACATCGAGGGCTCGGCCGACAAGGCCCTATTCGCCGACCTCCGCCCCGGCGCCGAGGTGAAAGCCAAGGTCCAGTGCGGACGCCGCTCGATCGGCTACATCCTGTTCCATGACCTTTGGGCGTTCATCGAGTCGCGGATCTTGTTCCGGTTCTAGGAGAACCCTGTCATGCGATTTGTTCTAACGGCGATAGGCGTCGGCCTGGCAGTGCTGGCGACGTCGGGCGCGGTTTCGGCGGAAACGATCACCCAGCCAAGTTGCCGTGTTACCTTGATCGACGAGGCCCAGGTCTCGGCCCAGGAGGCGGGAATGCTCCTGGAAGTGGCTGCCCAGGACGGACAACAGGTCGAGGCGGGCGAGGTGCTCGCGCGGATCGACGAAACCCTGACTCAGTTGCAGAAGAACGTGGCGGAGAAGGAACTGGAGGTCGCCACCAAACGCTCGCAGGACCAGGTGAGCGTCGACTACGCCAGGGCCGCCGCGGACGTCGCCAAGCGCGACTATTGGCGGAAGAAGGAAGCCAATGATAGGGTTCACGGCTCGGTCTCCCAGGCCGATATCGAACTGGCCAACCTGCAATACATCCAGTACAACTTGCAGACGAAGAAGTCGATATTCGAGTTGGAAATCGCCGCGGCGGAGGCCGAGGTAAAGAAGAAAAGCCTGGACGCCGCCAAGGAGCACATCGCGAGGAGCGAAATCAAGGCGCCTTGGGCCGGCGCGGTCGATCGTGTCATTCGCCACACCGGCGACTGGGTCCAGCCGGGCGACCCCGTGCTGCGGCTGGTGCGGATGGACAAACTCCGCGTGAAGTCGACGCTCAAGGCCGCCGAGTACATGCCCGCCGACGTCGTCGGCCAGCCCGTCTCGATCGTCGTCAAGTTGCCCCGGGGTAAAACGGCCGCCTTCCAAGGCAAGGTGACCGGCGTCAGCCCGCTGGTCGAGGCCGGCGGCACGTTCTTCGTCTGGGCCGAAGTCGACAACCGCAAGGAGAACGGCTTCTGGCTCCTGCGCGACGGCATGAGCGCGGACATGACGATCGACGTGAAGTAGGCCGATGGCAACCCTCCACGACAGTCTGGTCTCGAGTTCCGCCCGGCGGCTCACCGTCCGCAAGCGGCCCGACCTGACCGCGCGGAGGCAGACCTACCTGGGCCGGTCGTATTGGGTGGTCAAGGAGCCGGTCGGTCTGAACTATTTCCGGTTCCAGGAGGAAGAGTACGCCATTCTCCAGAAGATCGACGGCCACACGAGCCTCGACGAGATGAAGGAGTGGTTCGAGGCCGAGTTCCCCCCGCAGAAGATCACCCTGGAGGAACTCCAGCAGTTCGTCGGCATGTTGCACCGCAGCGGGCTGGTGATCGCCGACGTGCCCGGCCAGGGTAAACAACTCCACGAGCGGCGCCTCCAGCGGCGGAACAAGGAGATGCTCGGGGCGCTGAGCAACATCCTGTGCATCCGCTTCAAGGGTTTTGACCCCGAGCGGTTGTTGAACTGGCTCCACCCCAGGCTCCGCTTCCTCTTCAGCAAAATCTTCTTCGCGCTGAGCCTGGTGCTGATGATCTCGGCCTTGGCGCTGGTGGTCGTTCAGTTTGACGTGTTCCGCTCGAAGCTGCCCAGCTTCTACCAGTTCTTCAGTCCGCACAACGCCATCTGGCTGGGGATCGTTCTCGGCCTGACGAAGGTGCTGCACGAGTTCGGCCACGGGCTGACGTGCAAGCATTTCGGCGGGGAATGTCACGAGATGGGCATCATGATCCTCGTGCTCACGCCCTGCTTGTACTGCAACGTGTCCGACTCGTGGATGCTGCCGAACAAGTGGCAGCGGGCGGCGATCGGGGCGGCCGGCATGTACGTCGAGTGCATCATCGCCTCGCTGGCGACCTTCTTCTGGTGGTTCAGCACGCCCGGGCTGTTGAACATGCTCTGTTTGAACATCATCTTCGTCTCGTCGGTAAGCACGATCATGTTCAACGCCAACCCCCTGCTGCGTTACGACGGCTACTACATCCTGGCCGACGTGACCGAAATACCCAACCTGCGACAGAAGGCGACCACGATTCTCAGCCGGAAGTCGGCCGAATGGTTCTTGGGCATCGAGCCGCAGGACGACCCGTTCCTGCCCCAGCGGAAACAGGTTTTCTTCGTTCTGTACAGCGTTGCCGCCGCGGTGTATCGCTGGTTCGTAACGTTCTCGATCCTCTGGTTCTTGCACCAGGTGTTTAAGCCGTATCGGCTGGAGATGATCGGCTACGTCATCGTCTCGATGTCGTTGGTCGGCCTGGTGGTCATGCCGTTGTACAAACTCGGCAAGTTCTTCTACGTACCCGGGAGGATGAGCAAAGTGAAAAGGCCGCGGATGTTTGCCAGCGTGGGCGCGCTGGCGGCGCTCGTGCTGTTGTTCGTGTTTCTGCCGCTGCCGCACAGCGTGATGTCGACCCTGGAGATCCGCCCTCGCGACCCGGCGCGGGTGTACGCCGACGTGCCCGGCACCGCCACGCTCGAGGAAATCGACGTCGCGCCGGGCCAACAGGTCGCCGCGGGGCAGCAGCTTGCCCGGTTGGAGAACTTCGACGTCGACCTGGAAATCGCCAAGTTGGTGGGCGACCGCGAAAAGTACGACGTTCAACTTAAACACCTCGAGCAGCAGAGCTACAACGATCCGCAAGCGGCCGCCGAACTGAGGAGCCTTCGCGAGTCGCTCGCGACGGTGAAGGACCGGCTGGACCAGCAGCAGCGCGACAAGGAGCGTCTCGTGCTGCGAGCTCCGACGGCCGGCACCGTTATGCCGCCGCCATGGAAGCCTCGCCGCCCGGGCGTCGAGCGCCAACTGCCCGAATGGTCCGGCACGCCCCTGGAGCAAAGGAACCTCGGCGCTCCGATGGAAGAAGGCGCCGTATTCTGCCTGATCGGCGACCCGACGAAGATGGAGGCCATCGTGTACGTCGACCAGGGCGACATCGAATTCGTCGGCAAGGGACAGAAGGTCGAGATCAAGCTCGACGAACTGCCCCTCGACACGTTCTACGGCACGATCGACGACGTCTCGCCGAGCGAGTCGAAAGTCAGCCCGCACCGCCTCACGACCAAGGCGGGCGGCGAGCTGCCCACCAAGACCGACCAGGCCGGCGTCGAGCGTCCGATGAGCACGTCATACGAAGCCAAAGTCCTGCTGGACGACCCCGACGGCTTCCTGCGGATCGGCCTTCGCGGCCGCGCCAAGATCCACACCGCCTGGCAAACCCCCGGCCAACGCACGATGCGGCTGCTCAATAAGCTGGTCAATTTCAAGCTGTAGGGCGGATCAGCAGCATTGTCGCCTTTCGCTCCGCGAAAGTAGCGATCTCTCGCGGAGCGAAAGGCGACACTCCCCGCTCAGGCGACGGGCGGGGCGGGCCCCATCAACAGCGTGACGAGCTTGAACACATCGGTCGACGAATTGCGGTCGATCGTGTCCGGCGAGTCCCACCGGTGCGATTTCGACACCCAGCGGGCGTTCTCGATTGCGTCTTCGGTGTGAGTCGCAAGCCGCGAGTGGACGCCGCTGTCGCTCTTGGCGTAGTCCTGGTGATGGTGCTTTCGCCAGTGCTTATTCAAGGCCCGGATAACCGCGTCGGCGTCGGCAAAGGACTTCGCCGTTCGTTCGTAATGCGCCAGAAACCACACCTCGAACGCCGGGTTCGAGAGGCACAGGCTGATTCCCTCCGCGCCGGCGCGGGCCAAGGCACGAATGAGCGACTCGTGCTTATCGCCGCCCTCGACGTCCAAGACACACCAGACATGGTCGTAGGCTTCACCGTGGTCATCGGCACGCCGCTTGAGATTGACGGTGCGTTCGATCACTGCTTCGGGCGACTGCCCACGGGCGCTCTTGACCGTAACCGCCCAGTTTCTGGTGACGGCGTCTTCCCGTTTCAGACCGTCGAAGTAGTTCGGCTCCGTTTCCCGCCCTTCGCCGACGATGAGGATCCTGCTCTTTTCCGGCCGGGCGGCCCGCCGCCGAACCAGCCCGCTTCTGCGGAGCCTCCTGCCCTTGCTCATTTCAGCTCCAAATCCTCGAAGATCGGTCCGAAGCTGGGCACGGCGCCGTATCGCCCGGCCAGGTAATTCCGCGCAAACGCCTCCGTGTGGCGTGGCCGGCTCTCGATGTCGTGAAGCGAGAACAATTCCGACGCGCCGCTTTGCTTCTTCTCGACGAGCCACACCTGGTCGCGGCGCAAAAGCGCGGGATCCAAGAGCGTCGTATCGTGCGTGGCGAACACCAACTGAGCCCGGCCGCGATTCGCGCCGGGGCTCTGGAACAACTCGACCAGCTTTCGCGTCAGCAGCGGATGCATGCTGCAATCCAGCTCATCGACCACGAGCGTGGTCCCTCGCCGCAACGCGTCCAGGACCGGCAAGGCCGCGGCGAAGAATCGCTGCGTGCCATTGGATTCATCTTGAAAGAAATCAAAACACACGTCGGGATCGCCATCATTTGCACGATGCAACGCGAGGAGCTTGGGATCGGCCCGGCCAAAGAATAACTGTTTCTGGCCACTCGACTCCCCGACTCTTCCGGGATTAGTGAAAGGGAGTGTTCTCTGGCGAATGGCTTCTCCAGCCGACTCTATACTATCCTCCTGCTGCGTCGACACAACAACTTGCTCGATCCCGACATCAGCCTGACGAATCAGTTCCGAGAGATCGGCTTGTATCGAGGGGTCTCGATCCAGTCGCATGATCGCGCGCTTCAGGAGAGACGGCGAGGAGCGAGAGAGATCGAGTATCCAGAGTCGATCGTGGAACCACTGATACAGCGACCTCAAATGGGAAACATTCTTTTGGGCGGCGTGTGACAGCACCAACCCATTCTCGCGTGTCCGCTCCTGGAGCAGGTTGGCCTCCGCCTTCTTGAACGGCGGCCGAAAAGTCCAAACCGTTTTGCCGGTTGCCGCGTCGAAACGCCGCTCGAACCAGCATTGGCCGCGGGTACGTTTGCCCGGCGGATAGGCCACGAGCCACTCGTCGTGGACGCGAGTCGAGGTGGCCGAAAAACCGTACTCGACGCGCAAGTCTTCGGCCAAAATGACGCTTAGCTCGAACTTGGTGGGCGACTCGCGGGACTGCCGGTCGAGGCGAAAGGGCACGATCCCCGGAATCTCGTCGCCAAGGTTCATCCTTGTCGCCGAACGAACGACAAATCGCCGCATAACCTCCAAGGCTCGAATAAGATTGCTCTTGCCCGAGGCGTTGGCGCCGTACACCGCCGCGGTCTTCAACAGATCGAACTTCTCGCACGCAATCAGATTCTCACGGTGCGAAGCGTCCTTCTGGCTGGCGGCCACCAGACTCAGTGTCTGCTCCGCCCGGAAGGAACGGAAGTTCTCCACGCGGAATTCGACAAGCATGACCAGTCCTCCCTATCGCATGAGCACGGGGCGATTGACGACGGGGACTTCAATGAGCGAAATGAGAGTGTGTAAGGCCATTGTGTGCACATTTTCCGCACACAAGGCAATTATATCGTCAGAAACGGGGCGCGTCCAGCTACGATATCGGCCAGACCCGGGCATCATTCGGTGGCTATACCCCACGCGAGGGTATCCGGCAGATTCCCGGCCGAATCCAGCGGCAACTCCCGCAGGGGGGTAACTACCTCCAGATCCTCTCGTCGCCGGGCCTCGTCGAGGTAGGCGGCGGAGCACTCGACCTCGGCCAGGGCGAGCGTGTCGGCGATCCAGAGGATCTTGGCGTCCGGCGGGTCGGTCAGGCCGATCGTGCCCAGGGCGGCGTCGAGAATCTCGCGGTCGGTCTCGTAGTCCAGCGGCGGCATCGCCGCGGAGACGTGGCCCGAGGTCAGGACGTTCAGCCGCGTTGCCGCAAAATCCGCTTGGCGGAGCACCCGCGATCGGCAGAACTCGGCCATGCCGATCCCCAGGGCGTTGCCGCGAGTTGCTTCGGTCAGCCCTCGCACGGCGATCCGCAGCACCTTGGGATACTCGTCCTCGACGGCGGCGTGGTCGTTGAACTTCCGCCCGATCACGTTCGCGTCCATGCCCGTGCCGCTGATGTCCTTGCCGATCCGGTCGATCAACAATAGATCGACGTGCGGGAAGGGCAGCCGGGGCATCCACCGCCGGGCGAACGCCAGGAGTTCCTTGTCGCGCGGGTCGAACTCCTCGGGCTCCACGGCGGCGAGCAGGGCCGTCTGGTCGTAGGCGTTTTCGACCGTGGCCAGACCGGCCAGGACGCGGCACCGGCGGAGCAATTCGCCGCCGACGCCGTGGACAATCCGGGCGAAGCCGTATTGCTGGATCGCCCGATGGTAGACCCGGGCGCCCTCGGCCTTGCCCAAGCCGATCAGGAGCATTTTCATCAGCCCGCTTTCGATCGAGCCGGCGAACATC
>JAPLNP010000303.1 GCA_026401055.1 Planctomycetia bacterium
ACGCCGGTCGTTCGGATCCGCAGAACGCTGCGGACGTCCCCTTTCTCGCCCGGCACTTCGTAGACGAACAGCCCGCTGTCGTTGGCGAGCCGGCGGACGAAACCGTGGCGGGTCGTCAACAGCCGAACCAGCTTCGTGACGTCGCCGGTCGTGCCGTTGAAGGTGATCTTCTGGACCTGCTGTTGCGGGTTGAAGTAATAGGTCAGCGATCCGGCCAGATCGTCCTTGGCCGTTCCGGTCACCAACGGCACGCGATAACCCTGCAACTGGAGTTGGGCCATCCCGGTCGACACCCGGGCCCAGCGGCTCATCACCCAGCCGGTCGACACGTCGAACCGCAGCACCTCGGCCAGATCCTGGACCGGCGGACCTTCCAACACGGGCTCGGGCGCCTTGGCCGGACCCGCGGTCGAGGCGGTTGTCGCGGCGACGGGCCTCGCGTCGGCGGCCTGGGCCTTCGGGCTGACGAACCCCGCAACGGTGTCGCGGACCTTGGACCACATCTCCGGCGCCTTGAAGTACATGATCGGCCCGCCCGCCGCAACGGCCACGACGGCGATTCGAAACAGGGTTTTGATCATCGACTCCACCTTCTTTTACGCAAAGCGCAAGGGTCCCTATCTGAGCATCGGCATCCCGGCGGCCGCGCTTGGCGGCAGTGGCGGCGACCGTCCCCAGGTTGCCCAGCCGAAAGGAACCTCAGGAACCACACAGCGATCTCGCCCGGCACAGCCGGGGCGCTGGAGCGTAGCTGTGCGAACTCGCGTGGCCTGAGTTCTAGTCGGGCGTCGTCGACCGGCCCGCCATGGTCGGTGGAGAAAACGAAAAGCTGGTCGTTAGACGTCAGGATGCCCCGGAGCAGGTTGAATACGTTGGTCACGTTCTGCGGGGTGGCCGCGTAGTCCGTGTCCGTGTCGGCGTCGCCGTCGAGATCCCGCTCAGAGCGTGCCACCCTTGCCGAAACCGGCAGGATCTGTCGCCGTCACGGCGCACCCGGCGGCTGGGTCTCCTTTAGGATCTGCCCGACGTCGGCGTCGTCGAGCGCCGAGCGGTAGATCCGCAGATCGCGGATCTTGCCGTTGAAGTAGTCGTGGCGGCCGAAGCCGATCCGCAGGGGCTGGTCGTTCGAGAGGTTCAGTGACGCCGGATCGAACGCCGACGAGGTGGCCACGCACTGGCCGTTGACGTAGAGCTTTAGCCGGTCCCCCGATTTCACCGCGGCGAGGTGCTGCCAGCCGGGCGGAAGCTCGCGGTCGAGCGTGACGCACTTGCCCGCCTCGAGCGAAAACACCTTGCCCGAGGGCAACAAGCCGCAGTAGAGCCTGCCCTGGAAAACGGCCATCGACCACGCTCGGCGGTAGACGACGTCGGGCGTCAGGTCGAGCCGGCCGGTCGAGGTCCATGTGGTGCCGCCGTCGTGGCGATAGACTTCGGCCAACGGCAGCGTGCCCACGTACAGCGAGCCGTTGTAGATGCTCACGGCCATGGCTTCTTTCTCGTCGCCGAGCCGGCCGATGCTGGTCCAGCCCGGCCCTTCGTCGAACCGGAACACCAGGGCCTTGGGCCAGGTCGCGACGTGGATCTTGCCCTCGTAAACCATGAAGGAATAGGACTGGTTCGTCTCGGGCGGGACGCCCAGGTCGGTCCACTTTGCGTCGCCGTCGTAGCGGAAGACGTTCCCGCCGAGACCCACTTCGTGCCGCCCTCGTAGCGGTACATGCCCTTGGTCCGCGGCATCGGGTGCTCGCTGCCGGTGGTGCCGGTGCCGGCGTAGAGTTGGCCGTTGAACGTGGCCAGGCCGCTGATGCTGACCACGCCCTCGTCGACCTTGCCGCAGTCGGTCCACGCGGCGCCGCCTTCGTACCGGTAGACCTTGCCGCCGGGCTCCGTGTTGGGCGAAACCGGCAGCGAGGAGCCGGCGCCGGAGTAACGCTCGGAACCGGCGTAGAGCTTGCCGTCGAGGACGGCCAGCGAGGCGATCGTGTTCGACGGATCGGGCCCGCCGCAGTCGATCCACTCTTGCCCACCGGCATAGCGATAGACGTGTCCGCGCCGGCCCTCTTCCGGCTCCCACGTCGAGGCGTAGAGGTTTCCGTCATAGACGGCCAGGGAGCGAACGTGCCACGACTTGCCCGGCCGGCCGCAATCGGTCCACTCGGGGTCGATCCGCCCGGCGTCGATGCCGAAGGACACGTTTCGCCAGTTGGACTGGGCGTTGGTCACTCCGGCGTAGCACATCAGGCTCAAACCGACGCCGGTTCGGGTCGCGGGGTCGAACTTGCTCACGACGTCGCCGAGCACGTCGTCGAGTTTGTCCTCGGTGCGGATCCACACGGCGACCGAGAAGTCGCCCGTGCCCGGCTGAAGCCACGCCGACGAGGATACTTCGATGTAATCGTCGCGGCCGTCGAATCGGGCCCCATCGGCCCCGGAGAGATCGACCCCGTGGTTGACGCCGTGCTGCTCGTGGCCGGATGAGTCCCGGCAGTCGCCGACGAGCTTCCAGTGGGCCACCAGATCATCGTCCGAGGCCGCCCAGGCCGTTGAAGTCCACATCAGCAGTGTGAGCGCCGCGGCGGTCGCGGCGGCAATTTGGTGACGTTTGTGCATGGTCGAGCCCTCAATACTGGCTGGCGTCGACGAGGTCTCCGCCGGCCCGGGTGGTTAGTGCGTTGAGCACCGTCTGGTCGATGGTCTCGCCGAGCATCGTCACGTGGCCGTCGCCGAATAGGAAACCGGCGCCGCCGGGGTGCATGCTCTGGATCGCCGATTTCTCGTAGTCGGTCCCGCTGTTGATGCCGTACGCGCTGGTGATCACGTTCTCCGCCGCCCAGAACTTGCCCATGTAACACGCCTGGTTGGGGCAATAGCCCGGGTAGCGCAACTTGTCCGGATCGTTGTCGTTGCGGACGTATTCGCTGACCAGGATCGTCGGGCTCAGCCCGTCGGAAACGTCGCGTATCGCGTGCGCCTCGCCGACGTGCATCACGCCCGAGTCCGGAGGGTCGTTCAGGTCGACGTTGGCCCGCGCGCAGACGACCGGCCAGTGCGTGGCAATGGCCGAGTAGTTCGTCTCCGCCGTGTCCTCCACGCCGGGCAAACCGATGCAACAGGACATGAGCTTGTGCTCAGGCGCGCTTGGGCAGTGGTAGATGTCGATGAACGTCTTAGTCGCCTTCTCGTTGGGCAACTCGTTGTAGCCGTAGTCGTAGTCGCATTGCGCCTGCGACTGCGTCCGCTCCATGTACGGCAAGATCAGCGCCGACCAACTCCACTTCGTGCCGGTCCCGCCCGCGCCGGGGGGAAACTTCCCGTTGTTCAACTCGTAGTTGTGCAGTCCCACGCCCATCTGCTTGAGGTTGTTGGTACACTGCATGCGTCGGGCGGCCTCGCGCGCCGCCTGCACGGCCGGCAACAACAGCGCGATCAGAATGCCGATGATCGCGATGACGACCAACAGTTCGACCAGCGTAAAACCGTGTAGGGGCCGGCGAAAGCTATGCTTTCGCTGAGTTTCCACACTTTTTCGACCCCTAACACGGAGACCTTCAGTATGTCCGAGAGTATTGTAGCTTATCGGTCGTTCGTCGGCGTTGACTTGCACAAGGAC
>JAPLNP010000655.1 GCA_026401055.1 Planctomycetia bacterium
ATCGCGTTATCCGAAACGTCCCGCCCATGGCCGCTCCCCTTCCGGGCCGACACGACCCGGCTCTGAAACACGCCAAACGCACGACGACGCCGATAGACTGACGAAAGGCCAAACGATGCGAATCGCAGAAGAAGCAGTTCCCCTTATACCCGCTGGCGACCGCACGTCAACTACCGCAAGCCAGTCTTTCGGCAAGAAAATGCCAAACACCCCCCCGCTCGGCCAAGCAAACGGGTGAGCGTTCACGGTCCTTGGGGTAACAAGGAGGGGAACGAGTGGTGGGCGAAGTAGGCCGCAAGCGATTGACAGATGAACTGGAAGGCGGAGCGGCCTTGCTGCGCGCAAGTGGCCAGCGCCGTCCAGATTCGTTCGCACCAGCGGCGGCCGGGCTCGCCGCGCGCTGCCTGCGTTACCTTCCGATCGATCACCAAGTGCCGGAACCCACGCTCCATCGCGTTGTTGGTGGGCTCCACGCCCGGCACCTTCAGAAACGTGAAGTAGTACTCGCCGTACTTGCGGAAGCGTTTGGCAAGGTTCTGGGCCTCGCTCCGCGACGGTGCCCGCCGCACCACCGTGAGAACCTGCTTCCGGGCCCGCTCGGCGTCGCGTTTCCATCGCTCGCTGGGCTCCGCGTCGCGGCGGTGCCAGGTCCGGAAGAGGACCTTGATCGCCGCCAGCAGTTTCACACCGAAGCGGCGCGTCACCGGATCCGAGAGCGTCGTGAGGAACTTCACGTCCCGGACCAGGTGGGCCCAGCAGAACTGCATCACCGCGTCCGTCTCGTCGAGGAACTTGCGGTAGGCGCTGAAGTAGTCGCAGCCCAGCACGCCGCTGAAAGTCTCCCCAAGGAACTCCTTGAGCACCTCGGAACTCCGCGAGGGATCGATGCGGAACCAGGTAAATCCCTCCTCGCCCGGTGCGTGGAAGCCCCACGTCCACAACTTCTTGCCGCACTCGGGATGGCCCGTCTCGTCCACGTTCAGCGTCCGCTGCTCGGGCAACGCCGCTTGCAGTTGCGCGTAACACGGCCCCAGGGCCGCGCTGCCCTTCTGGACCACCTTGGCCAATTGGCCCCGGCTGATGTCCAGGTGCAGCAAGTCGTCGAAGAACTTTTCGATCGACGTGTACGACATGTGGCAGGCGCCCTTTTGGTAGGCGATCAGGGCCGAAAGCCGGGGGCCGATCAGCCCCGCACGCACCACGTCCTCCGGGAAGGGCGCGGCGATCACTTCGCCGGTCGCCCGGGAACGGTACAACCGCGCCCGATACTCGGTCACCTCCACCAGTTTCTCGGCCAACTCGACCTGCTGGATCGTGCGGAACTCGTCCGTGGCGACCCACTGCGGCCCCAAGGGCTCACCGCTCCACTCGAAGATCGGAGGAAAATGGTCCACTTGCTCCGGCGGGAACGAAGCCCGCAGGTGCTGGCGATGCCCGGGCTGCCCGCCGCGACGCCGCTTGCCGCGTCTTCCCCCCGTTGCCGGAGGCCGGGGCGGCTTCACGATATCGCTGGAGGGCGGCTTCGAGGACGTCGACGAATCCTTCTTCAGCCGCGCAACCTCCGCCTCCAACTCCGCAATCCTCGCGCGGAGCGGGGCGACCGCCGCCTCAATCAACTCTCGTACCTCGTCCTCCGTGAACGTCCGTGACATTCCTACGTGATAACCGATTCATCCCGAATGCCCAACAGCAGTTTTGGAGGAACCCGTGAACGGCCACCCAGATCCTAAAGAGATCGACGCATCGACGCGATGCCGAGTCGTTGACGGTGAGGGGCTGGAAAGCCTTATCGCGTGCTCGTCTGACCTGCGTGGACGTCTGAATGCGTTTATCGCGAGAGCACTTGTCCCACATGCGATTGGGCCTTCGCGGCGCACTATCGTCGCGGATGCGGCCCTACTCGGGGAACCGGGATATCAGGCGATCTCGCGGTTCAATGACTTCCTTGAAAGTGCTCCACACGCCTTCGTGTCCGGTGGCCCC
>JAPLNP010000135.1 GCA_026401055.1 Planctomycetia bacterium
GGCGAAACAAACGCCCAGGCCGGCGAGTTGCGGTTTCGCGCCGATTCGGGACAGGTCGATCCGGCGGCGTTCGAGGGTTTTGACGCCGTGGTCCATCTGGCCGGCGAAAACATCGCGGGACGCTGGACGCCCGAGCGGAAGCGGCGGATTCGCGCCAGCCGCGTCGAGGGCACCGCAGCGCTGTGCAAGATCCTCGCCGGGCTGGAGCGTCCGCCCAAGGTTCTCGTGTGCGCCTCGGCAATCGGCATCTACGGCAGCCGGGAGGGCGAGTTGCTCGACGAGTCGTCCGAGCCGGGCCGCGGGTTCTTGGCCGACGTGTGTCGCGATTGGGAGGCGGCGGCGGCCCCGGCGCGAGATCGCGGCATTCGCGCGGTCTTCGCCCGATTCGGCATGGTGCTCAGTCCTCGCGGCGGGGCGCTGGCGGCGATGTTGACTCCATTCCGCCTGGGCCTGGGCGGCCCGATCGGCCGCAGCCGGCAGTATTGGAGTTGGATCACGATCGACGACGCCGTCGGGGCGATCCACCACGCCATCATGACCGACTCGCTCGACGGCCCGATCAACGTGGTGAGCCCCGGCGCGGTGACCAATCGGGACTTCGCCAAGACTCTCGGCGGCGTGTTGCGGCGTCCGGCGTTGGTCCCCATGCCCGCCTCGGTCGTGCGGCTGGCAATGGGCGAGGCGGCCGAAGAGCTGGTGCTGGCCGACGCCCGCGTGGTTCCCGGCCGACTCGAGCAGTCAGGCTACCGTTTTCGCCACGGGTCGTTGGGACCGGCGCTGCGGCATCTGCTGGGCCGCGAGTAGGGTCGAGGCCGCCAGAGGACCCGACCAGTCTGCAAACCAGCCTTTGGCCGACGCACGGCCTGAGAAAATCACGTTCGACCGGCGGCCGAGGCCCACCAAGGCCATGGCGGGACTCGCTGCGCTCGGCCAACCCTACGACCTCTTGCGTACTAGACGACACCGTGTATGATCAGGGGAGACGCCCCAGCCCCGTAGGTCGTACCATGTCGTCCACCCCATCTGAAGACGGGTTTCTCGACCGCGTAAATCGCGGCACCGACTCAGCGGGCGCCGAACTGGACAAACGCTACCGACATCGCCTCTGCCGCCTCGTTGAATGGGAACTGGACCGCCGCCTCCGTTCGCGCGAAGACCCGGAAGACGTGGTGCAGACCGTCTTTCGCACGTATTTCCGCCGAGCCGCCCAGGGCGAGTTCCGCATCACCCACACCGCCGACCTGTGGGCGCTATTGGCCAAGATCACAAGACGCAAGATCCTCAAGCGCGCCGAGTACCACCGGGCGGAAAGACGCACCTCGGACAGTGAAGATGTCCTGCCCAGTGCCTTGCCCGATAGCCGCCAACCGGGCCCGCTGGATGCGGCCATCGCGGCTGAACTCGTCCACAAAACGCTGCAGGGGCTGGAACCGCTTGCCGCCGAAGTCTTCCATCTGCGACTGGGGGGGTGTACCGAGAGGGAAATTGCGGAGCAGTTGGGCTGCGCCCGGTCCACGGTGCAGATGAAGCTCCAGCGGATTCGTGACCGACTCGCCAAGATGGAGGAGATCGATTCTCGACAATAGGAGGAATTTTCAAGATTCCATCGGTCCAAACTCCGCGGTTTCCGGCTCTTATATCAAGGGGGCAGAAGAACAGGAGGGCGATCGTGGAAGAGCTTGGAATTGCCATGCTGGACGACGCAGAGTGGACATCTCTGGAAAAAGCCGTGGACGCCCTGGAAGAGAGCTGGCAGACCAGTGGCGAGGCCGACCTCACCCAACTGGTGCCGCCGCCGGACGATCCCCTCTACTCCCAGGCGCTGGTGCAACTGATCAAGATCGATCAGGAGTACCGCTACCGGGCGGGTTTCCCAAAACCCCTGGAAGCCTACCTCGACGAGTGGCCGGGGTTGACTGCCGACCCCGATCTTACGGCCGAGTTGCTGGCAACGGAGTGCCAGACCCGGATCATCGTGGATACTCCACCCAACGACCAGGAACTTCGCACCCGATTCCCAGTGATAGCCGCCCGGATCGATTTGGCCGAAATCGCGGCGAGAGTGGAGCGTGAAAGCCGCTCCACGACGGATATCAAAGAGGCAGAGGAAACGGGGCTAAAGGCCATAGTCGGCCCCATCTGGCCGGTGGAGCAGCCGCCAGCACGCTACCAGATCCGCGAGGTGCTCGGCCGGGGCGGCATGGGCACGGTCTACCGCGCTTATGATACCCAGCTTGATCGCGAGGTGGCCCTGAAGGTCCCCTGCATCGACCTGGGCGACGACCCAGCCGTGCGGGAGCGGTTCTTCCGCGAGGCGAAGGCCGTAGCAAGGATTAGCCATCCTAACGTCTGCCAGGTTTTTGACGCCGGTGAGAGCGGCGGCGGCTACTACATCGCCATGGCCCTGATCGAGGGGCAGTCGTTGGCAGCCCGGCTCCAACAAGGCTCGCTGGACTGCCGCCAGGCGGCGGAACTGGTCTGCAAGCTGGCCCGCGCGCTGGGCGTGGTTCATGCGGGCGGGATCATCCACCGCGACCTGAAGCCGCAGAACGTGATGCTCGACACGCAGGGCGAGCCGCTCTTGACCGATTTCGGACTGGCGCGGCCGGTCCAGGCCGACGGCCACCTGACCGGTACCTATTCGCTCCTGGGCACGCCCGCTTACATGTCGCCCGAGCAGATGCACGGCGACCCGGCCGGCACTACCAGCGATATCTACGCCCTGGGCGTGATTCTCTATCAGGTATTGACCGCCCCGAGGTCGATCCAGGGCTGGAGGCTATTTGTCTGAAGGCCATGGCGAAGAGGCCGGGCGATCGCTTCCAGACGGCCGAAGAAATGGCCGAGGCGCTACAGCGGTATCTTGATGGTCCCCCGCAACCGGCAGGCCCTCCACGACGAATTCGGCGGCTGGCACGGCTTGCCGGGGCGGGTGCCGCCGCAATCCTGCTGTTGGCGGTGATTATCCACCTCAAGACCGAAAAGGGCACTTTGGTGCTGGAGGTCGGTCCACCGGACGTCAAGGTGACGATTGACGGCAATCAGGTCCATATCAAGTCGCCGCGAGACGAGATCTCGGTGCGCATTGGGGATCATAAGTTAGAGGTCAGTAAGGATGGGCTTGAGACCCGTACCGAATCGTTTACCATTCGGCGGGGCGGCAGAACGGAAATCGTCGCTCGGCTTGAACCAGCTCCGCCGCGCCCTGCTGATGGTTCCACGAGCCAGGATCTCAATTGGCAACAGACTCTGGCCTGCCCGCGAGATTGGTGCTCCCAGTGGGATGGCAGCGTCACCTCGTGGAACGGCTCCATCTATTTCATTGGCTCGAAACCTTATGGGGGAACACCACATGAGGGTCTAAGCTGGCGCGGAGATGTCGCGGCTGACGGCCAAGTGGTGGCCTGGAGTCGAGTCTCAACATCTCCGGTCGCCCGGTTCGATGGTCAGGGCGTAGTTGCTGCAAATGGCTACATTTACAATGTAGGTGGCGAGTCGCGAGGGTACGTGCCAACGTCGAGCGTCGAGTACGCTCCAATTAACGTCGATGGTACGCTCGGGGAATGGAGGACAACAAGCGCTCTCGCGCGGCCGGTGGCTGGCGCGGCCCTAAGTGCATGGGGTAATCGGTTGTACTTTTTCGGCGGCTGGGGATCGGGCCGCCGTTTTTCTCTAACGGCTCAGTACGCCGAAATCCTGACAGACGGCTCGTTGGGCCCTTGGATCGACGATGATAGCATCATGAACGCGGGCCACCCACATGGTGGTGGCGTGGCGCATGACGGGTATCTTTACGCGATCGCTGGCGGACTTGGTTCCCCGGACACCGCCATTGTAGAAAGGGCTGCAATTCTGCCGGATGGAAGCCTCGGGCAATGGACCGTCGACACGCCTCTTCCCGTGGCTTGTCACGCTTTCGGT
Organism: Planctomycetia bacterium; assembly: GCA_026401055.1. Lineage (GTDB taxonomy): Bacteria > Planctomycetota > Planctomycetia > Pirellulales > Thermoguttaceae > JAPLNP01. The sequence goes on from JAPLNP010000135.1 coordinate 3,922, forward strand.
GCGGACATTGTGGGCGACACGATCTTCGTCGTTGCGGGGGACGTGGGGGGGGTCGTCACATCATAGCCACACGGACAAGGTCTGGGCCGCGACAATTGACCCAAGCACACACGGGCTCGGGCAATGGCAGGATGTCGGATCACTGCCCACCGCGACCGACTGTAGTGCGGTTACGGTAGGCAACAGGCTCTATGCATTCAACGAGTACTCGCCAGAGAAACGGGGAACGTACTTCACGCCCGTGCAGACTTCGCGGGGGCAGGAATCCGGTGAAAAGGCAACGGTGCCGCAAGGGCGTCAACCAACTGTTATGGCAGGATCGTCTGCTGCACAACTTCTTGTGGTTGGCGACGCTTCAGGGAACATTGTTGTCAAGAATATCGCCTCAGGCAATACTGTGGCTGGCATAAATCTCCACAACGCAGCAATCGGAAACATTACCGTTCCGAACATTGATGGTACGCTCCAAGTGTTGGCGACATATTCCTCGGGCACCGCCAAGTTGCCGACCTACTCATTGAATCTGAACACGCTTTCGCGGAATTGGCAAACGGATCACCCCACGGCAATGTCTTCTCCCGATCCGTGGCACAGGGTATACTCTGGCGACTTCAATTCCGACGGCAAGGCGGAACTCGTGATTCCGTATAGCGCGAGCGGTAATCTCAATCTGAATCAAGTCTTCTCGGGCGGTGATGGAAAACGAATACTGGTCAATCAGTCCTCTGATGAGTATAGCGTTTACCAGGATCCCCGTGATTCCAGTTGGCGCATGATAGCCATAAGCTCACCAAACGGCTTCACCCACTACATGCGCAACTACGACCTAAAGGATGGCAGCTTGAAATGGGAGAACACTAGCGTCAATACTTGGAAGGTGGGTTCCGTGGGTGCTAGTATGATTGACCGAACGCCGCGCGTATGGGGGGGGTGGTATGGCAGAACCGCGTACGTTCTTGATGGCGACGGAAATCTGAAATGGTCAAAGCGCTTTGGCGGCTCATATGAGGCAGATGCCCATTATGCCGGTGACCTTCGCGGTGACGGAACCGAAGCCCTAATTATCGGCGGCACCACTGGACACAGCCCCAATCTCGTGAACGCAGTTAAAATGTCCGATGGAAGCGCCCTTTGGACCCACAGCGACCCGACGACGAACTGGTCCGAAAACATATTGAACGTTGTCGATGTCAACGGCGACGGCGTTAAGGAGGTCTTTGTCTATGCTTACGGCCCGACGAATCAGTACCTGGCACTCAATGGCAGCACCGGGAGTCTCTTGTGGAAGACGAGTTACCCAACAGTCATTCCATTGAGCATGGAAAACAAGTTTACTGACGTCAATGAGGATGGCACGCTGGATATCCTCCTGGCTGTCGGCAACACCGTCGAGGCCCGCGACGGAATGACTGGCGCACTACTCCAGACCCATATGTTTCCCGGCGCCGTGACGAGCTTTGACTTGGCACCCGTCTTCGCGCCGGTATCGAAGGCGGAACCGAATCCGGAGGAGCCGCATCCCGCGAGCCCTCTGAAGATTCCCATCGGGCGTGGTTCGTAAGGTTTCCACCAAATGCCACGACAGGGCGGCCGCGGAATCGATCCTCGCCGACCTCGCGCGCCGGGCGGAAATGGTCAAGGGCGGGATCCTGACCGCCAGCGAAGACCGGATGATCGACCACCAGGACATTCTGCTTGCCGATCATGTCGCCGCCTACCTGTTGAAACTCGAAGCCGAAGGGACTTCGCCCATGCACCGCGACAACGTGCGGCGCGCATTGAATCGGCTGGCTGCCGACTGTCAATTCAAATGGCTTGGCAACCTGGCCCGCGAAGATCTTGAACGGTGGCTCGTGTCGCATGACAAGGCCGGGATGGGGGCGAGGACCCGCAACACCTATCGGGCCGCCGCCGTGGCTTTCTGCAATTGGTGCATCGAAACGGGCCGACTTTTGACCAATCCCTTCGCTGCCGTGGCGAAGGCCGACGAAGCCGCCGATCCGCGACGGCAACGTCGGGCGCTGACTGAAACGGAGTTGACGGCGTTGCTCGACGTGGCGCGTCGCCGGCCGCTGGTCGACGCAATGACGATCCCCAGGTGGGACGAGCGGGGACGGACCGTTGACGTTCATGCCCTACGAACGTGGTTCGGCACACTGTTGAGCAAGGGAGGGGTAGCCTCCCAGGCAGAGGTGACAACTGCCATGGATATCGTCGTGAGTGTTGTAATCGTCGTCGGTCTGGCAATGATCGTACTCATGTTGATCGGAAGGCCGCCACCTCCAACGCGACGGTTTAGCAAATACACGCGCGAACCCGACGAAGAATTCAAACGAGAATTCGAAAGAGATCGAGCATTCCTTGCGGCATTTATCAAGAAGCAAGAGATCGAACGAGAGCTAGAAACCGGATTGCGACCCAAGCAGTTTGGGTTGGCGGGACTACTGCTCTTGGTGACTGCCGTGGCAATCGTCTTGAGTATCTGGAAATGGGTCAGCTTTCGGTGAAATGGCAGATGCAATCGGCCGGGCGGGCGCTCCCAAGCCGCCAAAGCCAGCCCGGCGGCGGGAGAGGCTTTACTGGCGGCCCACTGCATCTGCGCTATACCATGGGTACTCGCCGACGGGTTCTAGCGAGGATCGTCGAGCGATGTTGAGAGACTATTACATCGCGCTGGGTGTGCACCGCGATGCTTCGGCGGAGGAGATCCTCGATGCCTACCGCAATTTGGCACGGACGTATCACCCCGACTTGAACCCCAGCGACCCTGAGGCCGAGAAGCGATTTGAGGAGGTCCAGGCCGCCTTCGAGGTGGTGAGCGATCCGGAGCGACGCGCCGCCTACGACCGCACGGAACAATCGTTCGCCACCGTCAGGCGTTCTGCCAGCCGGCTCCGGGACGCCGGCGACGACACGCAGTCCGTCGTGAGAGCCTTCGCGGCGGTGCGGAGACAATCGCGCCGCCGTCCGTCTCTCCTCGTTTGGCAAGGCTCCGTGTACGTCCCTGCCATGATCGACGTGACGATCGCATGGCTGATCGTTATGCTCGTAGGCATTCTGCTCTTGGTTATCGCGCGCTCAAGTTGCACGGTGATAGAACCCTTGTCCTCCGAGGAGATCAAATCCGCCCATGAGCAAGCTAGTGCTTTCATGTTCTTCGGGAAATCTCTCTGCGTCGGCGCAACGCTCGTGTACGGCATCGTGATGCTCGTGTTGCTTCGCGAGCACTCCAGCCAGTAGCGAGGGCTGAAGCAGTGGCTTTTGGGCGACACGGGCACGGCGGGACTGTTCGGCGGCAGCACGACCGACAATCTCCTGCGCCGCCTCGATTGCTCGTTGTTGATTCTGCACCCGGGGAGGGCCGTGTCGCAAGTTGCCGGGGCACCCAATGGATTGGGGCGACAGTTGGACTGCAGGCCCGGAGGGGGCAGTGCAACTGGCGCCGGGCGCCGCTGGCTCTGCCAGTTCTTGTGGATGATTTACGTCGTGCCAGAGGGCGCCGTTTCCTGAAAGGCTCCAAGAAGGGACTGGCGGAGCCAGTGGCGAGCTTCGACAGTCCCAGCCAGCCACGGTTACCACGCCGTCCAGCCGCCGTCGACCTTGAGGTCATGGCCGGTCACGTAGCTGCTGGCGTCGCTGGCCAGGAAGAGCACCGCGCCTCTGAGTTCGTGGGGCTTGCCGATGCGGCCCATCGGCGATTTTTTGCACAGCCGAGCGGTCATCTCTTGCGGCGCGGCGGCCGGCGGGAACGGACCGGGACTGATGCTGTTCACGCGGATCCCGTCCCGTGCCCAGTAAACCGCCAGGTGCCGCGTCATCTGAATCACGCCGCCCTTGAGCACTTGGTAGGCCACGGAGTTGGCCGGGCAAACCCCCTCGTAACACTCCGGATACGACGCCACGTGTCCGTACATCGACCCGAGCATAATCACGCTCGCCGGGGCCTTTCGGGCGACAACGTGGTCGCGAAGCTCTCGGGCGAGGAGGAAATAGCCGGTCGCGTTGGCCAGTTGCCGGCTGAACTGCTCGCCCGTGACGTCGGTCCAGTCGCGGCCCAGCGGCTCGTGCCCGTTGTTCACGAGAATGTCGATCTTGCCGGCCAACTCGACCGCCTCCGCGAAGCTCCGCGCCGGCCCCGCGTTGTCCATGTGGTCCAGCACGACGCTCTTGTGGCCGACGCCGTGGGGGTCGGGCAGGGCCTCGGCGGTTCGCCGGGCGAGCTCCCCGTCGATGCAGGTGACAATGACCCGGGCGCCGGCCTCGGCCAGCGCGGCGGCCATCGAGCGGCCCAGGTAGCCGGTCGAGCCGGTGACCATCGCCACCCGGCCGGTCAGATCAAATAGCTCCCGGACAGTCGGTTCGTTTCCTTGGGTCATGCGTTTTGACCTCCCAGTCGATTTTCAAAAGTGAACCCGAGCGGGGCGAACGTGCGTTGGATTTCTTCCTGGATGATCTTGATGGCGACGATGTCGGCGTGATGGAAGATCACTCTCGCGCCCATGTCCAACAGCCGTTGGGTCTGTTCGACCGATCCGCTGGGGCAGCCCCAGTGTTTGCCCGCTCGCCGGGCGGCGGCGGCGATCTTCTCGGTGGTCTGGCGGACTTGTTCGTGGTTGAGTTGGCCGGGGATGCCGCTCTGGATGCTGAAATCGCACGGCCCGAGCATCAGCACGTCGACGCCCTCGACCGCGGCGATGGCATCGAGGTGGTCCACGGTCCAGGGCTGTTCGATCTGGATGATCATGAACGTCTCTTGGTTGGCCTCGCGGAGATACTGCTCGGTGGGCATGGTGCAATAGGGCATGTCGGGATTGCCGCCGTCGAAGCCGCGAACGCCCATCGGGGGGAACTTGGCCCAGCGGACCGCCTCGGTCGCTTCCTTGGCGTCGTCGCAGCGGGGGTACATGATGCCCTGGGCGCCGGCTTCGAGCATTCGCTGCATCCGCATGAACTCGCCCTTGCCCGGTCGGGCCACGATGTCCGTGACCCCCACCCGCGCGGCCCGCATCAGGTTCCCCGCCGTCTCCAGGCTGTAGAAATGATGCTCCATGTCCATCCAGATGCCGTCGAAGCCCATCAGGCTGGTGAACTCGAAGACGGAGGGGTCGGTCAGGTGCAGTTGCGTAATCAAGACCGGCTCGTCGCGCCGGAGCTTGGCTTTGATTCGACTGGGACGCATGGGGATGTCCTCGACGGTAGCTGGGGGGCGGGTGGCACGTCCCTGAGCCTCGGGCGAAGGGCGTGGCTGGCGGCACCAGTGGTTCACCAAACCCTTTTAGGGCGTGCCACACAACGGGGCAAAGTGTTTGATTATAGGACCGCTCCACGGGGCCCGCAACGCCCGGCAGACACATCCCCCAAAGGGCAATCTCGCACTCCTGACAAGATGCCGCATTCCACCGCCTTGGGGGTATGCGTACAATGGCGTGAACGGAAATCGAACTTGCACCAGGCCCGCGAGCCCCGGGTGAACCATGCCGACCGAACGAATCGCCGAGCCGGAGCTGATTGCCGACTACGCCTGCCAGACCGGCGAGAGCCCGCTGTGGCACCCGATGGAGAAACGGCTCTACTGGAGCGACATCCCCCGAGGGCGGATGTTCCGCTACGACCCAGCGACCGGCGAGCACGAGATGTGCCACGAGGGCGAGGTCGTGGGTGGTTTCACGATCCAGGCCGACGGGGCCCTGCTGTTGCTCTTGGCCCACGGCGCGGTCAAGACCTGGCGCGACGGCCGCGTTGAGACCGTAATCGAGGAGATCCCCGACGAGCGCGACAACCGATTCAACGACTGCATCGCCGATCCCGTCGGCCGCGTCTACGCCGGAGTGCTCTCGACGCCCGACCGGCCCGGACGCCTTTACCGGCTCGACCCGGATGGGACGCTGACCACGATGGTCGAGGGCCTGGGCACGTCCAACGGGCTGGGCTTCACACCGGACCGCAAGCGGCTTTACCACTGCGACTCGAACGACGCCTATCGCACGATCTACCTCTACGACTACGACCAACCGACCGGCAGTCTCTCGAACCGCCGCGTGTTCTTCACGGCGGGCCCCGGCGACGGCAAGCCCGACGGACTCGCCGTCGACGCCGAGGGCTACGTCTGGTCGGCCCGATGGAACGGCGGCATCCTCGTCCGCCTCGCCCCCGACGGCTCCGAGGACCGCCGGATCGCGTTTCCCGCGAGAAAGGTATCGAGCGTCACGTTCGGCGGCGAGGATTACACCGACATCTACGTGACCACCGCGGGCGGCGACAACCGAGCCGAAGAGGGCCCCGGCGCCGGCGGCCTCTTTCACCTCAACCGCGGCATCCGCGGCGTCCCCGAGTTCTTCTCGCGGATCGGGCTGTGAAGCCCGTCAGGCTGTACCGCATCTCCGAACGGGTGTCGGGGAGCGAATCCACGTCCATCCCTATCCGTTGTCAGCGTCATGGATTAGAATGGATGGATCTAAATGGCTTTTCGTGATTGTGGAACACCCCGGAGCGCGGGCGTCCCGCCCGCCCGATGCGGCCGAGACGGCCGCGCTCCACAATCGCGAAAAGCCATTTAGAGACAGCCAAGGGGCCTTGTCCATGCGGGGCCTCTGTGGCGAGTGGGGGCAGGGACTCGTACATCAAGGTTGCCCGTCGTTCGCCCGCCAATCGCCGCGTGCCAAGCGTCAGCAATTCTCTCGACACGTTTCATGAACCATATTCGTAACTTCTGCATCATCGCCCATATTGACCACGGGAAATCAACCCTGGCCGATCGGTTGATCCAGGCCTGTGGCGGCGTTTCGCAGCGCGAGTTTCGCAACCAACTGCTCGACTCGATGGATATCGAGCGCGAGCGGGGGATCACGATCAAGAGCAATTCGATCACGCTTTCCTACCGCGCGGGCGACGGGCAGGACTATCAACTGAACCTGATCGACACTCCGGGGCATGTCGATTTTTCGCACGAGGTGCGCCGCTCGCTCCTGGCGTGCGACGGTGCGTTGATTGTCGTGGATGCATCCCAGGGCGTCGAGGCGCAGACGGTCGCCAACCTCTACCTGGCACTGGATCACAACCTGGAATTGCTGCCGGTAATCAACAAGATCGATCTGCCCGCCGCCGATGTCGAGCGCGTGCGTGAAGAGATCGATAAGGACCTGGGGCTCGATCCGTTCGCGGCGATCCCCGTCTCGGCCAAGACAGGTTTCGGCATTGAAGACGTGCTCGCGGGAATCGTCGAGAAGTTGCCTTGCCCCAAGGGCGACCCGACCGGGCCGCTGAAAACGCTCGTCTTCGACGCGCAGTTCGATCGTTATCGCGGGGTGATCCTCCTGTGCCGCGTCATGGATGGCACGGTGAAACCCGGCGACGCCATCCATTTCATGCACTCGGGCTGGGATTACACGGTGGAGGAAGTGGGGATCAATCGGCTGAAGTCCTATCCCCAAGAGCAACTCAGCGCCGGGGAGGTGGGCTACGTCATCGCTGGAATCAAGAGCGTGCGGGAGATCGAAATCGGCGATACGATCACCCACCTCGACCGCCCGGCGGCCGAACCGGTCCCCGGCTACAAGAAGGCGAAGCAGGTCGTCTTTTCCTCGATCTATCCGATCAATTCGGACGAGTACCGCGAACTCGCGAAGGCCCTGGACAAGCTGGCCGTCAACGACGCCTCCCTGACGTATGCGAAAGACAGCTCCGCGGCCCTGGGCTTCGGGTTCCGCTGCGGATTCCTCGGCCTGCTGCACCTGGACGT
>JAPLNP010000236.1 GCA_026401055.1 Planctomycetia bacterium
ACCCCGCGTGCTGAAACGCCGTCGCCATCGCTACCCGCTAATGCAAGAACCTCGCGACATATTGCGAAGCCAACTATTGGAATGTAAGTAGTTATGTGACGATAAGTTACGAATTCGACAGTGCCATTCGGGACTGTCCCCCTCGTGCCGCTACCGCAAGAACTGCTGGCACCAGTAGATCGTGCCGTCGTCGGTCCGATAGGCGGCCACGCCGATCCGGGCGTGGCCGGCGTTGAGAATGTTCGCGCGGTGGCCGGACGAACTCATCCACGCCCGGACCACCTCCGGACTCGTCGGTTGGCCCGCCGCGATGTTCTCGGCGACCGACTGCCGCGTGTGTCGCAGCGTCCGGTTCGTCGCCATCCAGATGGCGTGTTGCCGGGCGGAGCGAACCAGGCCTTGGTCGATCAACAGCGGCGCCAGACCATGACGCGCGCGCTGCTCGTTCGTGTACGTCACGATGTTCTTCTCGATCTGAAGGAGCGCGAGATCGGTTTCCTTCGCGCCGGGGTCGACCGGCGCCTCGCGTGATCCGTCGTTCGCCACCGCGAGGCCGCACGTCAGAAGCAACGCGGCGCAGATTGCCAGCCGTGTCGTCATGGGAAGTCTCCTCTGTTCTCGTTCCGATTGGCTCAAACGGGCGGCGTCCGATCGGGTTGCCGCCGTGCCAAGACCGTCGCCAACATAGCCGACCGGCGCCGGCGGTGCATAGAGGCGGAACGAAAAAAAGGAAAGCGGGAAATACCCCCATTTAGAAGGGGGTCGGCCGAGCCAACCGGAGCCTGCCGCCGCGAATGCTACCCACCCCCGGAGCGAATGTCCAGGATCTCGTAGTTGAGCGTTCCGGCGGGCACGGGAATCGAGACCCTCTCCCCCTTCTTCTTGCCCAACAACCCCTGCCCGATCGGGCTGGTGATCAGAATCTTCCCCGTGTCGTAGTCCTCTTCGCCCGCCCCCACCAACGTGTACTGCTCCTCTTCGTCCATGTCCAGGTCCTTCAGGACGACGGTCGCGCCGAAGGCCACTTCGCCCTTGGGCATCTTCGAGGGGTCGAGCATCACGGCGCGGGCAAGCTTGTCGCGGATCAGGTTGATCTTGGCCTGCAACATGCCCTGGCTTTCCCGGGCGCCGTGGTACTCGGCGTTTTCGCTGAGATCGCCTTCGAGCCGGGCCTTGCCGATGCGATTCTCGATGATGGGCATCTCGACCGTCTCGAGGCGGTTCAATTCCTCGCGGAGCTTGCGGTAGCCCTCGCTGGTCATCGGGATCGCGTCGGACATGGTTCACCTTCCCCGGGGGCCAAAAAAAACGCGACCTCCGTGCATGCCGAGGCCGCCAGTGATCGAGAGACAAACGAACGCCAGCGGTCATTCTGCGCGATTCGCGCCCGGGTGTAAAGCCCAGAGCCCGACCACCCCAGAGCCCGACAACCCCGACTTGGCGGCCGCTCGATATGGGGGGCGACATTGCCACATGTGCCCATCCGCGATGCGTGCGGCCGAAGATGCCCTTGTACCGACCGCCAATCGGCTATAATCCAAGGCAAGCCTCGTCGCGGCGGTCGCCCGGCGAAGAACCCAGATGAAGGGACGGGTCTGTCATGGGCCACATCGTCAATCCGGACCGCGAGTACCGGCTCCTGCAACGCCGGATGGACCGCAACGTCACCGGCGCGCCGGACTCGCCCACGCTGACCAAAATCCTCCGGTTGCTCTTCTCGCCCGAGGAAGCCGAACTGGCCAGAAAGATTCCCGGCCGACTGACCTTGTTGGACGACCTCTCCGCCCAAGTGAACGTCCCGCCGGAGGAACTCGACGGCATGATGACCGATTGGGCCCGACGCGGCCTCGTGGTCGACCTCGAGTGCGGCGGCCGGCGCTACTTCGCGCTGCCGCCGATTGTCCTGGGATTGTTCGAGTTCGTGTTCATGCGGGCGCGGGACGAGCTGCCGATGGCCGAGTTGGCCAAACTCTTCGACGACTACATGAACGAGGGCCGTTTCATGCGATCGGCGTTCGCCGGCCAGACCCAGGTTGGCCGCGCGCTGGTCCGCGAAGAGGCACTGCCCGCGGAGGATCACGCCGAGGTCCTCGACTGGGAGCGGGCGAGCCGCCTGGTGCGGTCGGCCGAGCCGGTCGGCGTGTCGCTCTGCTCCTGCCGCCACAAGGCCCAGCACCTGGGCAAGGCGTGCGACGCGCCGCGTCGGGTGTGCCTCTCGTTGAACTACGCCGCCGGCATTCTGATCCGAGGCCGTCTGGCCGAGCGCGTCTCGACCGACGAGGCGCTGGGCATCCTGGCCGAGTGCAAGGACGCCGGGCTGGCCCAGATCGGCGACAACGTCCGGCGCAAGGTGTCCTACATCTGCAACTGCTGCGGCTGCTGCTGCGAAATGCTCCGGGCGATCCGCGAGTTCGACCTTCGCGGGGCGGTCGTCACGTCGAACTGGATCGCGCGGATCGACGCCGAGGCCTGCACCGGCTGCGGACTCTGCGTCGAGGCCTGCCCGGTCCGGGCCCTCCACCGCGTCGACCGGATCGAGGGCGACAAGATCCGAAAGGCCTCCGTCTGCGACGACAGCCTCTGCCTGGGCTGCGGCGTGTGCTATTCGTCATGCCGCCGGGGGGCCATTCACATGGAATCCCGGGCCCAGCGGGTCCACACGCCCGAGAGCGTCTTCGATCGCGTCGTCACCATGGCCATCGAACGCGGGAAGCTCGGCGAGTTGATCGGCGACGCGCCCGATCGCCTGGGCCACCGCGCGCTGGGACGCATCGTCACGATCCTCGAACGCACCGGGTTGGTGAAGGCGTCGCTGGCCATCAAGCCCCTGCGGTCCGCCTTCCTCGACGGCGTGATCCGCCAGGCCAAGCGGGACATGGGCCCCGCCGCGCGACTGCTTGAATGAGCGCATGGGTGGCACGCCCTGAAAGGGCATCGTCGAATCGCTGCCGATGCCGGCCACGCCCTTCGCCCAGGGCTCAGGGTCGTGCCACCCGACCGCCGTTTCGCACCATCTGGCACGTCACTCGCCCTTTTCCGCCGCCACCAGCATCTCGAAATCGTCGGTCCCGAGCGCGTGTTCGCGGCTGAACTGGCCTATCTCGCAGCCGAAAATGTCAACCTTCGCGAATCCCGCCGTCTCGAGCAGCCAACGCATTTCGGCGGGCGTGTAGTAGCGTTCGTCGGTCGTGATCGTTTGCGATTTGCCCGCGTCGTCGGTGAACGTCAACTCGGCGTGTTCGCGGAACGTCATCAAATCAAACGTCAGCTTATCGCTCGCCGCGCCGGACGCGCCGGCGTCAAGAAAGTCCTTCACTGAGTGAAACAGCGGAAACAAAGCATTGAGCGTTGTCAGGAGCAGCTTGCCGCCGGGACGCAGCTCCGCGGCGGCGTGCCTGAGAATGGCATGATTCTTCTCGTCGGTCTCCATCAACGGAAACGCGCCTTCGCAGAACATGATGGCGGCGTCGAACTCGTTGGTGAAATGCGGCTGAGTCGCGTCCCGACGTTGAAACTCAACACCAACGCCGGCCGCCGCCGCCTTTTCCCGGGCGCGGCGGAGCTGGCCCTCGGAGAGGTCGAAGCCAGTCACATGGTAGCCTCGCTTGGCAAGCTCGATGGCGTGGCGGCCCGTGCCGCAGCCGATGTCCAGGATTCGCTTGGACCGGTCGGCCCCAAGCTCCCGTTCGACAAAGTCCACTTCGCCAACGGTTCCCTGCGTGAAGCACTCCTTGTCGTAAGATCCGGCGAAATTGGCGAAAAGCGTCTCGTACCATCGCGTCATGTCGGTGTTCCCGCGGAATTGGTGAAGTTGGGCTATACCCGGCCGCCCAAGAAGCCTTCGTGATAGAAAACCGGCTTGTAGCCGTGTTCGGTCACCCAGCGGAGCGTCGTGTCGAGCCGCTCGAAATGATCCGGAATGTAGGCCATGTAGAACGGCCAGAAGTATTGTTCGTGGGTCACGATATCGACAATTTCGGCGGTGTTGGGGTCCCGGGTCGCGGTTTCGAGGGCGGCGACGGTGCGATCCACCGGCACGAGATTGCAGCAGAAGCTGTTCAGCGAAAACACGATTCCGCTTTCAAAATCCTTCCAGGCGTTGTGCCGAGAGCAGTACTCACAGTGCACGTCGTCCCAGTTGTAGTTGATGTCCCACTTGTCGCCTTCGCGCCAAAAGCCGCCGGTCAGCACGTGAGTGCCTCGCTCGTACAGCGGCTTGAAGGCGGAATGACGTAGCATCGCCCAATGGATGACCGTGGGCGGAACGTACACCTCCTCGCCCGCAAAACGGCGAATCTCGGCCGCCACCAGGTCCAGGTCGGCAAGAAGCTTCTCCGGTGGAGCGTCTTGATACGGCCGGTCCGGCTTGTTGGCGTAAGCGTGGAAGGCGAGTCTCAACCAAGGGGCGTTGTCGCGCCACTCGCTCTTGTAGCGATCGGGGAATTGTGGAAGGCGGAAGTCGGTGTCGGTCGGGACCTTCGCGTCGTCGGCCGCCACATAATAGATGTTCAGACAGAACTTCGTTCCGTACTTCTTGTTCAGATCCCGCAGCCCCTTCAGGTAGAAACAGTCGAAGAGCGAACGATAGTTCTTCTGGGCGATGTCGCGCAAGAAGAAGCTGTTGTCGTCGATCATGAAGCGGTATCGCGGCTCGCTGTAGCGATCCCAGACCACGCGGGCGCGATGCTCTTGCCGCCCGGCGTCTCCCTCGGCCACCGCGACCAAATCGTTCTCGTGCTCGCGCAGGGCAACCTCGGCTTCGAACCGCTTGCCCTCGCGACGGCACGCCGCGCCGTTGACGGTCACCCGATCGCCGGGCAGCGCCTCGCCCACGACGCGAATCGAAAGAGCGTCGGCCGTTTGCTTCCCGTGGCGGTGGTTCAGGACGGCGCCGTGAACCGGCTCGATGATCTTTACCGAAGACGTTGCCTCCGCGGCCATGGCGGTCCTCCCTCCCAACTCCCACATTCCGAAGGCCGCGCCGGCCGCGGCCGTTTGTAGAACACGACGTCGAGTGATCTTTTCGCGTGACATGGCGATGACTCCTGTAATCATTTCCCCGCCGGCTTCTCGTACAGCCACGCGATCGGCAGTCGCGTGATCCGGCTGGCGTTCAGTCCGTCTTCGACGCAGTGGCCCAAGAGGACGTGGTCGTCGACAAACTCGATCGCGGTGTAGCAGTAGCAGCCCGAGCGGTCGTCGCCGATCGTCTTGATGTTCTGCCACGTCTTGCCCTCGTCGGTGGATATGGCCGCGTTGAAGGGCGTTCGGCTGTCCTTCAGCGCCGGGTCGATCTTGTCGTGGTTGTTCCAGACCAACAGCAGGTCGCCGGTCGAGGGAATTCGCTCGATCGAGGCGGGCGAGCACGGCGAAAAGATCGCGGTCGGCTGGAACTCCGTCCACGTCTCGCCGGCGTCGGAGGAATGCGAGGCGTACTGGCTGCCGTGCGTGGTCCGGCAGAACGCCAACAGACGCCCGTCCGTCAGCTCGATCACGCCGGGCTCCTGCAAACAGTACTTCCGCGGCTCCCCGTCGTTTTGCACGCCGCGGCTGCGACGCCACGTCCGGCCGCTGTCGTCCGACAAGTAGCACATGAACATGCCGTTGCCGTCGAAGGCCGGCCGCTCGGGCGACGCGTGCAAGACCACCGGCGCGACCACTCGGCCGCTCTTGAGCTGGACCGCCCGATCGTTGTTCATCACGTAGTAGCCGATCTGCGAGTCGGGGATGACCTTGACCGGCTCGCCCCACGTCTTCGCCTCGTCGGTCGAAATCCGCATCACCGGCCGGCAATCGACCTGCGAGTTTTTGACCAGGTAGAACAGGGCGATCTCGCCGTTGGCCAGCCGCAGCAACGACACGGACATGACGTTCAAGCCCGCCGTGTTGGCGACGATCGGCACGTCGGTCGCGGTCCACGTCTTTCCGCCGTCGCTCGAAAGCCGGCCCGCCAGATGCGCGGCCGAGTCGTCGCCGCCGCCGCCTGTGAAGTGGGTGTAGACGAACAGAATACGCCCGTCGCGCAGCCGGACGAAATCGCCCTCGCTGTTGCGGGGATTGCCGGGCGACGTGGTCAAACGCAGGACCGCGACCGGGCCTTCCTCGGCGCGGGCCGAAGGCGTCGCCACCCAAGTAGTCGCCGCCAGGGCCGCCAGGACGGACAGCGCGGTTAGAAAATGATGCCGTTTCATGGAGTTTTCCTTTCTTCGTGAGTGCCCATTCGGTAGAGGAACCATTGGTATTTGTCGCCGGGCAGCCATCGCTGCATCGGCAGGACGATGTCGCCGCTGGGCCGGTCCTCGAATGCGTAGAAGTTCGACAACTGCACGCCCGCCGGTTCGTCCGGCGATCGCGTGTCGATCGTGATCACGCTCTGTTTAATGAGCATCATGCTCTTCGGATCGACTTCGCCGATCACCAGCGGCCAGCGCGGCGAGTTAGCCTGGCAGTTCTCCGGGCTGAGGTTGCCGATCCAGTAGAAACGCCCGTTGGAACCAGCGATCAACTGCGACATGCTCGACGGCGAGAAGAACGGCTCGCCGCTGGAGTAGTGCCACGGTTCGGGCTTCGTCCAGTGCAATCCGCCATCGGTCGAAACGCTGTGCCATTTGTGGCTGGGCAGTTGGTGGTTCGGGTCCTTTTTGAGCCCGTTGCTGCCACGCATCACGCACAAGATCCGTCCGTCGGGCATCTCGGCCAGCGTCGGCTCGTAGAGGCCGCGAGCGGTCCGCGCCGGGTCGGCCGCGATCTGCTCCGACACCTGCCAGTCCAGGCGGCTGTCGTCCCTCCACGTTCCGACGAGCATCAGACTGTGGTAATAATCCCAGCCGCTGCCGAACGTCTCGATCTTGCCCTCGGCATTGAGGATCGTCATTTGGGCGGGCACGAGAATGTTCCCCTGCCGCGTCCGGATGGGGCGGCAGCCCATGTCGCCCAGGAATATCGCGTTCTTGCCCAGGTACAGGCCCGCAAGAGGATGCTTGAAATCGTAATCGCCTTTTTGAATAACCGGCTCGTCGAACAGGAACGTCTTGCCCCCGTCGAGCGACACGCGGTAACGGATGTAGCTGTCCGAGGCCGTTTCCGCCGGCTCCTCGATATTGCGGTCGACGTCGGACCGGTCCATCGCGAACACGACCGTCAGCAGCCGGTTGTTGACCGGGTCGACAAAGCCTGGGTACGGGCTGCGGCGGAAGTTCGGCGACAAGCCGGCCTGGAAGTCGGGCTGGGGCTGATAGGAAGCCCACGTCGCGCCGTTGTCCGCCGACCGGGCACCGTAGGTCATCATCTCCACGCCGGACTTGCTCACGTAAAACGCCCCCCGCAGCGGCGAGGGCTTTTCGAGCAATGTCTTCTCCTTGAGCGTCAACCCGCCCGTTGGGCCGTCCGACGAGGGAGCATCGGCCCCGACGCTCGTTGCCGCCAGAGCCAGGACCAGGAGCGTCGCAGCAATTCCGTACCGTTTCCTCATGTGTCTTTCTCCTTTGCGGAGCGGCCACCGTCTTCCCACCGCCGCATCATAACGGATGGCGGCCCGGGTTTCCACTTGCTGTCTACGCTCCGCCTCCCGCTATCTGCCGACTGTCTTCCCACGAACAACCAGTGGGTTATACTGTCAAACGTGTGTTCACGTCCCGTGAGCGGGACCAATGCCCCCAGAGAGGAGGAGATCTCCCCATGCCCGAGTTGACCGGCCTGCAATTGACGGACTATCTTCGCAGCGTAGCGGATTTTCCCAAGCCGGGGATCTTGTTTTGGGACATCACGCCGCTCTTGGCCGCGCCGGAGGCGTTTCGCGAGGCGGTCCGGCGGATGGCGGATCATTTTCGCGGTCGAAAGATCGACGTCATCGCGGCGGCCGAAGCCCGGGGATTCCTCTTCGCCGCCCCGTTGGCCATCGAGTTGGGCGCGGCGCTGGTGCCGATCCGCAAGCCGGGCAAGCTGCCTTACAAGACGCTCTCGCACACTTACGAGTTGGAATACGGCACGGACACGCTCCAGATGCACGCCGACGCGATCCCGCCCGGGGCCAGCGTGCTCGTGGTCGACGACCTCCTGGCCACCGGCGGCACGGTCGAGGCTTGTTGCCAAATGATCGAGAAGGCCGGCGGAGTGGTGGCCGGCTGCGCGTTTCTCATCGAGCTGACCGGCATGGGCGGGGCCGAGAAACTCGCCCGGTACGAGACCCTGAGTCTGATCCAGTGTGAGTGAGCCACGGAAGGGGACAGGTCCATTTTTCGGCCGACGCTTTCTCGCAAAACACGTCTTCTCGCCGAAAATATGGACCAGTCCCCGGCCTCCTACAATCCGACCAACCGGCACAACTGGACCGCGCATCCGGCATATTCCGCGCCGCCGGTCTCTCTCGTTCCTGTCCGGCCACCTCGGCGAACGATCAATATCCAAGGGCGAATGTGGCCCAGCCGCCCTCGGCTGAGATGATCGTGGCCGGCGCCACAACACCGCCGAGGGCGGCGGTGCCACAACAGATGAGAGGATCCGTCATGTCATGCCGTGGTTTGCCGGTGATCGCCGCGTCGATGCTGCTCCTGGGCAGCGTGTTTCCAGGCCCCGTGTCCGCCGGTGAACTCTCCCGCATTCTCGGAGCCCGAACCCATCAGCCGATGCCGGACAGCGTGGCCACGCCGCAGGGATCCTCGGCCGGAATTCCGACACCCTACCGTTACCCGGGCGCTCCCCAATCGGCTCCCTGGTACGGCTACGGATTCGGCGTGCCGACGTACAGTTGGGGTTGGTTCGGCGTGAAGTACCGGCCCGCGGTCATTTGCCACCGCGGCTACTACGACGATTTCTATCAGTGGGGATACCGGCAGGGATATTAGGGCCGACTACCGCGTGAAGCCGACGAAGAAGCTGAACGTCTCGATGTCGTCGAACTTGTTGCGGGCGACCGGGAAGGCGAAGTCCAACGCGATCGGGGCCGGGCCCATCGCCGGGACGACGATCCGCAGGCCGAAGCCCGGCGCGATGCGGTACTTGTCGTCCCATTGGTTAAAGTCCTTCTCGACCGTGCCGGTGTCGCAGAAGACCACGCCGCGGAGCATGTCGTCGGCCGTAATCGGGAAGAGATACTCGACCGACGCGAGCACTTCGACCTGACCGCCCACGCGAACGCCCGTCGCCTGGTCGACCGGCGAAGCCCCGCGGAAGTCGAAGCCGCGGATGGTCGAGAAGCCGCCGGCAAAGTAGTTCTCGTAGATCGGCGTGTTGTCGCCCGTGTAGGCAAAATGCCCGTTGACGCTCAGCACGTGCCGCCCGGAGCCGTCGGGCCGCTCGTGCATGAGGAAGTATTTTCGGGCGTCCACCTCGAATCGCGGGTAGCTCCAGGTGCCGACGACCTGCTCGGCGGAGGCTTCGATCACGTGGCCCTCGGTGGCCAGGAAGCTGCTGTCTCGGGTATCGTGGGCGAGGTTCAACTGGAAGCCGTAGAGGGCCGAATTGCCTTTGGCGTCGAGGAGTTCCTGGGGCGCGGGATCGATGAGGTCGAAGATGCCGACTTTCATTCCGCGGAAGGCGAGACTGCCGGTCAGGGCGTGGGTGAAGTGGTAGCCCAGCGCCACGCGGCCGCCCACGCGGTTCTCGTGCCATTCGGTGTATTGCCGCGTGTAGTAGAACCCGCTCAACCCCAGGCTCGACTCGTAGCCGAGCACGTCCATGTACGGTTCCTGGAAATTGATCATGTAGCGTTGGACTTCGGTGCCGGGCACGGCCTCGATGCGCAGGTGCTGGCCGGCCCCGCGCCATGCGGTGGCGTTGCGGATCTCTTCAAAGCTTCGCGGGAATCGGGTCCAGTTGAAGTTCTGTTCGTCCAGGATGATCGAGCCCATCACGCCCTGGTCCGAGTTCACCCCCACGCCGAACATCAGCCGCCCGGTCTGCGATTCCTGCAGATTGGGGAACAGCGGAATGAATCGGGTCGGGTCTTCCCAATACGGATCGTTGCCGACCGGGCGCAACTCGTCCAGCACGCCCCGGCCCGTGAGATTCCCGCCGTTCACGTCCGCGCCCAGCGGCGGCGGTCCGAACTCCGGGTCGCTGCCGTAGGCCGGCGACGTCGGCGCCGATTGGTACGCCGTCGAGGCGGATTGGCCGGATGGCGTTTGGGCGGGTTGCCTCGTCGGAGTCGGATACATCGACGGAACGGATCGTCCCTCGCCGCCGCCCAACTGGGCGCGGATGACCGGCGAATTGACCCGGCGCGGCTCGGGCGGCGCCACCGGCCGCGCCTGGAGGGCGGCGTGCCGGTCGAACACGTCGTTCGCGCGGTTGAATCGCCAGTCGTCGGCCCGGACGGCGCCGGAGCCCACGGCGGCGAACCAGCCGATCGCGACGAGCAAGGACCATTTGACGAGCGGCAAATCGATAGCGGTCGAATAGTCGCCTTTCGCTCCGCGAAAGTAGCGGCCTTCTGCTCCGCGAGAGACCACCGCTTCCGTGCCGCGGAGGATCGCCACTTTCGCGGAGCGAAAGGCGACTTTCGTTGCCGTGATAATCCGTGCCGGCCCGATCATCTGCTACCTCCGTCTCGTAAAGAAGGGCCAGGCGCCTTGCCGGCTCGGCTCGAGCCAGCCGTCCGTCGCCGGTTCCGCCTCGTCGGGACTCTGGCCGCGGAAGCCGTCCGGGCGGCTCGGCGGCCGGGCGATTCCGTGCTCGGTGGCCTTGTCGGGGTCGATCGGCTGGGCATCCACCGGGCTGAAGACGATCTTGGGCTTCACGCCCTCCTGCGGGTTGACCTCGAAGAGGCCGCACGCCTGGAGCCGCCGTTCGCTGGCGCGCAGCTCGCGGATGTCGACGATGTCGCCCGGCTGAAGCGAGATGCGATTGAGCACCGTGGTGATCTTGGTGTGGGGATACTCGCCTTTGATTTCGGGGAGGATTTTTCCGACGCGGTAGCGGTCGCCCTCGCTGAATTCGTAGACGATGTCCAGTTCGCCGGGCCGTTCGAGGAACCGGGGCTCGGCCTTGACGTCGGTGAAGATATAGCCCACGCTGCCGTACTTCTCCTCGAGCGCGCGGATGTCGGCGTCCATCTTGGCCTGGTTGAAGTATTCACCGCCCCGGAGCTTGAGTTTTTCGACCAGGTCGTCGGTGAGGAATTTCGTGTTGCCGATGCAGGAGATGTCGCGAATCGTGTAGCGCGGCCCCTCGTCGATCACGAAGGTGACGAAGGCCCATTCCTGGCTGGCGCTGAAGGTAACCTCGTCTCCGACCCGGGCGCGGAAGAACCCCAGCCCGCGGTAATAGGCGGTCAGGCGGTTCTTGTCTTCCTCGATTTCCTTGCGGCTGAACTCGCC
Organism: Planctomycetia bacterium; assembly: GCA_026401055.1. Taxonomy (GTDB): domain Bacteria; phylum Planctomycetota; class Planctomycetia; order Pirellulales; family Thermoguttaceae; genus JAPLNP01. Next base: position 11,316 of record JAPLNP010000236.1, read on the forward strand.
CTTGAACACCCAGAAGATGCCCTGCTTCGACTGGATCTGGGTCCGCAGGCGGTCGTCGTTGGCGATCGTATTGCCGATGAAGCCCGTCCACGCCACCTTCTGCTTGGGCCCTTCGTGAATCACGAATATGGCGCCGCGATCGCCGGGCTTGTTGCCTTCCTTGATCGTGACGCGGGCCAGGCCGAAGCCCTTCTCGTGGTAGTACTCTTCGAGGGTTCGCCGTGCCTCCTCGACCGCGTAGGGGTCGGCCGCCGCGCCCGCCTTCAGCCCGCTCTCCTTCGCAAGCGTTTTCTCCTTGACCTTCTGCCAGCCGACGTACTTGACGTAGCGGAGCGTGGGCCGCTCGACGACCTCGAAGATGACCACCCGGCCGCCCGGCACCTCCTGGTACGAGGTGCGGATGTCGACGAACAGGCCGGTCTTGTTCAACTCGCGAACGTCGCGCTCGATCACGTCCATGCGGAAGGGTCGGTCGGCGCGGGTGCGAATGTGCTGGAGCACCTGGTCGGTCTTCACCGTCTCGGTGCCGACGCTCCGCACCTCGACCACCTGCGGCTCGACCAGCACGGCGGCGCCGGGCGTCGGGTCGATCGGAACCGCGCCGGGCGCCGCGGGTGTGAGCGTCCCGGCGTCCGGGTAGGGCGGCACGGGTTGCCCGGCGTAGGGCGGCGAGGGCGCGATCGGACCGGCGTTCGGCGGGCCCAAGGGCGGCTCCAGACGGGGTCCTTGTGCCGGGGCCATCGCCACCGAATTCGCGCAGACGAGCCAGGCGAGAACGATCGCCCAGAATCCCCGTCGGATTGAAGTCACTGAGCGACCCACCATTTCGGTTCCTTCCGTCGGGCCCATTTACGCTGGTAGAAGAGGAACGGTTCAAAGAACCCTGGCACGGCCTGCCCGATTCCCGCTCTCTAGACGGCCATCGCGCGGCGCGAGCGCACCACAAACCGCCGAGCGGGAAATAAGGTCGCGTAGAAATACAGGAATCGCCGGATTTCGGCAAGGTGAGTTCAGCAAAGAGACCGCGATTCGCTGCAAGCGGCCCTTCGCGAGCCAAGATGGCTTTGCCGTGGTCGGAGCGGTTTTCTCGGGTTTCCGGTCCGAAAACCGTCAAGTGAGGCAACTCAGGCAGAATGCGAAGCCGAGGCAGACTTTCCCCCTCTGCGTCTCAGCGCCTCCGCGCGTTTTTCTACTCTCGCGCAGAGACGTCGAGACGCCGAGGGAAAGCACGGCGCGATCAGCGCGGGCGCTGCACGCGGTTGCGGGCGGCGTTTTCGTTCGCGGTGCCCTGCAAAAGCGCTTCGGCGCGGAGCAAAATCGACTGGGCCGGGTCAATGATCGGACCGTCCGCGGCGGCGGGGTCGCGGGCCTCCAACTTCCCATGACAGTGCTGACACACCACCTTCTTGCCAAGATACTCAACACGGATGTGCAGGTGGCGGCCGCACGTCGGACACTCCCGGACAAAAAAGACGTGTTTCGACATGGGCGGCGCCTCCGTTACCAACGATGCATCCGTTTCAGCCCCGTCATCTTACAACGCTTTCCGCGCTCGTTCAACAAGATCTTTGTCTTGACCTAAACTTTTATTGCAGAAGACCCCCGCGCAAGTGTGACGATCAAGGTGGACGAACGCGCACGCCCTGATCGTTATCGGCGCGGAATCAGACCGCCGGTCAGAGAAAGTCCATTAGTGGCCTATCCGTTACGTGAAGAAAGGGCTCGCCCATGGACCGCTACACCCTCCGAGTCAGGTCGGCGCTCGCCATACCAATCATCCTGAGCTTCCTGTGTTGCGCAGCTCTCGCAGACGACCAAGTTCGCGTAAACGCTGCCGCCAAGCCAGAGAAGTCTCTGCCCGCGTTCGCGGATGCAAAGAAGGTGATCATTGGCTACTTCGAGGGGCTGCCTGGCTATCAGCCCGGCGGAATCCTTGCCCGCGGCGAAGTCGAGCCCCTCTTTGAGCACCTCAATCTCATGGGCTGGCAGGTGGCCGAGCAGAAAGCGATCACGGACCGCGTGCCGGCCGACGACAGCTTCCTGGTGCGTCAACTCCGCACGCCCGAGGGCCGAAAGTTCGTGACCCAGGTCTGCCAGTACCCGCTGGGCTACGACCGGTTGGATCGTCTCGCGAAGCTTCCCCGGGGGCCGGAACTCATCCGCCAGTTCATTCGCGGCCCCGAAGGCTACAAGATGATCGAGTACATGACGGAGACCCCCAACGGCAAGAACCTCGGCGCCATGCTCCCCCAATCGCCCGACGGCAAGAACTTCAACAAGCCGACCGGGCAGATCTACACGGTTGACTCGCTGTTGGACATCCTCAAGGATCGCTACGACGCGGCCAAGCAGGCGAGAGAGAAGGGCCAAGCGGCCAAGAGGTCGGGCCAGCGGCCGGCCGCGACCGCTACCGCTCCACCCGGCGGATCGAATTGATCACGACCGGCTCGACCGGCACCGCTTGAAAGGGCGAACCGTCCGGCGCGGGCACGTCGTGGACCGCGACGTTGCCGATCTTCTCCAGTACGTCCATCCCCTCGACAACCTCGCCGAAGACCGTGTAGCCATAGCCCTTGGGCGTGTCGTCTTTGTAGTCCAGATCGGCGTTGTCGGCCAGGTTGAAGAAGAACTGCCGCGTGACGCTGTCGATGTCGTCCTCCCGTCGGGCCATCGCAATCGTGCCGCGACGGTTTTTGCGCCCATTGCGGGCTTCGTTGCGGATCGGAATGCGGCTGGGCTTGGGGCTCATGTCTTTGGCGAAAGCGCCGCCCAGGACGGCGTAACCCTTGTTCACCTGGTGGAAGATCGTCCCCGCGTACTCGTAGTTGTCGACGTATTGCAGGAAGTTGTCGACGGTCAACATGGCGTTTTCGGCGTCGAGTCGGACCTTGATGTTACCCAGCGAGGTCTCGATCACCACCAGCGGATGCAATCGGTTGCCGGTCTTGGCCTTCCGGGGGTTCTCGGCATCGGCCGGCGCGGTGCTGGGCGATTGGCCCTCGCCGGGGTCGTTGGCCGACTCGGTGGATGCCTGCTCAGCCCCCCCGTTCTTGTTCCCACAACCCACCACGGCCAGAATCATTGCCAAAGCCAGGCATGTTTCGGCCAGAAGGCGGATGGTCTGCATCGCATAGTCTCCTTGGGCGTCACGTCGCAACAATCTGACGGTCTTCCGGCGACCGCGGGAGGCGACTCCGTCGCCGACGGCACATCATCCGCAGATTTGCCATTCGATGCAACCTCGATTTCCGCCCAAGAATGCCGATCTTGCGATAAACCGAGCCGCGACCGTGAGGGAACGCCCGTAACAAACCGAGCCGCGACCGTGACGGGAGCGGTATCGTTCGGCGTGGGGCCACCACCGCTCCCTCACGGTCGCGGCTCGGTTCTTCGCGCGGCTCGGTTCTTCGCGCGGCTCGGTTCTTCGCGTGGCTCGGTTCTTCGCGTGGCTCGGTTCTTCGCGGCGGCTCGGTTTGCCGCCCCCCTAGCGTGGACAATGCGGTGCTCCCCGTGTGGGCAACTCCGCGACAATGCGGTATAATCGACCGTAGCCGGGCAGAACGGGAGCATGGCCATGTACGGCCGATGGTTCAATCTCGCCGTGATTGTCCTTTGGCTGGCCACGATGACGTGGCTGGTGAAGGAGAAGGTGCTTCCGCCGTTGTGGATCGGCGAGCCGCCCAGCCAGCGGCAGATCCTCGAAGCCCGGCAAAACGAACCGCCCGTCGCCTGGCGGCTGCAATGGAACCATCGTCCGATGGGCTGGGCTCTGAGCACGACCGAATCCCTCCCCGACCGATCGACCCAGATTCGCAGTCGTGTCCATTTCGACGATTTGCCCGTGGGCGACATGACGCCGGGCTGGCTTCGCGGCCTCTTCCGGCTGCTGGATGAGTCGCGCGCGAAGATGGAAACCGACACCCGAAGCGTGCTCTCGGTCGATTCCGAGGGACGCCTTCGCCGGATCCGATCGACGGTCGAGTTCAAACCGATCGGCGAGGCCATTTCGATGGACGCAACGGTCGAGCAAAGCGATCTTCGACTCTCGGTCCGCTCGCGAGAACTGTCCTATCAGACCAGCATCCCCATCGACCCGAACACCCTCTTGGGCGACAGCCTCTCGCCGCAGACCCAGTTGCCCGGCTTGCGCGAAGGCCAGTCCTGGAACGTCGAGGTCTGCAGCCCGTTGCACTATCCCAACCGCCCGCTGGAAATCCTCCAGGCGAAGGTCCAGGGGGTGGAGAATCTGCGGTGGAACGAGCGCGACGTGCCGACGTGGCTGGTCGAATACCACGGCAATTCGGGCTTTGAGTTGGGCAGGGACCGGAAGCCGCGCGGCCGGCTCTGGGTCGACCTCGACGGCGCCGTCCTGAAACAGGAGATGGCCCTGTTCGACTCGACCATGACCTTCGTCCGCATGACGCCGGACGACGCCGCCGCGCTGGCGCAAGAGCAGGGGCAGGAATAGTAGACGGTAGACGGTTGGGTGGCACGTCCCTGAGCCCCAGGCGAAGGGCGTGGCCGATCGCGGCGGCGATTCAACCACGCCCTTCGCTTAGTGCTCAGGGCGTGCCACCCGAACGTTCGCAGGTACTCTAACCCCCAACCCCCAACCCCCAATCCCCAATCTCTAATCCCCAATCCCTAATCCATGATCGAACTGACTGACGTGACGCGGACTTACGGACGCAAGGTGGCGGTCGATCGGCTTTCGATGACGATTCCGCCGGGCGAGTTGTTTGCGTTCTTGGGGCCCAACGGCGCGGGGAAAACGACCACGATCAAGATGATCGTCGGGCTGTTGCGGCCCACTTCGGGCGCCGTCCGCGTCTGCGGCCACGACACGCTGTCCGAGCCCCAGGAGGCGGCGCGGCTGTTGGGCTACGTGCCCGAGGAACCGTTTCTCTACGAAAAGCTCTCCGGCCGCGAGTTTCTCGAGTTCACCGGGCGGATGCGGGGTTTCAGCCCGGCGGAAACGACCCAACGGATCGCCCGGCAGACCGAGGCTTTCGTCATGGCCGACTTCGTTGATACGTTGGTCGAGACGTACTCGCACGGCATGCGCCAGCGGCTGGCGTTTGCCTCGGCGATGCTGCACGATCCGGCGGTGCTCGTGGTCGACGAGCCGACCGTGGCGCTCGATCCGCGGAGCGTGCGGCTGCTGAAGGATCTTCTGCGCGAGAAGGCGTCGGGCGGGACGACGGTTTTCGTGTCGACGCACACGCTGGCGCTGGCCGAGGAGATCGCCGATCGGATCGGCATCGTCGATTGCGGCCGGCTTGCGTTTCTCGGAACCCGGGACGACGCCCGGCGACAGGCCTCCTCGCCGGAGATGTCTCTGGAGCGACTGTTCCTGGACCTGACCGAGGGGGGCAACGGGCGCGAGTCGTCCGGCGGTCGGTTGCCGGCGCGGAGCGAGGAGTAGTCCGACCGTGAACGCCGCCGGGGAAGAAAAAGGGGACAGGTCCAATTTGCCCCAGCGGCCCGAAGGGTGCTGCGCACCAATTGGACCTGTCCCCTTTTTCCCGGACCCCTTTGTCGCCCGGCCGCCGCTGCTCTCCCCGGCCAACGAAGCCCGCGTCTTCTGGCGAATGCGAACACAAATGGCCGCGACAAACGTCCGGCAGATCCTCTCGCGGTCCCGGCTTCGGCTGACGTTGATCGTGGTGCTGAGCGTGCTGTTGTGGGCGGGCATGTTCTGGCTGTTCGCCGACGGGTTTACCTTCCTCAAAACGGCGCTCCCCTACGCCGCCACCTACGACCGCACGATCCACGCCGTCTTCTCGATGTTCTTCGCCGCGTTGATGGTCATGCTGGTCTTCTCCTCGGCCATCCTGCTTTACGGGGCGCTCTTTCGCGCCGAGGACGTGCCGCTCTTGTTGAGCATGCCGGCCCGAACCGAACGCGTCTTCCTGCACAAATCGCAGGAGGCGATCCTGTTCAGCAGTTGGGCGTTCTTGCTGCTGGGTAGCCCGATGTTGTTGGCCTACGGCATTATCGAGGGCGCGCCGTGGTACTACTACGCCCTGCTGCTGCCCTTCCTGGTGGCGTTCATCTACGTGCCCGCGGGCATCGGGGCCGCAATCTGCCTGCTGGTGATGCGCTGGATGCCGCGGCACCGGAACCACGTCTTGGTCCTGGCCGTGGCCGCCGTCCTGGCCGCGGCCGCGTGGATCTCCTGGTCGCTGGCCAGCGGTCCGCGAGGCACGCTGCTCACGCCGATGTGGTTTCAGCAGGTTCTCTCCCGGGCGCGATTCAGCCAACAACAACTGCTGCCGAGTTGGTGGCTCAGCACGGGTCTGTTGGAGGCCGCGCGGGGCGAGTGGGACCAGGGCGTCCTGTTCCTCTGTCTGCTGGTGGCCAACGCCCTGATGTTCCGCCAACTGTCGATCTGGATCGCCGGCCGCGTCTATCGAAAGACCTACGACCAACTGCAAGGCAAGGACTCTCGCGCCCGGGCGACCAGGCCCTCGCGGTTGGACGGCGCGATCCTGCGGCTCGTGCCGCTGCCGCTTGAGATGCGGCTCTTGCTGGTGAAAGATTTTCGGCTCTTCCGGCGCGACCCGGTCCAGTGGTCGCAGTTTCTCGTCTTCTTCGCCCTGTTGGCGCTCTACTTCCTGAACATCCGCCGCTTCGGCTCGAACATGTATCAGGTCGGCTGGGTCAATATCGTCAGTTTCCTCAACGTGTCGGTCGTTGGGCTGATCCTCTCGACGCTCACCACGCGATTTATCTTCCCGATGATGAGCCTCGAAGGGCGGCGATTCTGGATGCTCGGCCTCCTGCCGGTGCGGCGCGAACGGATCCTCTGGAGCAAGTTCTGCTTCGCCGTCGGGGGCACGCTCGTGCCGTGCTCGCTCTTGGTGCTCTTTAGCGACACGATGCTCGGCGTGCCGCTGTTCGTTGTGGCCAGCCACCAGTTGACCTGCGTGCTCTTGTCGGTGGGGCTCTCGGGCATCGCCGTGGGGCTGGGGGCGAAGATGCCGAATCTCAAGGACCAATCGCCCGCCCGAATCGCCGCCGGCTTTGGCGGAACCCTGAACCTCGTCACGAGCGCCTTGTACATTCTGGCGGTGGTGGCGTTGACGGCGTTGCCGTGCCACTCGTACTTCCTTGCCCACCACTCGTTCGCCTCGGCCCTGGTGGCCACCCGGCCCGACCTCGCCCGCTGGCTCAACCTCTGGCTGGTCCTGGGCACGCTGGGCACCAGTCAGATTTGGCCGGCGGCCGAGCCCGACCGGGCGTCACGGTAGGCTGGTGGGGCTCGCAAGCCGGTCACTCGGCAAGTCTCCCGCTTCGACAAGAATGACGCTCCACCGGAGTCGCGGCTTGCTCGACCCACCCCACATGAGAGCACTCGGCGCTACGCGGCGGCACGGCGCTCGGCGGGCTCGGGTGAGCGGTGGAAGGCGGGCACGAGCTGCCCGAGGTGTTCGATTACCATCGCGGAACTCTCGTCGGCGACGGCCTGAAGGCGCTCGATCGCGGCCAGCACCGCGGCAGGGTCGCGGCGCTTGCGGTCGGCGACCGTGATCTTGGGGTGCCGCGTGGGAAGATCCGTCTCGCCCGCGATGTGCAACTCTTCGTAAAGCTTCTCGCCCGGGCGAATACCCGTGAACGCGATCTCGATGTCCTCGCCGAGGCGAAGGCCGGACAGGCGGACCATGTCGGCGGCGAGGTCGACGATGTGGACCGGCTCGCCCATGTCCAACAGCAGGATCTCGCCTCCGTTGCCGATCGCGCCGGCTTGGATTACCAGTCCGGCGGCCTCGGGGATGGTCATGAAATAGCGCGTCATGGCGGGATCGGTCACGGTGACCGGGCCGCCGTTGCGGATCTGCTCGCGGAAGACCTGGACGACGCTGCCGGCCGAATCGAGCACGTTTCCGAACCGGACGGTGACGAAGCGGCACGGCGATAACTCGGCCAGCGATTGGACGTAAAGTTCCGCCGCCCGCTTGCACGCGCCCATCACGCTCGTGGGTTGAACGGCCTTGTCGGTCGAGATCATCACGAAGGATTGGACGCCGGCGGCCATGGCCAGATCGGCGAGCCGGCGGGTGGCCGTGACGATGTTCTTGACCGCTTCGCCCGGATGGGACTCCATCAGCGGAACGTGCTTGTAGGCGGCGGCGTGGAAGATGATGTCGGGCCGGTGGCGCCGGAGCACCTCGCGCATCCGGGTTTCGTCGAGGATGTCGGCGATCGCGACGTCGAGCTCGACGCCGCCGGCCTTGGCGAGCAAGTCGCGCTGGAGGAAGAACTGGCCCGTCTCCGAACGGTCGACCAGCACGATCCGCTTGGGCGAGAACCGCAGCAACTGGCGGCAGATTTCCGACCCGATGCTGCCGGCGCTGCCGGTCACCAGCAGCACGCGGTCGTCGATCCACTGGCGGATGTCTTCGATGTCGAGTTGGACGGGTTCGCGGCGCAGCAGGTCCTCGATGGCCACGGGCCGCGGCTGCAAGGCGACCGTGCCGGCGATCAACTGTTCGTAGCTGGGGAGGACCTTGACTCGGATGTTGTGCTCTTGTGTTTCGTCGACCAGCTCGCGGACCTGGCGACCCGACAATTCGCCCGCCGCGATCAGCACCTCGCGGACGCCGCGCTCTTGGGCCAGGCGGCAGGTCTGCTCGAGCGTGCCGATTACCGGCACGCCGTTGATCCGCGTGCCGAGGCACTTGACGCCGGCGTCGATGAACCCGACGACGCGGTAGGTGAGCGAGCCGTTGCGGATGATCGACCGCAGAATCGCCTCGCCGGCGCCGTTGGCGCCGACAATCAACGTCGGCACCTTGTTGAGGGGCATGAGCAGCGTCCATGTCCGCTCGTCGATCATCCGGACGACGGCGCGGATGCCGCCAAGCGTGACGACGGTCGCTCCCCAATCGAGCGGGTAGATGCTTCGGGGGATGGCGTGATCGGGCCAAAGGAAGAGGTCGACCAGGACGATGGCGAGCGTGCCGACGGTCACCGCTTGGATCAGAACCATGAGGTCATAGAAGGTCACGAAGCTCCGCCACCCGCGATGAAGCCGGAACCAGCCAAAAACGGCCAGCTTGATCAAGACGACCCAGGCGACCGTCTCGGAGAAGTTGCCCATGCCGGTTTCGCCCAATTGGCCCTCGAAGCGAAGCCAATGGCTGACGTAGTAGACCGCCAGCAGGATCGGCGCCAAGATGGCGAGGCCGGCGAGGTGCCGTCCGAACCGTCGAGAACCGTCGATCCACCCGGCACGCCGCGCGGCCCGGCGGACCGCGGTCGATGCCCGGCGGTCGCAATCACTCCTTGTCAAGGTTGGTCTCCCTTGGCATTACTGCCCCTGATGCCGTCATCGTTCGCGTCGGCGGAGCGGACGCGTCCACGGCCGCTCGACCCGGACGGCGGGCGCGCGGCCTGTGCGCCGGCGGACTCGGGAACCGTCTTCCCGCGCAGCAACGACGGACCACGGACGTGGAAACGTCGAAGGTATTCCCGCAAAGGATGAGGGGGCGGTAAATACCAGGAAACTCCGCCCGGCGTCAACACCAGTTTCGAGGCGGGTGGACCGCGGGGAAACACCCCCCCAACACTACCGGACTTTGCCGCCCTTGCGTCGGCCGGTCGAGCGGATATACTTTAAGGTTCGCCCGGCGGGCCCTCGCCCGGATTGTTCACCCTCTTAATCTCGCGATGTGTGGAGCGGACTGATGACTCAAGCATGTGAAGTGTGTGGCAAGGCCCCCGCAATGGGTAATTCCGTGACTCATCGTGGTAAGGCCAAGTACCTCGGCGGGGTGGGCACCAAGATCACCGGCATCAGCCGGCGTCAGTTCCGACCGAACTTGCAGAATGTCCACGTGACCACGCCCAACGGGACCCACAAGACGATTCGGGTCTGCACCCAGTGCATCCGTAGCGGCGCGGTCACCAAGACCGTGCGTCGCGCCCCGTTCCGCCTGCCCGCCGGCGAGACCGCCAAGGCGAAATCCTAGGCCGCCGATCCCATGGCCCTTTCCCGTGAAGAAGTCGAAAAGGTCTCGCTCCTGGCCCGGCTCCAGTTGTCCGAGGACGAACTGGACACGATGACGGCTCAGTTGGGCGACGTCCTGGACTACGTCGAGTTGCTCGGCGAACTAAAGACCGACGACGTCGAGCCGATGGCCCATGCCTTGGACGTCTCGGACGTCTTTCGCGAGGATCGGGCGCGGCCGAGTCTCGATCGCGCCCGGGCGCTGGCCAACGCGCCGAACCTCGACGGCGAGTGCTATCGGGTGCCGGCCGTGCTGGGCGAAGTCTGAGCTGTCCCATGTCTCTCGTCGAACTCTCCGCCACCGAACTGCTCGGACAACTCCACGCCGGCCGGGTTACCTCCGCCGAAGCGACCCAGGCTTTCTTGGACCGGATCGAGGCGTGTGACAAGCGGGTCCACGCCTTTCTGCGCGTGGACCGCTCCGCCGCGCTGGCCCGGGCCGAAGAGATCGACTCGCGGCGGCGCGGCGACGCGCCGGTGGGCCGTTTGGCCGGGCTGCCGGTCGCCGTCAAGGACTTGCTTTGCACCGAGGGCGAGCCGACCACCTGCGCGTCGCGGATGCTCGAACACTTCCGCCCGCCGTACGACGCCACCGTGATCGCGAAGCTCAGGGCCGCCGACGCCGTGTTGATCGGCAAGACGAACATGGACGAGTTCGCCATGGGCGGCTCGAACGAGAACTCGGCCTTCGGCCCGACGCGAAACCCCTGGGACCTCACGCGCATCCCCGGCGGCTCCAGCGGCGGCTCCGCGGCGGCGGTCGCCGCGCGGATGAGTCCCTTGGCCGTCGGAAGCGACACCGGCGGATCGATCCGCTGTCCGGCGGCGATGTGCGGCGTGACGGGAATGAAGCCGACCTACGGCCGGGTGAGCCGCTACGGGCTGGTCGCGTTCGCCAGCAGTCTCGATCAGATCGGCCCGATGGGGCACACGGCCCGGGACGCCGCGTTGCTCCTGGAGGTGCTCGCCGGCCACGATCCGCTGGATTCCACCTCCGTCGACGTGCCCGTGCCGGAGTATTCCAGGACCGTGACCCAGCCGCTGGACGGTCTTCGGCTCGGGCTGGTGCGGGAGCATTTCGGCGAGGGGCTCGACGGCGAGGTCGAGGCGGCCGTCCGCGAGGCGGTTCGGGTCTACGAGTCGCTCGGCGCGACGGTCAAGGAAATCTCGCTGCCACACGGCAAGTACGCCGTGGCGACGTACTACATCATCGCCCCGAGCGAGGCCTCGGGCAATCTCGCCCGATACGACGGCGTCCACTACGGCCACCGACCCGATCTCGGGGCGATGGCCGCCGAGTGGGAGGCCGAGCGCAAACGTCTCGAAGCCGCTGGCGACACCGCCGCGTTGGCCGACATGGACAACGCCTTGATCCGGATGTACCGCCGCAGCCGCGCCGAGGGTTTTGGGCCCGAGGTGAAACGCCGCATCATGCTGGGCACCTACGCCCTGAGTGCCGGCTACTACGACGCCTACTATCTGAAGGCCCTGAAGGTCCGCCGCCTGATCCGCCAAGATTTCGACAAGGCGTTCGAGTCGGTCGATCTCGTGGCCGGGCCGGTCGCGCCCACGCCGGCATTCAAGATCGGCGAGAAGGTGAACGACCCCTTGTCGATGTACCTGTTCGACCTCTATACGATCAGCGCCAACCTGGCCGGCATCGGCGGCATTTCGATCCCCTGCGGCTTCAGTACAGGCGGCCTGCCGATCGGCTTGCAGTTGCAGGCCCCGCCGTTTGAAGAGGAGCGACTTTTGCGGGCTGCCCACATGTTCCAGACGGCGACCGATTGGCACACTCGCCGTCCGCCGCTGGATTGATCACGCCGCTCGCTGTGGGGGGATCCCGCTATACGGGGGAACGGTTGCGCGGTAGAATAGGGGTGTGGCAAGCGCGTGATGGGGCGACGCGGCCCGAAAAGGATGGAGGACGGCACGATGTTGAAGTCGGTGCAAGGTGTCTACCGCGAAGGCAGAGTTGAACTACTCGAATCTCCACCGCAAGGAGCGGAGGGGCGAGTGATCGTGACATTCCTTGCCGAGGCCGAATCGGTCGACCTAGCCGACCGCGGCATCGACCGCGATCAGGCCGGGGATCTCCGTCGCGGATTGGCGTCCTTTGCGGAAGACTGGCAACGTCCGGAAATGGATGTGTACGATGCGTCCTAGTCGCGGCGATGTGGTGCTTGTTTTGTCTTCGGATGCCCGAGCGAAGTGAGGAGCGACTCGTGGGAAAACGAAGCGTCGTTGGAGACCTGATCAACTTCCGCGGCTTCGTTTATGGCCCTGTCAACGAGATGGGCGTCGTCGCGTTGTTCGCCATGCTGTCCGAGGAACTAGGCTTTATCATCGAGGAAGTGCGCTCGGAATTCCCTGACTGCATTGCGCGGCGCAAGGTTACTCGGGGTTGGGAGCGAGTGACGATCGAATTTGAGTACAAAAGCAGCAGCTTCCGGCGGCACGGTCACGACTCAAGTTCGTGCGATCTGATCGTCTGCTGGGAACATGACTGGGACGCATGTCCCGTGCCGGTTCTGGCACTCAAGGCACACCTCACGGACTCCCAGGCCAATGTACCCGGAGGTTTGCGCCGCCCGCACGTTAATGAGCCCCTTGAAATCCGAACGGCAAGAGTCACAGCGGGAGGCATCAGGAATGGCTATATCCGCCTTGGGCTGATCGATTCCTTCTGGCCTCAAGAATGCCTCGGCGGGAACGTCAAGCCAGCTGCAAAGCACTTGATCGTCGACTTTGAAGGTATCGGACGGATCACGACCGACATTTCCGGTAGGCACAAGACGTTTCGGTCTGCGCATGCGCACGTGAAGGAATTCATGCGTGCTCACAAGTTGAGGGCCGGGGACATCGTGGAAATAGTCCGTATTGCGAAGCACGAGTACAAGGTGCGCCCAGCAGAAGCCGCGCGAAAGAGCGATTGTCCCCGATGAACGAGAGGCGGAAGAGGGGCCCTGCTTATGATTCCCAAATTCAACGAAGACGGCTACTTGCCCCCGGGACTGCACCGCGCGAGCTTGGATGAAATCGCGCGAAGGTTCGGCCAACAATCCGAACTTCGACGCGTCCAGATGGAATCGCTGCGGTGGCTCGTCGACGCGGCCGTGCGAGCGGGCGTCAGACGCGTCGTCGTCAACGGGAGTTTCGTTACCGATGTCGTGGAGCCTGATGACGTGGATTGCGTGCTGTTGATCGAGGCAGCCTTTCCGAAGGATACGGTTGCAGAGACAGAACTGCGCATCGGCTTCCCCTTCTTGGATGTTCAACTCGCGGACGCCGATACTTTTGACAAGCTGGTTGGCCGCTTCTTTGCGACAGATCGGTACTTGAATCCAAAGGGCATGATCGAGGTAATCCTATGAATCTCCAAAGTGTGCGTGAACTGGAGGTCACTCGAGAGAAGTTGCAGATGCTCGAGGACCAGTATGAGGCAACTCGAACGAAACCGAGCCCGGACGAACATGTGCGAGAGCTGGCGCTGCTCTCGCTCAAGAAGCTGATCAATCAACTCAAAGAAGAGATTGCCCGCTTCGAGGCGCATATGGTAAAGCCGGCCCAATCTGGGTAGGTCCTGCCATGAATCAACGGAGGAGCGTGCACTGTCGTTACCCAACCCCTACGAATCGCCCGAGGCACCGGCAACCGTGCCTTCTGATAATGACCAGAAGGTCCACCCGACCAGGATACGGGCGGCACTGGCGGGTATGTGGCGAGGAGCGAAACTGGGCTTTTGGACGGTCTCGATCATCTTCTGGACGATTGGGCTGGTGATACTCCTGGTTGGAGCCTTGATTCCCGCATTCCGGAGCGAAGTGATCCCAGGGACCACGGCTGTCGAAATCGCGCTCAGTCTTGGCAAGAACCTCTTCGTGTTGTTTGTAATGATTCCGCTGGGTGGAGTTCTGTACGGTTCTCTCCCCGGTGGTTTGATCATGGGGCTCGCCGCGGCGATCCGTTGGCGGCGCCCGACAGATTTCGAGAATCCCACGACACTGGTCTTATGAGCAACGAACTTCCTTACACCATCGTCATCGGCCTGGAAGTCCACGTCCAACTGGCGACCGAGAGCAAGATGTTCTGCGCTTGCGGCACGCTCTTCGGCGAGCCGCCGAACACCCAGACGTGCCCCGTGTGCATCGGCATGCCCGGCTCGCTGCCGGTGATGAATCGCCGGGCGTTCGAGCTGGCGCTGAAGACGGCCGTCGCGCTGGACTGCGAGATCCCCCGGTTCACCAAGTGGGACCGCAAGCAGTACTATTATCCCGACCTGCCCAAGGGCTACCAGATCAGCCAGTTCGACCTGCCCTTGAGCCGCAACGGCTATCTGCCGATCAGCGATCCCAAGGGCGAGTTCGAGCCCAAGCGGGTCGGGATCATCCGGGCGCATCTGGAGGAGGACGCGGGCAAGAGCATGCACGACGAAGTGGCCGGCCGGGCGGACAGCCGCATCGATCTGAACCGGACCGGAACGCCGCTCTTGGAGATCGTCAGCGAGCCCGACATGCGCTCGCCCGGCGAGGCCAAAGCCTACCTGACCGAACTGAAGCTCCTGCTGAACTACCTGGCCGTCTCCGACTGCAACATGCAGGAGGGCAGCCTCCGGGTGGACGCGAACGTCAATCTTCACATCGACACGCCCGAGGGCCCCCTCGCCACGCCGATCGTCGAGGTGAAGAACATGAACAGCTTCCGCGCGGTCGAGCGGGCGCTGGCTTACGAAGCGCAGCGTCAGTACGAAGTCTGGCGGGAGACGGGCAACCGCCTCGGCGACGTGCCCAAGCAGACCCGGGGCTGGGACGAGGACGCCGAGATTACACGGCCACAGCGCTCGAAGGAAGAATCGAGCGACTACCGCTACTTCCCCGACCCCGACCTCGTGCCGGTCACCACGACCGACGAGCAGGTCCGGGAGATTCGCGCAGCGCTGGGCGAACTGCCCGCCGCGTTGCGGACGCGGCTCCAGCGCACCTACGAAATCACGCCCTACGACGCCGACGTGCTGGTGAATCAAGGCCGGGCGGTGGTGGATTATTACATCGAACTGGCCGACCGCTCGGGCGACGGCAAGTTGGCGGCCAACTGGGTCCAGCAAGATGTCCTGCGGACGCTCAACGAACGGCAAATCACGATCGACGCCTTCGCCGTTTTCCCCCCCTCGCTGGCCGAGTTGCTGGGAAAGGTCCAGGCCGGACGGCTTACGACCAGCCGCGGTCGCGAGGTTCTGGCCGAAATGCTCGCCTCGGGCACGTCGGTCGAGGGGGCAATGAAGGCGATGGGCATCGAGGAGGTCGACCAGTCGGAACTCGAGGCCCTTTGCCGCGAACTGCTTGACGCCAACCCCAAGATTGTCCAGGATGTCAAAGAAGGTAGAATGAAAGCGGCGGCTTCTCTCATCGGCCAGGCGAAGAAGAAGAACCCGAACGTCAACCCGGGCCAGGTCCGGGACCTGTGCCTCCAACTGATCGAGAAGATGTGAGCGTCATCACTCTGACGACCGATTTCGGCGCCGGCAGCCCTTACGTCGCGGCCATCAAGGGCGTGATCCTGTCGATCAATCCGGCGGCCACGCTGGTCGACATCACGCACGACGTTCCGTCGCACGACGTCCGCGAGGCCGCCCTGGTGCTGGACGACGTCGCCGAACGCTTCCCCGACGAGACGATCCACGTCGTCGTGGTCGACCCGGGCGTCGGCACTGATCGGGCGATTCTTTACGCGAAGATCGGCCGGCAGCGTTACGTCGCGCCGGACAACGGGCTGTTGAGCCGTCTGACCGCGCGGACGCGGCCGTCGCGGACGATCCGCCTGGAGAACGCCAGGTACTGGCTCGATCCGGTCTCGGCGACGTTCCACGGCCGGGACATCATGGCCCCGGTGGCCGCCCATCTGAGTCTGGGCGTCGATCCGGGCGAGTTCGGCCCGGAGCACCTCGCCCTGAGCACGCTCGATTGGCCGGTGCCGATCCAGCGCCGCGACCGCGTCGAGGGCGTCGTTTTGAAGATCGACTCGTTCGGCAACCTGATCACCAACATCGCCGTCGACATGCTCGCGGGCCGGCCGACCGACGAACGTGCCTGCATCGTCTGCAACATCTACGAAACCTGGGGCGTCTTCCGCACCTACTCCGACCGCCCTCGCGGGACGCTCATCGCCCTGATCGGGTCCCACGGCTGCGTCGAGATCGCCATCGTCGGCGAATCCGCCGCCGAGCGCCTCGGCATCCACATCGGCTCGCCGGTCGTCGTGGCGTGGGATTGAGCGAGACGTCTGTAACGGTGTTGTTCATCCACCTCGTTCCCGAGCGAAAAGGAGGAGAGTATAGCGAATTGCCGTGCGCGAGAAGATGGTGGCCAACCTGAAAGTGATCGAGAAAGCCGCCGAGATGCAGCAGCGCATGGGAACGACGACGCCCGACACGTTACTACGAGCCAAGGCGGCTCGTCTGAAGGCGGAGGCCCAGTTGTTGCGCGAGAAGACCGGCGACGGGAAGTAAGCGTCGTGAGACGCGGCCGGGCGGCGTGCCCCGAGCAGCGACGGGCGTGGTGGAATCGCCGCGGATTCTCGCATTGTCGCCTTTCGCTCCGCGAAAGCAGCGTTCTTGCGCGGAGCGAAAGGCGACACTTGTTTCCGCGCCGATCGTATCGCAAACCACAAAGGAGTTCCAACGAAATGAGTTACTTCTCCCCTCGTCATGTCCGAAGACTGGCCACGGTGGCGGTCCTTCTCGGGATCATAACGCCGGCGGCAACGCTCGAACTTGCCAACGCGGCCGAGGAGATCGCGCCGGGCGTGGTCGGCGACGGCGTCCACGACGACACCGCCGGTTTGCAGGCCCTTCTGGACTCCGGCACGAGCGACGTCCACTTCCCCTCACCGCCGGTTCGGTTGTTGATCAGCAAGACGTTGAAGATTCATTCGGGCCAGACGCTCACCTTGGCACGCCACGCCGTGGTTCGTCTGAAGGAACACGCGGACCAGATCCTGATCGCCAACGCCGATCAGGACCGCGGCGACGAGAACATCACGCTCGTCGGCGGCGTCTGGGACATGGACAACGTGAACCAGTCGATGGCCGAATACCAGAAGACCCACAACTGGAATCGCCCCTACGATCCCGCCTTCTATCTTGGCGTCCTGATGCGGTTTGACAAGGTCAAGAACCTGTGCATCCGCGGGCTGACGCTGAGGGACCCCGTGACGTTCGGAATGCAGCTTGGAAACCTGCGGCAATTCACCATCGAAGACATCACGTTCGACTACAACCTCCAGCGGACGAACATGGACGGCGTACACGTCCACGGAAACTCGCGATGGGGACGCATCGCCAACCTCAAAGGCACGACCAACGACGACCTGGTGGCGCTCAATGCCGACGATGCCGCCATGTTCGAGATGAGCCGCGGTCCGATCGAGGACGTGTCCGTCGACGGAGTCTTTTCCCAGAACGGCTACACGGCCGTGCGGCTCCTGTCGGCCGGGTCGCCCGTCCGGCGCGTAAGACTGGCGAACATTTTCGGCGACTATCGCTACAACGTTGTCTCGTTCACAAACCACCGGGTTCATCCGGGCAGCGCGAGCACGTTCGAAGACATCTCGATCGACGGCGTGTTCTGCTCGAAGTCCGCCGAGGGGATGAAAGTCGACGTGAATTCGTCGGGGCCGGCCTGCATCTGGATTGACGGGCCGGCCGTGGTCAGCTCCCTTACGATCTCCGATTACCACCGGACCGAGAGCGTCTGGGCGGCCGAGAACATCCTGATTTCCCCCGGGGCAACGGTCGAGACGCTGCTGCTGAGCAACGTGTCGCTTGTCAATCGCACGCCCGGCGCGATCGACGTTCTGACGAATCAAGGCAAGATCGGATGCCTCGGCATGGCGAACGTTTGCGCAAGGGCCGAAGGGGGAACTCCGCGCGGCGCCGTCCTGCGCGGCGCCGGCGCCGTGAGGCAGCAAAGCCGGCAACAGGTGCTCTCCGTCAACCTGGAGCCCGAGAAAGAAACGCCGATCGAGAAGTAGCCTGCCTTCTCGTTGCCCTTCGCGGGCCGAGAAGGGGTAAGCGATCACGGGACGCGGCGAGGAAGGGGACGGTTCCCCTTTCCGGGACCATCTCTCACTCCGTCTTGCCGTTGCGGAGGCAGCGGTCGAGGAACTTCTTGCCCGCCTCGATGGCCGAGCGGTCAACGAAGCAACCGAGGTGGCCCACGTTCTCGATGGCGAACACCTCGGCGTGGCCGCCCAGCTTGTTGAGATCCTCGGCCATCGTGTTGGGTTGCTCGATGGGCACGAGGGAGTCTTCTTTGCCGTGGTAGAAGAAGATCGGCGGGTCGTCGGCCGAGAGGAATTGCGCCGGAGAGGCGTCGCGGTACGGTTCGGGGTTGTTGCGCCGGGTGTCGCCGAGCCAGAAGACCAGATAGGGATTGTCGGGCGGCATCGGGCGGAAATCGCACGGCGCGCCGCCGGCCACGACCGCCGCCAGACCCGGCGTCGTCACGCCCAACAACGCCGCCAGGTGCCCGCCGGACGAATAGCCCCAAGCGGCCAACCGCGTCGGGTCGATGTGGTACTCGGCCGCGTGCTGGCGCATCCAGCGCAAAGCGTCACGGCAGTCCTCCAGTTGCGCCGGAAACTGGTGCTTCGGCGCCAGGCGGTAATTGATCGCGACAACCGCGTAACCGTGGCCGGCCAGAAACCGGGCGATGAAGTCCAACTGGCTCTTGTTGCCCGCCGTCCACGC
Source organism: Planctomycetia bacterium (assembly GCA_026401055.1). Classification (GTDB taxonomy): domain Bacteria; phylum Planctomycetota; class Planctomycetia; order Pirellulales; family Thermoguttaceae; genus JAPLNP01. The sequence continues at coordinate 30,074 of JAPLNP010000236.1, forward strand.
CCCGCCGTGAACCAGCAACACCGCCGCATGAGCCCCCGCGCCCGCCGGCTCGTACACGTCCGCCAGAAGCTGCTCGCCCTCGTGCTGCTGGTAGACCACGTCGCGGATCGTCTCGTACGTCGTCTCGGCCGGCGCGGGACCGGGCAGGACAACCGACAGGAGGAGCATCGCGACGAAAGCCGAGAACATCGTCCGGTCGCGACCGGCAGTCCGGAGTTGAAGGTAACGCATCGCCTCTACTCGTGCCTATACTCGTGGTCGAGGTCCTGGAAATGCCGGGGCCGAGGGCCTACAATGAATACGGGGACATCACACTCCCCCTCCGGGAGAGGGGCTTTCAGGATATTTAGATAACCCTCACCCTGCCCACTCCCGCAGGGAGAGGAGACGGGGCGGACCCTCTCCCAGAGGGGGTCGTGGTTACCGGATCCCGCCAGACTCCAAGTATACAGGACTCCAAGTGTAACTGTAAGCAGACCACCGCGGCTGGGCAAGCGTTCGTGGCCCCCCGGTTCGGGTGTTCCCTCGGGGACGGCGGAGCCCGCGCCCCTTGTTGTATTTCGGTTGCGGACGTCCGGTGTTGGACGCCTTTTTCGGGAGAATCATTCGTGTCAGACAGGCTTTCCACCGTCGACGAGGCCATCGACGCCATCGCCCAGGGGCAAATCGTCATCATGATGGATGATGAGGACCGGGAGAACGAGGGCGATTTCGTTTGCGCCGCCGAAACGGTGACCCCCGAAATCGTCAACTTCATGATCACGCACGGCCGCGGCCAACTCTGCATGCCCGTGCTGCCGGAAGTCTGCCAGCGGCTCGATCTGCGGCCGATGGTCGAGGACAACACCTGCCCCTTGGGCACCGGCTTTACGGTGCCGATCGACCACCGCAACTGTCGCACGGGCATCACCGCGCCGGAGCGGGCAATGACGATCCTGGCGGCGGTCGATCCCGAGAGCAAGCCGGGCGACTTCGTCCGGCCCGGCCACCTCTTTCCGCTCGTGGCCAAGGAAGGCGGCGTGCTGCGACGGGCGGGCCACACCGAGGGCACGGTCGACCTGACGCGGCTGGCGGGCCTGCAGCCGGCCGGCGTGCTCTGCGAAATCCTGGGCGCCGGCGGCGATCGGGCCTCGCGCGAGGAACTCTTCGCTCTGGCCGAGCGGTTTGACCTTCGCATCATCACGATCGAGCAGTTGATCCGTTACCGCCGCCGGAGCGAGAAGCTCGTTTACCGGATGGCCGAGGCCGATCTGCCCACCAAGGTCGGCACCGGTCGCATCTACGCCTACGGCGTCCGCTACGAGACGCAGCAGCCGGTGGCAGTCGTCTGGGGCGATCCGACCAAAGTGGCCGCCCCGCTGGTTCGGCTCCACTCGTCCTGTTTCACCGGCGATTTGCTCGCTTCGTTGCGGTGCGATTGCGGCGACCAACTGCGGATGGCGATGGAGATGATGGGCGACGAGGGCGCCGGCGTGTTGGTCTATTTGCCCCAGGAGGGCCGCGGCATCGGACTGGTCGAGAAGATCAAGGCCTACGCCCTGCAAGACGAGGGTCTCGACACGGTCGAGGCGAACATCGCCCTGGGCCACCAGTCCGACCTGCGCGACTACGGCGTCGGCATCCAGATCCTCAAGGACCTCGGGCTGTCGAGAATCCGACTGTTGACGAACAACCCCAAAAAGACCGACGCCTTCATCTACGGCGGCTTCGACCTCGAGGTCGTCGACCAGGTCCCCATCGTCGGCCCGGTCAACGAGCACAACCAGCGCTATCTCGAAACGAAGCGCGACAAGATGGGCCACAAGCTGCCGTGAGGAAGCTGCACAGAGACCGTTACCGGCAACCGACCACTTGCCGTCCACCGCTTGCCCCCGCTTTTCGTGGCCGTTATACTACCCTCTGGACCGACGCCAAGTGCCATGCGTCTTCTCGACTTCACCTCGGGCGGCACGATGATGACTCTCCCCGACGACGAACTGCGGCAACAGCGGGACGACGCCCTGGTCGAGTCGTTGCGGCTGTCGCTGATACCCGGCGTGGGGCCGCTGACGCGCCGGGCGCTCTTGGCGCGATTCGGCTCGCCCGAGGCCGTCTTCCGCGCCGCGCCGGACGAGTTGCGGAGCGTACACGGCGTCGGGCCCAAGTTGATGCGGAGCATCGTCGCCGCCGGGGACGAGATCGACCCGGAGAGCGAAATCGCTCTCTGCCGCGCTAACGACGTGGCGATCCTCACCGAGGCCGACGAGGCCTATCCCCGGATGCTCCGCGAGATCCACGATCCGCCCGGCGTGCTGTTCGTCCGGGGTGAGTTGCTGCCGCAAGACGCCCTGGCGGTGGCGATTGTGGGCACGCGCCATGCCACTCAATACGGCTTGCGGCAAGCGGAACTGCTGGCCGGCAGCCTCGCCCGCGCCGGGTTGACCATCGTCAGCGGTCTCGCCCGGGGAATCGACGCGGCGGCCCATCGCGGGGCGCTGGGGGCTGGAGGGCGGACGATCGCCGTGTTGGCCAGCGGCGTGCTGAACATCTATCCGCCCGAACATAAAGAGCTGGCCCGGCAGGTGATCGCCCACGGAGCGCTCTTGAGCGAGTCGCCGCCGCGATTCGCTCCGCTGAGCGGGGCCTTTCCGCAGCGGAACCGCCTCATCAGCGGGCTGGCCCTGGGGGCGATCATCGTCGAAGCGGCCGAGCGAAGCGGGGCCCTGATTACTGCCCGGCTCGCCGCCGAGCAGGACCGCGAGGTGTTCGCCGTGCCCGGCCACATCGATTCGCGCACCGCCCGGGGCTGCCACCGCCTGATCCGCGACGGGGCCAAACTGGTCGAATCGGCCGACGACGTGCTCGAGGAACTCGGACCCCTGGTCCAGGCCACGCCCCGCGCGGACGGCCAGATCGTCCATCATCCCGCGGAACTCTTGCTCAACGAGCCGGAAAAAGCGGTGCTCGCCGCCATCGACGGCGAGGCCACGTCGATCGACCAGATCGTCGTCGACACGGGCATGGCGGTCGCTCAGGTGCTCTCGACGCTCAGCGTGCTGGAGATGCGCCGTCTGATCCGCCGCCTCAGCGGCTCGACGGTCGTCCGGGTTTGACGGTAAGTGGTTGGTGGTGAGTGGTTAGGATTGGCACGGAAACGAGTGTCGCCTTTCGCTCCGCGAAAGCAGCGGCCTTTCGTGGAGCGAAAGACAACAGATCGCTACTTTCGCGGAGCGAAAGGCGACAAAGGTTGGTGGCTGATTGTTCCACGGGTTACTCGCATGACTGATCTTGGCGAGCAGTACGTCGACTTCCAATGCCCCCGCTGTGGGGCGGGTCTGAGAGCCCGGGTGTCGAAGGGCGGCAGGAAACTGCCATGTCCGAAATGCACTTTGCCCGTCGAAGTCCCGCAGTCCGATCCTCCGGACATCGAGTGGGACGGGCAGGAGGAATACGCGCTTCGCGGGATGAACGACGTGGCCGGCACGATCCCCGCCGAGCAGCACTCCGGCGCGGTGATCCCGGTTTCCTTGCCGCCGGAGGAACCGCCCGGCCAGCCCCGCGCGAACGAGCCCGCGGAGAAACGCGCCGAGCCGGCCGCGGGCTACTCGGAGCGCCCAAAACTGCCGCGTCACCCGATGATTACCGGCGTGCTGAGCTTCTTGTTCCAGATGGGGACGGTGGTTTTCGCCATCGTCCTGTCGGTTCTGGCGGCCGTGGTGCTGGGGGCTGGCGTGATGGCCCTGGGTATGGGGACGGTTGCGAATCCGTTCACCTGGATCAGCAGCATGTTGATGACCGGCATGACCCTCGTGCTCGGCGTGATATGGCTTATCGCGGCCTCGGGGTGTCTGCTGTGCATTTTGCAGGACTCGGCGGCCGGCAACACGCGGATCGAGAACTGGCCCGACGCCGTTTGGCTCGACTGGATCGGCGATTCGTTCTACATCATCACGAGCGGCGTGGGTTCCGCGGGCATCGGTTTGGGGGCGGTGTGGTTGTGCGGTCGCATTGAGGTGCAAACGCAGATTCCACTGCCGCTGGGCGTTTTCGTGTTCTTTCCCATCCTGTTGCTGTCAACGCTCGAGACGCAGTCGCCGCTGGTGCCGATCTCGCCCATCGTCCTGCGAAGCATGTTCCGAAGCTGGTCGGCCTGGGCGGCGTTCTATTTCGAGACGGCCTTTGTCGTCGTGGTTCCCGCCGGTCTGCTCGCGCTGACCAGCGTGCTGGGAAGCAGCGCGGACCTCGGCGGCGTCGGGATGCAAGTCCTCGTGCTGGCGATCTCGGCGACGGCGACGGCGGTCGTCATCTCGGCAATGGTCTACTTCCGCCTGCTCGGACGGCTCGCCTGGGTCTGTGCCGAAGACCTCCGCGCCGCCCAGAAGGAAGACGAGGATTTCGACAGCGAGGGGAGCGATGAGGACGAGGACGAGGCCCCCGATATCCGACCCACGCCGGTGAATGACTTCTGACCGTATCTACCCGTCGGGGACTGGTCCATTTTTCGGCGGGAAGGCGTCTTTTGCGAGCCCAACGATGGCCGAAAACATGGACCTGTCCCCTTGCGTTGCGAGCCCCCGGTTTAGAAAGGAAGAAGTGACATGAATCGCAAGCTCCCGGTTCCAATGGCCGTGCCAATCATCATGCTGCTTTGCTGGCTGGCGGTTCCCGCCGCGCTGATGCCGCGCGGCGCGTGCCCCAGCGCCGAGGAAAACGTGCCCGGTCCCGTGCGGCTGTGCCTGCCCCCGGTGATCCACGCCGTCGTGGGCGTCGAGATGAACGTCTACTTCGACAACGTCGTGCTGGCGATCCGGCCGGAGGCCTACGCTTTCGACGTCAACTGCCCGCTGGGCATCCAGCAGAACGAGCGATGGACGTTGACGCCCTCGGCCGACCAGGTCGGCAGCCAGCCGTTTGAACTGACGGTCCGCGACGACCGGAACCAGGTCTTGGCCCGGGGTCGCTCGATCATCAACGTCGTGCCCGCCGACGCCGGCGTCGATCGGCCGGTGACGATGCTGGTGATCGGCGACAGCCTCACGCACGCCTCGGTCTACACCCAGCGGGTGTTGGACTTGTGCAAGACGCCGGGCAATCCGAAGCTGACCCTGGTTGGCTCGTTTCATCCCGCCGATCCGACGGGCGCAAACCGTCACGAGGGCTACGGCGGTTGGACGGCCGAGCGTTTTGCGACGTTCTACCGCGACACGGCCCGGCAAGGCGACGTCGGCCAGCGCGGCAGTCCGTTCCTCTACCAAGAGCCCGGCGGCCAGCCGAAGCTGGATTTCGCCCGATACTGCAAGGAATTCAACGGCGGCTCGGGCCCCGACTTCGTCGCCATCCTACTGGGCTGCAACGACACGTTCAGCGATACGGACGAGACGATCGAAGGCCGGATCGACGGGGTGCTCCGGCATTACGACACGCTGATCGGCATGATCCACGGCGTGCGTCCGGACACGCGAATCGGCCTGATGCTGACCGTGCCGCCGGCGGCCACGCAAGACCCCTTCGGCGACGACTACCGTTGCGGCCAGACTCGATGGCAATACAAGCGGAACCAGCACCGGCTGGTCGAGCGGCTGCTGGCGAAATACGCCGGCCGCGAGGCGGAACACGTTTACGCCGTGCCGACCGAGGTCAACCTCGACTGCCTGCACAACTACCCCACGCGCACGGCGAAGTGCAATGCCCAGTCCGAGGAGGAAACCGTGCGGCTGGCCAATGGCGTGCATCCTGCCGCGTCCGGATACCGCCAGATCGGCGACACCCTTTATGCCTGGCTCAAGGCGGGCCTGGGGTCGCGGTAGCGGCAAGACGCGACGACCCCTTCCAATGGATGGGCAATCCTGCGTTGCTCGGATTCCCCAACTTCCGTATAATCGCGGCTCCAGCGATTCGGAAACAAACACATTGGCAATAGGAGTTACGCCCGCGATGAACGAGCCCCAGGTTCAGGTCCATTGGCACGAACACGCAGTCTCCCGCCAAGAGAGGGAGGTGCTTAACGGTCACAAGGGGTGTGTCGTCTGGTTCACCGGCCTCAGCGCGTGTGGGAAGAGCACCGTGGCCAACTTGCTGGACCACAAGCTTCACTCAGCGGGCGCGAGGAGCTTCGTGCTCGACGGAGACAACATCCGCCATGGCCTGAACGCCGGGCCCGGCATGTTGAAAGGGCGGCACGGCGAAGCATTCGCGATGCGGTTCGGACTCGGCTTTTCGGCCGAGGACCGCGAGGAGAACATCCGGCGGATCGGAACCGTGGCGGGGCTGTTCTGCAACGCCGGCATCATCGCGATCACGGCGTTCATCAGTCCGTATCGGGTCGATCGCAATCGCGTCCGCGAGTCGCTCGCCGAGGGTGACTTCATCGAGGTCTTCGTTGATGCCCCCTTGGAGGTGTGCGAGAAGCGGGATCCCAAGGGTCTGTACAAGAAAGCCCGGGCGGGGGAACTCAAGGGCTTTACGGGAATCGACGACCCGTATGAGGCACCCGAGAACCCGGAGATCGTGTTGGACGCCGGGAGCAAGTCGGCCGAGGCGCTCGCCGAGGAGGTTTTTGGATATTTGAGGGCGGCAGGTAAGATTTGACGGCGCGGCGGTTGCCCGGCGTCTGCTCGCGTGATGCGAGGGGGACAGTCCCCTTTTCGCGGCGAAGGCGTCCGTTGGCGGCGCAACATGGCCCGCGCCTCGAGAATCGGGACAGTCCCCTGCCGGGGCGTCGATTGCTCCGGATTTGTCTGAAGGGGGTTGACGGCATGGGGGTGTTGGTACTACATTTACGGTTGTGAGGGAATCGCTTGCTTTACCCTGCAGCGATTGCAGAGACAAAAAGGCCGGCCCGGCCGCCCGATGATCGTGGCGACTCTTGACGCACTCCCGGGCCGGACGGCCATAGGGTTGACGACTACCTGTTCCAGGGAAGGGCCTCAGGTTCTCATGACGGAAGTGGCGGCGAAGGATATTCGGTCGCGCGCTTTGGCGGCGTTGGCTTCGAGTGCGATCTTTGATTTGCGCGCCGTGCGAATCGAGCAACATGAGGGGAGCCTGGTGATGTCCGGCTCGGTTGCCCGGTTTTATTACAAGCAGCTCGCCCAGGAACTCGTGCTGGGGGTCTGCGGCAAGGTCGATCTGATCAACGCGATCGACGTGCGCGAACCGATCCGCTGCCCTGCGGCGCAATGACGCCGACAGGGCCGGCGAGAACCACAAGGGGCTCCGCGACGTTTCTGCCTCGGACGCGGGAACGTCGAGCAGGGAAAGCGTCACCATGGCGGGCAAGGAGGAACTCATGAGGAATCGTCCTGGCGGGAACGGATACGGCGCCGATCCCCTGGACTATCCGTTGCCGGAAACGGTGGCGGAGGCGGAGCGATTGGCCGCGTCGATTGAGCGGGCGGTCCAGCGCTCCACGGGCGGGGGCGTCAGGAATCTTCGCGTCGAAATCGACCGCGGCGGGGTCCGCTTGGAAGGCCGCTGCAACACCTACTACTGCAAGCAGTTGGCCCAGCAAGCCGCGATGGGCCTTTCGGGCGACCGCCTGACCAACGAGATCGAGGTCTCCTGAAGCGATCGATCTCGGCGGCGCGGGGGCGTTCTTGGTCGCACCCCGCGAATGCTAGCAGTGCTGTCACGACCGCGGGCGCGTGGCCTCGTAGATGTGGCCGTTCCACGCCATTCGTGAGCCCCGCTGCCGAAGCTTCGCCAGGAGCGACGGCGGCAGACAGCACCTGACGACGTCGTACTCTTCGTCGGAAAGCGGGAACCAAACGTCGACCTTGCGAACGAGGCTCTCGAAGCACGCTTCGGCGGCGGCCGTGATCTTCTCGTCGTCCGACAGCCCCACGGCGATCGGGAAATACAGCCTGCCCCCGACGCGCAGCCGCCGGTGCGATTGGCGAAGCAACTCGACGATCACCTCCGTGCCGTCGCCGCCCCCGGCGGGCACCTCCGAGGAATACCACCCCAGCGCCCTGCCCGGGGCGTCGGCGATCCCCGACACGTCGCCGATAATGACGTCGGCGGTGAGCCCGTCGGGCAAGGGGTCAAAAAGGCTGCCCCGCAGGGCTTGCAGCTTGCCGTCCACGGCGTACCGCCGCGCGTTGCGGGCGGCGAGTTCGCAGTGCTCCCAAACGGGGTCGACCGCATAGACGCGGCGGCACGGATGAAGCGCCGCCCAAACGGCCAGCACGCCCGTCCCGGTCCCAATGTCGAAAACCGTATCGCCTTCGCCGATCTCGACGACCTTCGAGAAGAGCCGCGAGACCGCGTTGGGCACGAAGAGATGTTCCGGCGACACGTAGAGGTCCAAGGCGTGATCCTTCAGCGCGAACGCGCGAAGCACCACGTCCTCGACCATGGCCTTCTCACCATGAACCAGCATGGACGACCCCCTTGCGCATCAATTGTGCGGACGATCCAATCTACACAACATGGGCTGAATAGCGGGGTGGCAACATGGGCCGAACCCGATAAGCAAGAGCGCCGCGGCGTGGACGCCGCGACCCCCTCGCAACGCCACGGTTCACCCTAGCAGAAAACCGCCGGCGAGTAAAGCAGCCTCAGACCCCCGCCGACGCGATCGACCGCATTTTTTCAAACAGCACCCGCTGTCGGGTGAGTTCCGCGACGGGGTCCTTGGGGGCCGGCGTGCTACACTCCATCAGGAGCCAGCCGTCATAATCCATTTTAGCCATCAGGTCCAACAGTTTCTGGAACGGGTAGCCCCCGTCGTCCAGGGTGCGAATGTGGCACGTCGCGCCGAACCGGTCCTTCAGTAGATTGAAGTTCGCCTCCAGTCCCAGGCCTTCCTGGTCCGCCCGATTCGAGTTCCAGCAAATCGTCACGTTCGGATGGTCGGCGACGTCCATGATCTGTTTCATCACGGGCGGCGGGCTGCACTCGCCGTGAACCTCCAGGCGGATTTGCTGGCCGCAGTCGGCCGCGAATTTGCCCACGGTGTTGAGCGAACGGCCGATCTGCTCGATCGTCTTCTCGCGCGGCACGTCTTTGTGAAAACCGTTCGGCTTGACCTTCACGCCGCCGGCGCCGACGTCGTGGCCGAGCTTCACGAACGCCTTGGTCGCCTCGATTGCCTTGGCCAGCACGGCCGGGTCGGGATCGTCGTAACACTCGTTGCTGCCCAGGCCGACCAGCTTCACCGGCGAATCGTCGAAGCGGCGTTTGATCTCGCCGCGCTGTTGGGCGTTGAGGCTGGGCTCGATGCCATGGGCGTGCGTCGTCCTCGGCTCGATGCCCAGCACGCCGGATGCCTCGAGATGATGCAAAATGGTCGCCACGTCCCAGTCCTTCGCCCACTGGTACGTGACCAGGCCGAGCTTCATCTTCGACCCCCGTGGATCCGCTCCCCAGGCCAACCTCTCTCCCAGCGGTCCGGCGGCCAAGGCAGCGCTCAGCAAAGCGGTTCGTTTCAGAAAATCACGGCGTTCGAGTCGGCTCATCGTGCGATTCCTCTGTCAGTTGTCGGTTGCCAGTTGCCGGTTGTCAGTTCCGCTTTTCTATTGGTCATTGGTGCTTGGTCCTTCGTCATTTTCTTTGCGCCGAGACGTGTTCGGCCCAACTGGCGTACCAAGGCATCGGCGAGAACTTTCGGGCGAAGACGTTAAGCTGCGGCCCCAGCCCCCAGAGGCCCCGGTGGATCTGCTCGCGAACCGCCCAGAATTGATCGACCAGGGCCAACCGCTCGGGCGTCCACTCCTTGCCCTTGGCAATTTCGCCGTGCAGGCGGAACAATTCCAGTTTAAGCTCCCACTGGCGTCGCCGCCAGTCGCCCTTGGGCGTCTTGGCCAGGAGGGCATCGAGTTGCGTTCGCGCCGCCGCGGTGTCGACGTCGTACGGTTTGCCCCAGGCGGCCAGCCACTCGCCCCATTGGCCGGCCGTCTCGTCGTCGGCGCCGAAATAGCGTTTGGCATAGGCGCGGAGCACCTCGTCGGACGTGCGGAACTTGCCCGAGGCCAGGCCCGCGTAAAGCGCCTTGTTCACGTCGTCCAGAACGCCCTCGCTGTAGGCCATCAGTTCGGTGACGCCTTGCTTCGCCAGATCGTCGAGTGTCCGGGGCAGGCGTTCGGGGGCAATCACCGGACCCAGTTGTCCGTAGATGTCGATGGGGGCGTGCTGGTCGCTGTAGCCGATGTGGACGAATGCGCCTCGCCGGCAGCCGCTCGGCAAGGTGACGTCGTCGACGGTCGTCCGGCCGTACGGGATGTGCAGGAAGTTCGTCTTGGTCGCTCCGGAAATCTCGCGATCCGCCCATTCGGTCAACAGGCGGTGCTCCTCGACCTTCCACCACCAGCCGATGTGCCGGACCTCCACGCCCGGATGATGCCGCTTGCACACGGCGTGGATGTCCTGGACCAATTTCGCGTAGGTCAGGATCCACGGCTTGCATTTCTCGCAGGCACAGCCGCCGTAGTCATAAGGGCAACAGCACAAGGCCGAGAGACGAACGCCCGAGCGGGCCAAATCGGCGAACAGGTTCTCGTAGTTCTTGAGGATAATCGCGCGGGCCTCGGGCTTCGAGGGGCAGATCAATTGGCCGAAGATGTGCGGGTCGGTTTCGGCCCGCAGTCCCGGCACGCACTGGTCGAGGTACACGTGGTTGGGCGTGACGATCAGATCGCACGGCAGCCCGAGCGCCTGGGCCGAGCGGAAGTTCGCCTTCTTCGCGTCCCACAGCGCGTGCCCCTGGTTGACGAAACGCTCCTCGGCGAACGGATCGGCGCAGTCGATCGTGTCGAACCAGTCGCCGTAGCGGTTGAAGCCCCAGAAGACGGCTTCTTCGAGCACCCGGCGCATCTCGTTCTCGCCCATCACCTCGTAACTGTTGCCGAAATGGCCCGGCGCGTACAGTTCTACGACGGCGAACCGCGGCGCGGCGGCCTCGGGCTCGCCCCGGGCCGGCGCGGCGAGAGTCACCGCGAGGCACGCAAGGACCGGTAGCAGCGCGGAAAATCGCATGGCAGTCTCCAGTTGTCGGTTGTCAGTGGTCAGTCTGTAGTTTCGTAGGGTGCGTCATCGCGAATCGGAGAGTCTCTTCTCGAACGGCGGCAATGTAGGTCGCGAGCTCGGCGGCGGTGGTGGCGGGGTCCCAGCCCAGGGCCTCGGCCATCCAGCCGGCGACGCTCGGGGCAATCTCCTGGCGATCGGCACGGTAGTGGTGCCAGTAGGTGCGCCGGATCATCACGTCGTGCAAGTGTCTCGCCCATTCGTTGTGGCAGTAGTGTTTCACGGCACGTTCGGTCACCGGCGGCGGGATGACGGCGCTGAGACCCTCAGTTTCCGCCGCGGGAAGCAGCGGTTCCTCGGCCGTGCGGCAGGGCGGAGATTGGCGCCCCAGCGCGCGGACGACTTGGTCGACGGTCTGTTCGGCCATGAGGCGGTAGGTGGTCAGCTTGCCGCCGGTGACGTCCCACCAGCCGGGCTCGCCCATCGTGATCTCGTGGCGGCGCGAAATGTCCGACGGGTTGCCGTGGCGGTCGGCCACCAGCGGACGCAGGCCTGCCCAAAAGCCGATGACGTCCGCTCTGCTGATCCCGGCTTCCGGAAACGCCACGGCGAGGACGTCGAGAATGTAGTCGATATCGTCGTCGTCGCAGCTTGGCGACTCCATCGGGCCGTCGTAGTCGGTGTCGGTCGTGCCCAGGATCACCCGCTCGCCCCAAGGGATCGCGAACAGGATCCGGGAGCCCTCGGTCAGCACCACGGCGTCGGGGATTGGCAGCCGCCGGCGGTCGATCACCAGGTGGACGCCCTTGGTCAGCCGCAGCCGGGTATGGCTGTGGGGGATTCGATCCGACCACGGGCCGGTGGCGTTGACGACCTGTCGGGCGCGAATTTCGATTTCGTTGCCGGCAACGTCGTCCCGGGCGCGGCAGCGCCAGAGGCCGCCCTGAAGCTCGGCGTCGAGGAAACCGCAGTAGTTCGCCACGATCGCCCCATGGCTCGCCGCCGAGCGAATGGTGTCGATCACCAGCCGCGCGTCGTTGGTCAGGCCGTCGTAATAGCGGACCGCCCCGGTGATGTCGTTTCTTGTCAGGCCGGGCAGCAGGTCGTAGACCTCGCGTCGGCCGAGCGTGCTCGATGCGCCCAGGTTGCGCCGGCCGCAGAGCAGGTCGTACAACCTGACGCCGACGCTGAGCTTCCATTTTGCCCAGGCCCAGCCGGGCCGGGTGGGAAAGACAAAAGCCAGCGGGTCGGCCAGGTGCGGGGCGATCCGGTGGATCACCCGCTTCTCCATGCTCGCCTCGTGTACCAACCGGAGGTACCCCTGGGCGAGGTATCGCAAGCCCCCGTGCAGGAGGTGGCTCGATCGGCTGCTCGTGCCGGACGCGAAATCGGACTGCTCGACCAGCCCAACGCGAAGGCCGCGCATCGCCGCGTCCCGGGCGACTCCGGATCCGACGATCCCGCCGCCGAGAACCAAAACGTCCAGCAAGTCCTCGCCGAGTCGGCCCAGGGCTTGTTGACGACGCTGGTGTGGATTGTCCTCAGGCGGGTCTCGCATGACGCGAGGCCTCCTGGCAATGTCGCCGGCCCTGGGGGTGTGGAAAACCCCCTTGTTCCCTCCGAATCGCGGCCGTATTATGGACCGTCCGCCCGGGCCCTGTCAACGGGCCGCGGGGACTGTCCCCCTCGCGCGGCACAATCACCCCCAAGGAATGAAATCGTGGACCGAGAATTGACCGATCGGGCGGAAATGATCCAGAAGCGGATCCTCCAGTTGCGGGACTCTCTTTGACTACGAGGGCAAGAAGGCCCAGGTCGAAGCCATCGAGCAACGGATGGCCGAGGCCAATTTCTGGAGCAATCAGGAGAAAGCCCAGGAGGTCGTCGCCGAACTCAAGCCGCTGAAGGCCCTGCTCAAGCCGCTGGGCACGGTGATCCGCGGCGGCGATGACCTGGAGGCCATGATCGACATGGCCGAAGAGGACGCCAGTTTCGAGTCCGAGGTGCCCGGCGAGGTCGAACGGCTCGAAACGCTGCTGGACGAGTTGGAGGTTCGCTCACTTTTGGACGGTCCGTTCGACGCGAACGCCGCGATCTTGACGATCAACGCGCGCGACGGCGGCACGGACGCCAACGACTGGGCAGAGATGCTCCTGCGGATGTACACCGCCTGGGCCGGGAAGAACGACTACCACGTCGAGCTTCTCGACCGCCAGGACAACGAAGAGGCCGGCATCAACAGCGCCAGCATTGCCGTCCGCGGGCCAATGGCCTATGGTTACCTCAAGGGCGAGACGGGCATGCACCGCCTCGTGCGGATCAGCCCATTTAATTCCGAAGGAAAACGCCAGACCAGCTTCGCCGCCGTGGACGTCGCGCCGGAGGTGTCCGACGCGATCGACATCGAGCTTAACGACGACGACATTCGCGAAGACGTGTTCCGCGCCAGCGGCGCGGGCGGCCAGCACGTCAATAAGACGTCCAGCGCGATCCGGTTGACCCATCTGCCGACCGGCATCGTCGTGCAGTGTCAGAACGAACGCAGCCAGCACAAGAATCGGGCGACGGCGCTAAAGATGCTTCGCGCGCGGATGGCGCGGGTGGAGGAAGAGCGGCGCGAGGCCGAGCAGGCGGCCAAGTATCACGAGAGGCCCAAGGTCGGCTTCGGCTCACAGATACGCAACTATTTCCTTCACCCCGACCAGCGCGTCAAGGACGCCCGCACCGGCTGCCTCGTCGGCAGTTTCCACAGCGTGCTGGACGGAAACATCCAGGAGTTTCTGGATGCGTACCTGCGGTGGCGGGTGGGGAAGAAGGAATAGTGGCCGGTTGTCGACCCGCCGCGGGCGGACGCAGCCGAGAAACGGGCGGTCGGGGAAGCTTCTCGAAAGAAAGCGGCCCCGGCGGCCGAGAAAGAGAAGAGGGAGGATCTCTCCCCGACGCGGCGCGCCCGGTTGGAGAAAGAGAGCCTATCCCCTCTCCCTCCGGGGGAAGGTTAGGGTGAGGGCTTTGCCTTTACCGGTCGACCCAGCTACCCTCACCCCAACCCTCTCCCAGAGGGAGGACAACTGTAAGTCCCCCTCGGCGTGGACCACAATCACCGGAGAAAACGCTCATGTCCAACCCCTATGCATTCCCCGTCGCCGAACCGCGGCAGCGAAGCTGGTTCGGGCGGAACTGGTGGTGGGTCCTCCTCGTCGCGCTGGCCCTGTTCCTGCTGATTTGCTGCGGGGTCTGTGGAGGTTTTTTCTTGACCGGCGTCACGGTGTTCAAGAACAGCGAGCCGTACCAGCTCGCGCTGGAAAAAGTCAAGCAAGATCCCGAGGTCGTCAAGCGGCTGGGCGAACCGATCGAAGACGGCTTCATTCCCCAGGGCAACGTCAATATCAACAACGACCGCGGCGACGCCACCCTGAATTTTGACGTCACGGGCCCCAACGGCACGGCCCACGTGATGAGCCAGTCGCGACTCATCAACGGCAAATGGGGACTAACTCAACTCGGTGTCACCTTCGACGACGGCCAGCGGATCACGATTGACACCGTCGGCGGCGGCGACGCCAATGATCCCGGCGAGGCCCCGCCCTGGAAGCCGTAGAACAAACGAGTGTCGCCTTTCGCTCCGCGAAAGTAGCGTTCTTTGGCCTTTCGCTGGAGCGAAGGACCGCTACTTTCGCGGAGCGAAAGGCGACAATTATTGATCCGCCGGTCCTTGGTGGGCCTCGCGAGCCGGTCTTTCGTCGATTTGCGGTTGCCGCGAGATCCGCGTTGGACGGACGGTCGAGACCGACCGGGATTCCGGCTTGCTCGACCCACCCTACTTCACTTCCAGCATTCTCTCCAGCGAAACCAGCGCCCACCGGGCGATTTCGTCGTCCACCCGGATGACGTTGACCGGAGTGCCGGCGGCCAGGTTCTCCAGCGACCAGCACAGGTGCGGCAGGTCAATCCGATACATCGTCGTACACATGCAGAACGTCGGCGACAGAAAATGAATCTCCTGCTCGGGATGCTCGTGCTTGAGCCGCTCGACCAGGTGAATCTCGGTGCCGATGGCCCATCGCGTCCCCGGCGGGGCGGACTCGACTGCCTGGATGATCTTGCCCGTCGAGCCGATCTCGTCCGCGGCGTCGACCACCGCCCTCATGCACTCGGGATGGACGATGACGCGAATGCCGGGATATTCCGCGCGGAACCGCTGAACGTGGCCGGGCAGGAACTCCTGGTGGACGCTGCAACAGCCCTGCCAGAGCATCACGCGGCCGTCGCGGATCTCCTGTTCCGTGTTGCCGCCCAGGGGACCCCGGTTCGGGTCCCAGAGGGGCATTTCGGCCGTCGCAATGCCCATCCGCAGCGCCGTGTTGCGGCCCAAGTGCTGATCCGGAAAGAACAGCACGCGGCTACGCCGGGCCAGCGCCCATCGCAGCACCGCGGCGGCGTTGGATGACGTGCAGACGATCCCGCCGTGGAGCCCGCAGAACGCCTTCAAGTCGGCGGCCGAGTTGATGTACGTGACCGGCGTCACGTCCTCGGTGTCGATCACCGCGGACAATTGCCGCCAGCAATCCTCGACCTGCCCGATTTCGGCCATGTCGGCCATCGGGCAGCCGGCCGCCAGGTCGGGCAGGATCACCGAGACCCGCCGGCCGTCGCGCTTGGCCAGTCGCTCGGGCCGGTTCGCCAGGACGTCGGCCGTCTCGGCCATGAAATGGACCCCGCAGAACGCGATCGCCTGGCAGTCCTCGCTCGCGGCGGCCAGCTCGCTGAGCTTGTAGCTATCGCCGCGGAAATCGGCCAAGGCGATTACCTCGTCCTGCTGGTAGTGGTGTCCGAGGATCACCA
This sequence comes from Planctomycetia bacterium, assembly GCA_026401055.1. Classification (GTDB taxonomy): domain Bacteria; phylum Planctomycetota; class Planctomycetia; order Pirellulales; family Thermoguttaceae; genus JAPLNP01. Next base: position 45,857 of record JAPLNP010000236.1, read on the forward strand.
GCCGCTTGCCCCACTCACGGCGGACCGCCTGGATCCGCGCGGTCAGTTCGCCGCTGTCGAGCGATCGGTACGGCTCCAATTCATAAGCCGGCGGCTGGGTTGCGTTCGGGGCGATGGACATGGCAGGGGACAGGGATCAGGGGACAGGGATCAGGGGACAGGGATCAGGGGACAGGGACCAGAAAGCGGGGAGGTTTCTCGGCGACAAAAAACGCCCGCCGACTGCGTCGGCGGCGTCGAAGGTGGAAAGACAGCCACGCGGCGGAAGCCCGCGGTTGACGCCGCCTTTCGCTTTTCCATCACCCCCCAAGTATATGCGCCGGCAGCCGCGCAAGACAGGGCCTATCCGCTGTCGTCGGCGTCTGGCGAGTCGACGTCGATCCTCCGTTCGCGCACATCCTTCTCGCATGGCGAATTTGGCGTAATCGGCCGATCCTGCCGATTCGATTGACTGAAGTGGATGCAGACGCTTTGACGATTGTATGAAATAGGATGGCCGCGACTCTCGCGGGGGGTATCTGATACAGCACCTCGTCGCCACGCGAACGCCCGCGTGAAGGACGTCTGAACACACCCCGGGGCGACAGGCAGTGGTCATTCGACCCGGCAACACCATCCGACCCCTTCACGACCGCGCGTCGCGCGGCAAGGAGGAATCATGGGCCAACGCGGACGTCTGATCGTGGGTCTGGTTGTCCTCGGATTCTCCTGTTGGACGCCGATCGCGGCTGTTTCGCAGGATGGCGTCATCGGCGCGGTCAACGTCGATGACGACCGGAGCCGGGAACTGGACGACTTGCGAGCGAGGGTGGCCGCGCTGGAGTCTGCCGGGGGTGCTTGCGACGGTTGTGTTCATGGATCCGGCCGGCGCGACGACGGATGCGACCGCGAGCCGGCGTCTTGTGGCCGGACCGTGTGTCCTGGCCTGGTGGGCGGGGCGGAGATCGGCTTTCTCAGGCCGTTCTTCTCCGACGGCCACGACGCGGGCTCGGCGTTCGACTACGAGGCAACGCCCCGGTTCTGGTTGGGATACGTCATGGCCGGCGGCCTGGGGATTCGTGCTCGCTATTGGGACTTCGATCATCGGGGCGTCAGCGACCCGGAGGGTGGCGGCTATCGCCTCGACACCGGCGTGTTGGACCTCGAGGCGACCGACACGATCGCGCTCGGTTCGCGATGGGACTTGGCGGTGAGCGCCGGCTGGCGTCACGTCGAGTTCGAGTTTCTCAACGGCGAGGCGCCCAACATCGAGGGCACGCGGAACTCCAGCAACGGTCTCACGACGGCCCTGGAGTTGCGTCGCACGCTGCCGCGCGGCCTTGCCCTGTTTGGCGGCGCTCGATGGTCTTGGCTCTATGGCGACGTGAGCTATCGCGCTCCGTGGCTGGAAACCGGCCGGATCGATTGGGAAGGCGCCACGCAATGGATGGCCGAGACCCAATTGGGAGCCGAATGGACGCGCCGCTTGGCTTCCGGGCGGGCGAGCCTCGAGGCCCGAGCCGGCGTCGAGGCCCAGTGGTGGGACGGCATCACCGGCGCCATGGACGCCCCGCAGTTCGGCCTGTTCGGGTACTTTGTCACCGTGGGCATATCTCGCTAGTCCCATCGCCAAATGGGGCACTTGGCGTAATGGTCGCAAGGGGGAAGTTGCCATGAGGCGACTGTTGGCATGGTTTGGTGATTCCAAGCGACCGGGCCGATCGGCCGGCGGCCGTTCGCTCGGGCGTGACGCATCCGAAGGCTGGCGACTCGCGCGGCTCGAACAACTCGAAGACCGCCGGATGCTCAGTTGGACCGTCATGGTCTACATGGACGGCGACGATGCCGGCCCCGCAAGACTCGCCACGCAAATCCCCGGCAATTTCCAGGAGTTGGCCGCCGTCGGCTCGACGGACGACGTCCATTTCGTCGCCCAGATCGACAGCATCGGCTGTCCCACCGTCTTCGGCGGACAAAAGGGCGCCCGACGCGGTCTGATCCAGCAGGGCAACACCCCAAGCACGTCCTGGGGAACGCGATTGGGCAACGTCGATTCGGGCGATCCCGACTCGCTCATCGGCTTCGTCCAGTGGGCCATCCAGGACTACCCGGCCGACAACTACGCCTTGATCCTTTGGGACCATGGGGCGGGCCACGCCGGAGTCTGTTGGGACGACACGAGCGGCACCCATTTGTCGATGATGGGGTTGACCGAAGCGCTCAACGTGATTCCATACATGGACGTGCTGGCGTTTGACGCCTGTCTGATGGGCATGGTCGAGGTCGCCTCTCAAGTGGCCGGCGAGGCCGACGTCATGGTCGCCTCCGAAGAGCTTGTGCCCGGCGCCGGATACGACTACAGCTTCGTGAGCCAGCTTGTGGTCGATCCGTCGATGAGCGCGGCTTCGCTGGCCAACAATATGGTCCAATACTACGGCGACTACTACGCGACGCGAGAGCCTCGCGCGACGCTGTCCGCCGTCAATCTCTCGAAGATCGGCGACTCGACCACGGGGCTGGTCGGCGCCTTGGAGACGCTTGCCAACACGATGACCATGTCGGCGACGCAGGGCGACTGGAACGCGCTGGCCGCCGCGCGCAACGCCGCCTACAAATACGGCAAATGGAGCCCCACGTCCCTTCCCTTCCCCAGCCACGACGTCGTCGACCTCTTGACGCGGCTGTGCGACACGCCCGGCGTCTCGGCGTCCGTCGTCGCGGCGGCTACCGGCGTCATCTCCGCGCACGCCGACGCCATCATCGCGTGCCGCCGCGGATCTCAAGCCACGGCCAACGGGCTGGCGATCTACAGCCCCGCTCCGGGCGACGAAGACCGATCGGCCGACTACAACTACGACCTGAACTTCCTGGTCGACACGCAATGGGCCGAGGTCGCCAACGGCATCGGTCCGCAACGCGCGACCGGCGCCTACGTGGCGGCCGACCAATGGTTCCCCGGCCAAACCGCCCTGCGGGTCTACGGCACCGACGGCGACGACCGGTTCACCTTCGAGCAAGTCTCCGGCGGCGGCATCCAACTGACCACGTCGATGCCCGGCTGGTCCAAGGTCTATTATCCTCCGGCGGGCAAATACATCGCCCGCGTCTACGTCTACGCCTACGGTGGAAACGACACCATTACGTTCGACGAGAACATGACCCGGCCCGGCGTCATTTACGGCGGACCGGACGACGACCGGATCACGACCCAACTGGGCAACGACACGCTCGTCGGCGGCCCGGGCGACGACGTGCTCGACGCGGGCGAGGGCAACGATCGAATCGCCGGCGGCGACGGCGCCGACCGACTCTACGGCCAAGAGGGCAACGATCGCCTCTTCGGCGGCAAGGGCAACGATTCGATCGTCGGAGGCAGCGGCAACGACCTGCTCTTCGGGGGACGAGACGCCGACACGCTTTGGGGCGACGCCGGCAACGACACGCTCATCGGCGGACTTGCGGCCGATCAACTCGTCGACTCCGGCGGCGCCAATCGGTTGCTCGGCGGCAAAGGCGACGACCGACTCTGGGGCGGCGACGGAAAGGACCTGCTCCACGGTGGAGCGGGCGACGACGTCCTCTACGGCAAAGCGGGCGACGACCGCCTCTACGGCGGCGTGGGCAACGACTATCTCGATGGACAGGCCGGAAACGACCAACTCTTCGGCGAGGCCGGCAACGATCGGCTCTTCGGCGGACTGGGACGCAACCTGCTCGTCGGCGGATGGGGCGCCGACCAACTCCGCGCCAGCGGCGCCGGCGACGTCCTCATCGGCGGCCTCACCAGTTATGACTTCAACACCGCCGCCTTGGCCGCCATCATGGCCGAATGGACCGGCAATTCCCCGTTGAACACGCGAACTCGCCACCTCAACGGAACCCTGGCCAAGGGACGCAACGGGCAGACCTTCCTTCGCATGAACGCGCCGTCCAAAACCGTCTACAACGACAACGCGGTCAACGACCTCTATGCCGACAGCAGCCAGGACTGGAGCCTGGCGTTTGCACAGGATCAGCGGCATCCACGCGGATAGCAAAACGGTTCAGGACGATTTGCCCCGCTCAGCGGCGCTCTCGTCTCGTTCAATGCTATGCCCGCGTCGCGGCGGAACCCAGCGGCCTATCCGCCATCGTCGCTCTCGCGCGCCTCGACGTCGATCACCCGGGCGTCGATCACGCGGTCATGCCTGGGGCCATCGTCATGGTTCTGACGGCGCATCACGACCATCCTCGCACGAATCCGCCGGCCAAGATAGCGTCGAAAGGCTCGGCGAACGGGGGGCACCAGGAGGCTACACCCGGCCAGATCGGTCAACACGCCGGGCGCGATCAACAGCGCCCCGGCCACGAGGATCAGCAGCCCATCGAGAAGCGAATCGGTCGGCAATTCCCCCCGGCGGATCCTCTCCTGGGCCGCAAGCCAACACCGCAGCCCCTCGTGCCGCGCCAGCGCCGCGCCGAGGAAGCCGGTCCCAAGCACGATCCCCAGCGTCGGCAGCAAGCCGATGTGCCCACCGATCCAGATCAACAGCCCCAGTTCGATCAGCGGAACGAGCGTAAACAGCAATAGCAGACGCAATAGCACGGCGATTCCCTGCGGACTACTTTCCTTCGGCGGCAATGGCGAACAGCCGGGTTCGGGTCGAGATGAACAGGGTGTTGCCGGCGACGACCGGCGCGCTGTAGACCGAGTCGGCCATGCTGTTCTCGGCCAGGAGCTTCTTCTTGGCCGAGAGTTCAAAGACCGCCACGTCGCCGTCCTCGTCGCCGAGGTAGATTTTGCCGTCGACCACCAGCGGCGAGCCCCAGACGGTGGCCATCATGTCGTGCGTCCAGTGGAGCCGTCCGGTCTTCGCGTCGAGACAGTGAACCAGGCCGGCGAGGTCGGCGACCACGAGGATGTTGTCCTTGACGGCGACCATGCCCAGAGCCCGGTGCATCCGCTCCTCGAACGCCAACTGGCCGTCGCCGTTGGCGTCATTTCCGGTGTACTCCCACACCGCCGCGATGTTCGGGTTCGGACGCACGACGTCGCCCGCGGCGGCGTCGGCGGCCTGAATACGTCGCGGCGCCACGGGCTTGCCTTGTTTGTCGAAGACCAAGGTCGGGCTGACGTCGCCGCGCCGGCTCGGGTCGATGCACCAGAGCCGGCCGTTCGCCTCGCCGAACTCCGGGTCGTGACCCATGACGACGTACACGCGACCGTCGCAAACCACCGGCGTCGAGATGATGTCCGTCCGATCGCCTTGGCCGTTGCCCTCCCAGACCGACTCCTTGGGGTTGGCGTCGAATTTCCAGAGTAGCTCCGGCTTGCCCGACGGACTCGGCTGGGCCAGAAAACTGTAGACCCAGCCGTCGCCGCCCGCGAAGATCGCCTGGGGCACTCCGCCCACGACTGCCACCGCCGGCGACGACCACTGGCCGTGCAGGATGTTCTTGCCCGGTGAGTTGTCGGCCCAGACGAGCTTGCCGGTCCGCTTGTCCAGGGCGATGAAGCTGGGGGCATCGGGGGCGGGGATGTTGTCGTGCGACTCGTCGACGCCGTTGGACGTGCTCACCAGTAGCAGGTCCCCCACGGTGGTGACCGAGCAGCAGGCCATGTTGTGCTGCATCGTGCCGAGCTTGCCCATCATGTCAAACGACCAGACGACGTCCGCTTCGTCGGGCGCGGTGGCCGCCTCGGAGGTGAACGGCCCGTCGTTCTCGTTGTCCAGGAAGCCCTCGGTGTCGAGGCAGACGACTTCGCCGCGATTAGTGACGATCCAGAGCCGGTCGCCCTCGACCAAGGGGCTATCGCAGATTCCCTGTTGCGGCCAGTCGACGGCCCTGCCGGCGGCGAGCTTCTCGGCCGAGTACTGCCAGAGGAACTTGCCGTCGGCGCGGCGAAAGGCCATCAGGCAGCCCAGGTCGACGTTGGCCGGGTAGCGCTGGAGCCGGCCGGCCCCGTTGTTGGTGGCGCAGAAGACCTTGTCCCCGGCGACGATCGGCGTGCCGTAGGTCTGCGAGCCGAGTTGGGCGACCCAGCGGACGTTCTCGGCGGAGGTCTTGTCCCACGCCCCGGTCTTGCGATCGAAGGAACCGACGTTCCACTCGGCCGGGATGTTCGTGCCCCGCGGCGCGTTGTTGCGACCGGGCGAGCCGCCCCATTGCGGACAATCGGCGGTTGCGGTTGTCGCGTCGTCGGCAGGCAATGCGAGCGGAGCGACCCAAGCCACCAACAGGACCCCCAGGGTCGACACCGTGATCCAGTTCTCCCCCACTCCCCACTTTCCGCTGTCCGCTCTCCGCTTTCTGTCGTTGCTCATCGGCGCTCGGTCCCCAGTCATTGGCGATTCTCGCGGTTTTATCCCAAAAGGTTGCCGTCACACGCTTTACGTCATTTTCATTGTCGCCGCCGCCAGCAGCGGTGTCAAGATGCACTCTCCTTCCCGCCTCCGCATCCGCGCATCGCTGCAAGAGAATACGGAAGAAACAGGGCACGGAGACGCGCGGACGCAGAGGACCGACGCCATAGGGGCGACGGAATTGACACGCCCCCCGCCCGGTCGTTATCATGGCGATGTAAGTTGGGCTCCCCGTGATGCCCACTTTCACCACCAACGTTCGTTCCCCGCTTCCCACCGAACGCCACAATGGAGGAGTTTCCGATGGCCGACAGGCTCAATCGTCGAGAGTTCGTGCGCGACACGGCCGTTGCCGCCGCCGCGGTAGCCACCGGGCTGACCGCCACGTACACCGTCCGCGCCGGCAACCCGGAGAAGGCCGACACCGCCAAAATCCTCAACTACAACCCCGACATGGAGTACCGCCGCTGCGGCAAGACCGAGTGGATGACCTCGGTGGTGTGTCTCGGCGGGCACTGGAAACAGCTCAACGCCGTGGTCCCCGGTCTGTTCGAGGGCGGCAATTGGCTCGGCGTCGACGTGAACAACCGCGCGTTCGAAAAGAACCGCTACGACGTCGTCACCCGGTGCATCGAACGGGGCATCAACTACATCGACGCCTGCACCTCGCAGGAGGTCATCATGTACGCCAAGGCGCTGAAGGACCGCCGCGACAAGATGCACCTGGGCTACTCCTGGTATCAGAACGAGATCCGCTTCGAACAGTGGCGCTCGTTCGACAAGCTCAAGGAGAGCTTCGACACCGGGCTCAAGACCGCCGGGCTGGAGTACGTCGACCTGTGGCGGATCACCATGATCGACCAGAGCGCCCAGCACTCCAAGGCCGAAGTCGAACAGATGATGCAGGCGCTGGCCTGGGCCAAGAAGAGCGGCCGCGCTCGATTCACCGGCATCTCCTCCCACGACCGCCCCCACATCAAGTGGATGATCGAAACCTTCCCCGAAACCTTCGACGTCATCGTCACCCCCTACACGACCAACACCCGCGTGGTCGAAGACGAGACCGGACTCTGGGCCGCCATGAAGAAGCTCGACGTCGGCTGGTTCGGAATCAAACCCTACGCCAGCGGGTCGTTGTTCAAAGGCGACGGCACGCCGGCCAGCCCCCACGCCGAGGAGGACAACCGTATCGCGAGGCTCACGCTCCGCCACATCCTCTGCAACCCGGCCATCACCGCTCCCATTCCCGGCATGATCACGCCCGAACAGGTCGACAACGCGGCGCTGGCCGTCATGGAACGCCGCCAACTCGACGCCGAAGAGAAGGCCGAACTCGATCGCGCGACCCAACGAGCGTTCGCCAACTTGCCCTATCACTATCAATGGCTGAACGACTGGAACGTCGTGTGATCCGATTGATGCATCGAGTGTTGCCGGCCCTGCTGGGCGTCGCGGCGCTGGTGGTGCTCGCCGTGATGGCGACGCGGGCGGCGGAGGAGGCCCCGGCCAAGAAGGCCGGCGGTCCGCCCCCGCTGCGCGTCGATCGGTCGGCGCCCTTGCTGTTGAACGAGCCCGGCGGGGCGAAAGGGCCGCCGCCCGGGCCGGTTGCCGACAATCTGGCCTGCTATTGCTGCCACGCCAACTACAAGGAAGAACCGTTCGTCCAGACGCACGCCAAGGCGAACGTCGGTTGCGTGAAGTGTCACGGGGCGTCGAACGCCCATCGCAACGACGAACACAACATCACGCCGCCGGACGTGATGTTCCCGCCGGAGCGGATTGCCGAAGGCTGCAAGGCTTGCCATGCGACCCACGACGTCGCGGCCGTGAAGCTCATCGCCCGATGGCAAGAGCAATGCCCCAAGACCGACCCCGCCAAGATCGTCTGCACCGACTGCCACGGACGCCACCGTCTGACGTCGCGTAAGGTCCGGTGGGACAAGAAAACGGGCGAGCAGTTGCCGAAAACGGAAAGCGGTGGACGGTAAGTGGCAAGTACTACTCTGCCACGACCTCGTCCTCCGGATCGAACTTGGGCAGGACGAAGATCAGCACCGTCATCCGACCGACGGCGCGATGGACGGTGCCGGGCGGAATCAGGATGCACGTGCCGGGCCGGACCGGCACCAGCTCGTCGTCCAACTGCATCCGCGCATCGCCGTCGCAATCGAGGACGTAGTACGTCTCGGTCAGGTGCCGGTGGTAGTGCGGCTTGGCGTCGACGCTGATCTCGGTTCGATGGACCGTGGCGGGGTAGTCCGGCCGATCGGCGAACGCCCGGCGTGCCGCGCCGCAGGGGCACGGCGTGGGCGAAATCCGGTCGAAATCGACGATCTGATACCGCGGGGCGTTCATGGTCGGCCCTCCGAGCGTGGCATGGCGCGGTCGCGCGCCGCAAGGGGTACAGTCCGGTCTGCCGGGCATCGCGGCCAGCATACCAGACCGGCTTGACCGGTGCCACAAAGTCTTCGTTGGCGACAGAGTCGCCTCCCACGGGGGCGATGCAGCGGCCTCCCGCAGGCAGTGTCGGCGGGCGGGTAGGCAGGATGCGACGGAGGTTGACGCCGGATAGCGGTTGGATAAGCGTGGGAGACTTTGTCGATCACGGCCGGTTTGCGGAGGGGATCCACCGTCGACGGGGCCCGATAATCATCAAGGTTTCACTGGCTTACATGGGCTGCAAATCTTGCCCAGCACGAGCCGTAACCCTTTTAATGAAAATTACTTCCGCATACTCAAGCGTTCTTCCGCGCGGTGCCGATATCGACTCTGACCCTTGATGAGCGCGCGTGCCGATGCGACGCGCGCCAAGGGGGCGTCAGGCGAACCGGATTTGCGATTATCGGGTCAAGGAGTGGCTCGACGGCCCTGATGCAACAACCCGTGTGAACTGCGGGAGCTGACCCACCTTTCCCGACACGACCGTGGCCCCACCCTGCGTCGGTTCTTGCCCATGGGAGAACCCACTCACGGAACAGGGAGCAATACGATGTGCTCCGGTTGCACGTAGTGCTCCGAGTTGTTGGTCGAGCGTCCGGGATGCGAGCTGCCCAGTTCAACTGTAAAAGGAGACGTTGCTCGATGAAAGGAAGAATGGTTGTTGGAACGCTCATGTTGAGCGTGGCCCTGGTCAGCCAGGGGTTCGGATTCGAACTCCTGCACGGCCTGATGGGCGTGAACCGCGGCTGCTCGACTTGTGGCGAGCCCGCCTGTGCCAATGCTTGCGAGCCGGCTTGTCCGGCCCCCTGCGCCAAGGCCTGCGAGCCGGCGTGCGAGCCGGCCTGTAACACCTGCTGTGCGCCGCGTTGTGATCTGTTCGCCGGCCTGAAGGGCCTGTTCGCCTGCAAGTCGTGCGGCGGCTGCGAGCCCGCCTGCAATGCGTGCTGCGAGCCCAAGTGCTGCGCCCCCGAGCCGAAGTGCTGCGAGCCCGCCTGTGCCAAGGCCTGTGAGCCCGCTTGTGCCAAGGCCTGCGAGCCCGCCTGTGCCAAGGCCTGCGAGCCCGCCTGCTGCGAACCGGCTTGTGAGCCCGCCTGCGAGCCTCGCTGCTCGAAGCGATGCTGCACCCCGGTGTTGGACTTCCTGAATGATTTGTGCAGCCTGCGGATTCGCGTCTACAAAGAGAGATGCCGCACCACGTGCTGCGAGTCGACTTGTGGCGAAGCAAGCTGCGGAAGCTGCAACGGCTGTGGCGCCGAGGGCGCCGCTCCGGCTGCCGCCCCGAAAGCCGCTCCGGCCGAGGAAGCCGCTCCGTTGCCGAAGGCCCCCAAGGCCGATCCCTCGGCTTCGATGCACCGCACCCGTAGCGTCTATCAGGCTAGCCGAAGCATCGTTCGCAACTAGATTGTCGATTCCAAGATAGTTGACCCGCGGGTCTGTCCGGCAACTGGCCGGACAGACCCGTTCTTTTTTGGCGTCTCGCGTGGTACGATAGCCGACAACTGCAACCGACCCCGCCGATGCAATCGGCGGGCGTTCCCACCGCGGAAGCGGCCACGGCTCGTGCCCCTGATCCCCGGTCCCTAGTCTCTGCCCCCTATTCATGGGCCACTTTCATCAACTGCGGTTTGTGACGCAATACGCTGCGTCGTTGGACGGTCCGTACTTGGAGGCGGGAGCGAAAGACTATGGCAACACTCAGGATTTGCGGCCCCTTTTCGCCGGCCGTGGCCCCTACGTCGGCGTCGACATGGACCCCGGCCCTGGCGTCGACGTTGTCTTGGACCTGACCGACGATTTCGACCGCCTCGACACCGAACTCGGCGGCGTCCGCTTCGGCACGATCTTCTGTCTGAGCGTCCTGGAGCACTGCCGGCGGCCGGCCGTGATGGCTGAGAACCTCACGCGACTGCTCCGGCCAGGCGGCAGACTCTACGTCTCCGCCCCCTTCGCGTTCAAGATCCACGCCTACCCCAGCGACTATTGGCGGTTTACGCCCGAGGGAATCCGGGCCCTCTTCCCCGAACTGGAATTCCGGGATAAAGACGGGGTATGGGTCTCCACCCAGTCCGGGCACTTCCGGCCGCTCGATGAGCAGCTTGGGAAGATCCCGCTGGCGACCAGGCCCTACTGGCGGGAGGGCCGGTTCCTGCGGGGGCTGTCGGCCAAGTTGCTCCGATGGTTCACCGGCTACCGCTACGTTCTGGCCCCGACGGATATTATGATGATAGGAATGCGGCGTCCGCCGCCAGCGTAGGTGGCGGCTCGGTCGCCGACGGAGTCGCCCCCCACGGCCAACCGACTTGCCACTCTCGTGAACTCGCCGATGCCCAAGCTCCTGGTGGAGAACGTCAGCAAGCAGTTTCCCACCCGGGCGGAGCCACTGGTGGTGCTCGATCGGGTGTCGCTGGAGCTGGCCGCCGGCGAGAACGTGGCGATTGTCGGCCCCAGCGGGTCGGGCAAGAGCACGTTGCTCAGCGTGATCGGGACGCTCGAACCCCCCACGGCCGGCCGCGTCACGCTCGACGGCCAGGACCCGTTCGGCCTGGACGAGCCGGGCCTAGCCCGGTTCCGGAGCCGGAATATCGGATTCGTCTTTCAAGACCACTGCTTGTTGCCCCAGTGCTCCGTTTTGGAGAACGTCCTGGTGCCGACCATGGCCGCCGGGGGTACCTCGGCCGAGAGTGTCCGGCGAGGCCGGGCGCTGTTGGATCGCGTCGGGCTGGGCAACCGGCTCGATCACCGCCCCGCCGAACTCTCCGGCGGCGAGCGCCAACGCGCGGCGCTGGCCCGGGCGCTGGTGAACCGGCCGATGCTCCTTCTGGCCGATGAGCCCACCGGCAACCTGGACCGCGCGACGGGCACAAGGGTGGGCGAGCTGCTGCTGGAACTGCAACAGCAACAGCGGATGATGCTCATCGTCGTCACCCACAGCGCCCGGCTGGCCGGAATGATGACCCGCCGCTTGCAGTTGGACCAGGGACGGCTGGAGGAGGAATGACTTTGAAATTCATCGACGAATATCGCGGCGCCCGGCAGGTCCGGCAATTGGCCGACGAGATCCGGCGGAAAACGACCCGGCCGTGGAACATCATGGAGATCTGCGGCGGTCAAACCAACGCGATTCTCCGGTTCGGGCTGGACGAGCTCTTGCCGCGCGAGCTCACGTTGATCCACGGGCCCGGCTGTCCGGTGTGCGTCACGCCGATCGAGATGATCGACCGGGCGGTGGCCATCGCGTCGCGGCCGGACGCGATCTTCTGCTCGTTCGGCGACATGCTCCGCGTGCCCGGCTCCGAAAAGGATCTGCTCCGCGTGAAGTCCGAAGGCGGCGACGTGCGGATCGTCTACTCACCGATGGACGCGGTGGGGCTCGCCCGGGCGAACCCCGACAGACAGGTCGTCTTCTTCGCGATCGGTTTCGAGACGACCGCGCCGGCCAACGCGATGGCGGTCGCTCAGGCGGCGAGGCTCGGCCTGGAGAACTTCTCGGTCCTGGTGAGCCACGTGCTCGTGCCGCCGGCGATCCGCGCCGTGCTCGACTCGCCCCACTGCGTCGTGCAGGGTTTTCTTGCCGCGGGCCACGTCTGCACGGTCATGGGCACCGGCGACTATTTGCCGATCGCCCGGCAGTATCACGTCCCCATCGTCGTCACCGGCTTCGAGCCGCTGGACATCTTGCGGGGCGTCTCGATGTGCGTCGAGCAATTGGAGCAGGGCCGCGCGGAGGTCGAGAACGCCTACGGCCGATGCGTTCGGCCCGAAGGAAACCCCGCGGCGATGGCTCAGATCGACGCCGTGTTCGAGACGGTGGACCGGAAGTGGCGAGGCATCGGTCTGATTCCCAGAAGCGGCTGGGCGCTCGGCGAGGCGTACCGCCGGTTCGACGCCGCGCGGCGTTTCGGGGTTGAAGGCATCGCGGCGGACGAGCCGGCCGAGTGCATCGCCGGCGAGGTGTTGCAGGGGCATCGCAAGCCGCGCGACTGCCCGATGTTCGCCGGCCGCTGCACGCCCGAGCACCCGCTCGGCGCCCCGATGGTCTCGGCCGAAGGCGCCTGCGCGGCGTACCATCGCTACCGGCGCCGCGCCGGCACAAGGGAAACGCATGAGTGATACGGGGTTGCCGGCGGATCTGCGGGAATCGCTGGTCCAGCGGGGAGCCGCCCTCGTGGCGTGCGCCGATGTCGGCCGACGCCCGGTGCCGGCTTTCCCGTGGCGTCTCGATCGGCGTGGCGCTGGCGACGGACGTCATCTCGGGCATTGCCGCCGGGCCGACCGACGCCTATGCGCGAGAGTACGAGCGTGGGAGATCGCCGAGTTGGTCCGGCAGGCCGACCAGCCGTTGCACCTGAAGGACTTCGCGCAGCGCATCGGCACGAAGGACCCGTCGCGTGCCGCTCACCACGTGCGTCGGGCGGAGCAGACGGGGCTGATGCGGAAGATGGGCTGGGTCGGCGGCTGGGTGGCGATGGGGTAGGGCCGGTAGGCGCTGGTTCGCCTCGTACTTTCTGCCTCCTTCAATCCCTCGATAGAGGGCCCGACTTTGGCTGAAAATGGTTGACACGGTCGGCGGTTTCGTGGAGAATCAGCACAGGGCAAGGGACGGCTCAAAGCCACTCTTGAAGAAGGGGGCATATCATGGGCGCGTGGATTCTGCGCCGGACTCATTCTGAGGTCCGCACCATCGTTGTTTTCTCCTGGGCACTTCTGGCTATTCCCGTCACCGACGCCAGGGCAATCACGTTTGGCGAGTGGGCCACCAACCAGGGCTGGCCCGCTGATTATGAGATGCCAGCCAAGGTTGAGGCCGATTCCGCTTCCATCGACAGCCTCGCTGGTATCGGCAACTTCGACTGGATGGCAACACCGACCACGGCCCTGTATTTGAACGGCAACCAAATCACGAGCCTCGAATCGGGCGCCTTCACCGGCCTCGGCAACTTGAGAAGACTGTATTTGAAGAACAACCAAATCAGCAGCATCGAATCCCGCGACTTCACCGGGCTGGACAATTTGACGATCCTGGATTTGGACTACAACCAAATCACGAACCTCGAACCGGGTGCCTTTGCCGAGTTGAGTAATCTGACCAACCTGGATTTGGGGCACAACGAAATCAGGAGCCTCGGATCGGGTACCTTTACCGGGTTGGGGCATTTGATTTCTCTGAGTTTGTGGAACAACCAAATCACCAGCCTCGAATCGGGTGCCTTTGCCGGGTTGGGTAATCTGACTGGCCTGGATTTGGGGCACAACCAAATCACGAGCATCGGATCGGCTGCCTTTACTGGGTTGGGTAGTCTGACTGCCCTGGAATTGCGCGAGAACCAAATCACGAGCATCGACTCGGGCGACTTTGCCGGGTTAAGTAACTTGACGACCCTGAATTTGCTTTACAACCGCATCACGAGCCTCGAATCGGGTGCCTTCAGTGGCTTGGGCAGCTTGACGACCCTACGTATGTACCACAACCAAATCACGAGCATCAAATCGGGTGCCTTTAACGGGTTGGGCGATTTGACGACCCTCGAGTTGGACGGCAATCAAGTCACCAGCCTCGAATCGGGCATCTTCACCGGGCTGGACCATTTGACGCTCCTGAATTTGTGCTACAACCATATTACGAGCCTCGAATCAGGCGTCTTCAGCGGGCTGGGCAATTTGACGACCCTGTCTTTGCACCACAACCGTACCTTGACGAATCTGAATCTCGAAGGAGCCGATTTCACTAGCTTGAACAGGTTCCTTGTGACATCCGATACTCTTGTCTCCCGTGTGTCGCTCAGAAACACCCGATTGAACCAGACCTCCTTGGCCGCACTCATCAACGGCAGCTATCGTGAGTGGGACATCGGCATCGGCGAGCTGCCCGGCGTCACCGAACTCGATCTCAGTGGTGTCGACTTTGCAGCAATCACGGACCTGTCGCCGCTGTATGTGATGGACGACCTGACCGACTTCTGGCTCGTCGACGTCGAGAACATGGACGCCAACGCGCTGGACGTCCTGCTCGACAACCTTGCCACGATGCAAGACCCGGGTATCGAAGGCACTCTCTACCTGACGCAGGCCGACTACGACGCTTTCAACACGGCCGGTGGCGGGAAACTAGCCATCTGGGACGCCGAGCCGGGGCACCACGTCCAGATCGTCCCCGAGCCGAGTAGCCTAGTCCTGTTGGCCGGGATCGCCGTGATGGGGATCATCTGCTTGCGGCGGCGGAAAGCGTAGCGGTCGCGGCCAGGATGCACGGTCGCTCAACACCAATCAGGCCATGAGCCGCCCAGGCTTGTGGCCTACTTCGCTTCCTGCTCCACGGTGGCTTCTGCACCCGGCTGCCATCGCTTCTACTCCTCGGCTTGAGACCCCCATAGGTTTCCGCAAAGTCGGACAGCCAGTCGCGGTGTACCCAAATCGCGAACACTTGTACCTGATCTGGGTACGGTCATCGGCCACCGTTCCCGCAGCCCGTCTGGCAGCCTACCCAAAAGGCGTGCGTCTACGTATCATTGCGGGAGGTCCGTCAACGGCAGACACGGCACATAATGCCACGAACGGCGGGTGTGCCATGCGCCACCTGACGGCGACTCGAGCCGTCTTCTTCCTCGCTGACTTCACCGGGTGCAACCATGACCGAGCACTCTCCCGAATTCACGCTCAGTTGCCCGACGCCGCTGGAGACGCACGCGACGGTGCAGATGGCGCATGGGGGCGGGGGGCGGCTGATGCGGCGACTGATCGAGGACCTCTTCCTGCCCGGCTTCGGCACCGACCCCGCGGGAAACCCGCCGCATGACAGCGCCGTGCTGGACGTGCCCGCCGGACGGCTGGCCTTCACGACCGACACGTTCGTCGTCAGCCCGTTGGTCTTTCCCGGCGGCGACATCGGGCACCTGGCCGTCTACGGGACCGTCAACGATCTGGCGATGGCCGGGGCGCAGCCGCTGGCGCTGAGCGCGGGCTTCATTCTCGAAGAGGGGCTGCCGATCGAGATGCTCCGCCGCGTGGTCGACTCGCTGGGCCATGCGGCCGACGAGGTGGGCGAGCGGATCGTCACGGGTGATACCAAGGTCGTCGATCGCGGCCCGGGCGACGGCATTTTCATCAACACGGCCGGCGTCGGCCTGGTTCCGCCCGGAGTGAATATCTCGCCCCGTCGCGTCGCGCCCGGCGACGCGATCCTCCTAAGCGGCGACCTGGGCCGCCACGGCATCGCCATCATGTCGGTCCGCGAGGGGCTCGGTTTCGAAGGGGCGATCGCCAGCGATTGCGCGTCCTTGGCCGGGCTGGTCGCGGCGCTGGTCCAGGCCGATCCCGATGTCCATTGCCTCCGCGATCTGACCCGCGGGGGCTTGGCCGCGGCGCTGTGTGAAATCGCCGACGGCGCCCGCGTGGGAATCCAACTTCGCGAGGCGTCGATCCCCGTCTCCGCGCCGGTGGACGGCGCGTGCGAGCTGCTCGGACTGGACCCGCTCTATGTCGCCAACGAGGGCCGGCTGGTGGCCTTCGTGCCCGCCCAAGCCGCCGAGCGGACGCTCGAAATCATGCGGGCGCACAAGGCCGCGCCCGAGCCGGCGGTGATCGGCACCGTGACGGCCGATCATCCCGGCACGGTCGAGCTTCGCAATTCGTTGGGCGGCAGCCGGGTGGTCGATCTCCTCTCCGGCGAGCAGATGCCCAGAATCTGTTGAGGTCACGGACAACCACTCACTTCCCCAGCACGTCGCGCAGTCGCGATTCAAACTCGTCCTGTCCGGCGAGCATGGCGATGTCGATCGACACCGCCCAGAGATCGTGGTGGCTGAGTTGGCCGACGTCGAGCTTGACGAGGTCCTTGTGGGTACACAGCACGGCGTCGACGTCCAATGCGTCGGCCCAGGCGGCGAGCGATTCGATGTCCGAGCGACTGTAGCGGTGATGGTCGGGAAACTCGCGGAACGCGGCCACGCGGAAGCCGCACTCGTCGAGCGTATGGCGGAAACCGGCCGGGTTGCCCAGCCCACAGAAAGCCGCCACTGCCCGGTCGCGCAGCGCATCGAGCGGCCGCTGTCGCCCGTCGTGGCCCAGCAGGCATTGCGGCGAGTGGGTCACTTCGAGCCAAAGGGCATCCGGCGCGAAACGCCGCGCCCGGCGGCAAATAGCTTCCCGCACCGGCGGCGCGAGCATGTCGGCACGCGCCAGCACGATCACGTCGGCCCGGACCAATCCGGCCGGCGGCTCCCGGAGCGTGCCCCGGGGAAAGACGTGTCCGAAGCCGAACGGCTCCAGGGCGTCCAGCAACACGACGTCCAGGTCCCGGGCAATCCGCCGATGCTGGAAGGCGTCGTCGAGCACGACGATCTGCGCGCCGAACTGCTCGACGGCCGCCCGGGCGGCTTCGACGCGGTCCGGGTTCTGCAAGTGCGGCACGTCTGGCAAGCTCTGCTGGAGTTCCAGAGCCTCGTCGTTCGCCGCGCCCTTTTCCGCCCCATAGCCGCGGCTCACCACCGCGACGCGAACGCCTTGGCCGCGGAACCACCGGGCGATCCAGCGGACCATGGGCGACTTGCCGGTGCCGCCCAAGGAGAGATTGCCCACGCTAATCACGGGCACGCCGGCGCGGTGGATTTCGGCCCTGCCGGTGTCATACCGCCAGTTTCGCCACCGGACCGCCGCGGCGTAGGGCGTCTCGGCCAGCCGCAGCCCGAGCCGCGCAAGACCGGCCGCGAGCCCCCGTCGCCGGCCGCTCACCACGTCTCGGAACTCGGAAGGGCTGAGCATGGAGTGGGAATGGGGAATGGACTATCGAGACGCGGAGACAAGTTGGGGGTGGATGCCTTCGACCTTTTCAACCGCGAAAGCGCGAAGGGGCGAAATCGCGAAAAGGAGATTTGGGATCCGCGAAGACTTGGACACTCCGTTGTGAACGAGTACCGCGTCAATGACAACAACACGGCTTCCGCTCTTGCGTTTCGCGTTTTCGCCCTTTCGTGTTTTCGCGATTCTTTTGGAGTTGCGCCGGATCGCGTCTGCCGGTCGGCATGGCCGAAGAAGTTGACGTGGCGGTTCCCAGTCCGGTTGGCCGGGTTCACGCGCCGGCTCGCGCCGCCAGGGCCCGGCCGACGCGGGCTCGAATGTCGTCCATTTCAGCGGTTTGCTCGAAGCCGACGATGATGGCGCTGATCGCGCCGAGTCCCATGGCGAACCGGACCGATTGCTCCCGCTTCTCGTCATCGTCGCGCAGGTCGCCCTCGCCGATGATCTTCATGCCGATGATCCCCTTGCCCGCGGCGTGGACCTTCCGGAGCGCCGCCACGACATCCTCCGGCTTGCCGTCCATTTTGAGCCCGAAGGGATTGATCCGGGCGTGGACGACGTCGACCCAGGGCTCGGCCGCGGCGGCCTCGAGGGCGCCGATCGAATGGCACGAGCAGCCGTGGGCGCGGATCAGGCCCTTGCGCTTGAGGTCTTCCATCAGGTCCATCTGCTTGCGCATTTCCTTGGGCCAGGTGGGGCTCGTCATGCAGTGTAGTTGGACGAGGTCCAGGTAGTCGGTGCCCAGTTCCTTGAGGAACCGCTTGACCACCACGTCGGCGTCGCCCTTGTCCTCGTCGGGCACGCCCCCCTCGCGCCACCAGATCTTCGTGGCCATCGCGTAGCTGTCGCGAGGCTTGCCCTTGAGATTCCGCGCGGCGTAGTCGTGGCTGCCGTAGAGGTCGGCCATGTCGAACAGCCGGATGCCGTGGTCGTAGGCGTATTGGAACAGCTTGTCGAAATGCTCCTTGCCGAGCTTGATCTGCTGGCTCGTCCGCAGCCACGCCTTCATGCCCGTGCCGAAGCCGATTCGCGAGACCGTCAGTTCCTTGCCGAGCGGCACGAGGGCCGTCGGGTTGACGTCGACGGGCTCGGCCCGCGCGATCCGGCCCGCCACCATGGCCCCGGCCGCTCCGGCGACCGCCGTGCCCAGGAATTCTCGACGCTGCATCTTCATGGTTCGCTCCTTTGCGGGTGGCGCGAGACGTAGGGGGGACCGATACTGTAGTATCGCCCCCGGCGGCCGCGTTGGCAAGAAGCTACACCAAAGGGAAGGTCGAACGCAGCGAGGCCCACCATCCATCGAATGGTGGGCCTCGGCCGCCGATCAGACGCAGTTCTTGCCGCGCACAGTGCCACGTCGAACTGTAGCCCAGACGCCCCCGGCTGGGAATCCCCGGCCGGGAATCACCGCCGAGGGCGGCGGTGCCACATTCAGCGCCGCCGACGGAAGCACAGCGCCGCCGCGGCGCTGGCCAACAGCACGAGCGTGCCGGGCTCGGGAACGGCCGAGCCGCCCCCGGCCGGCGCCCAGTTCGCGGCCATGATCGCCGCGTCCTGGTCGTTCACCTTCCCGTCTTTGTTGAAATCGCCCATGGCCCAAGTCGCGCCCGACTGCTTCAGCCAATTCGCGCCCAGAATCGAGGCATCGGTGTCGTCGACAAAGCCGTCGCCGTTGGCGTCGCCGGGACCCGAGTGTTCGTAGACGGCCACGTCATCCCATAACGAGCGGGTCGGAAAGCCGCCCCCCTCAATGAAGTTCCCGCCGGCGACGGCGACTCGCCCCTCACCGACCAGCTTGTGGGCCGAGTCGTCCAAACGCGAGACGACGCCAAAGGGATTGGAGAAGTCAGCGGACATGGACAGCATACCGTCGAGTTGGACGTTGCCCTCGGGCGTGGTGCGGGCCGAGAACTTCATGTAGATGTCCCGGTCGATCAGGTCGGTGTCATCCCAAGGAGGCAGAGTTATGGGTTCGAGGTTTCCGATAGCGTGGTCAGGCAGATCACCTGGCTCGTAGTACATGTTGTAAATTCCAACCTTGTTCGGGTAGCCACCCTCGTCATTCCCGGAAACCACATAAGAATAAGCGGTTCCAGCAGTTTACCTAAACCCCGCAGATCGCGCCAGTGAAAATTGTCACACACGCATTTTTTCATACGATTCGGGCTCGGCAGTGTTCGTACCTCCGGTGGGTAGAGTGGTACCCGCCTCGGGTCGGTTCCGACGTAACATGGCAGGGCCAGGAAGGTTACAAGCGGACGCTCAAGAAGGTCGTGCTGTCGAGCCGAACGCTGCGTCTGGTGCATCGCGAAGCAGAGGCGTCGATGATCGCCACGCAATTGTTGCTCTGCCAAGGCGCGTTGGCCATGCCCGCCCCGTGCAAGGGTAGCCTCCCGGTGATGTGCAGCGCCCGCGGCGTGCTGCTGGAAATCCGTCGCGACATGGCGGGCCGGTCGAAGCGAGGCAAACCCTTTACCGATGAGATAGGGCTGGTGCGTTGCGAACGCATCCTGCTCTACCATGCTAACAAAACAATTGACGGAGCCTGCGAAGTTCTGTATACACGTGTTTGCGTGTCCCCCCTATCGTGTTGGACGGATATGCCGCCCACCCACCATTTCCTTCCCTCGCGTTCTTCCGAGGCTTCCTCTCATGAAACGCCCAGTCACTCTTCTTTGGTTCTTTCTCGCGCCGTCTCTGTACTTCGCGGCTACCTGTGAAGCGGAGATCCCTGTCGAGCCTTACTCGTCAAAACCGACAGCCGCTGAGATGGCGTTCGTTACGCAATGGAAGCAATTTCTTCTGAAGCAGGGCAGTGCTGACTCGGGGCGTTACGTTGCCGACCTGCCCTTCTCGTTTCGATGCGGCCAGCGAAGCAGTCGAGAATGGGTCAAGATCGAAACGGCGAACATCAAATCGGGTGATTGGCAGGATGACCAGACCCGCACGCATACGTTGACTTGGAAAGACGACAAGACCTCGCTTGCCTGCGAAATGAAACTGACCGAATTCCAAGGTTTTCCCGCCTTCCAGTGGGTTGTCTGCATCCGAAACGACGGGCAGAGCGATTCGGCGAAGGTGCATGATTTTTGGGGAATCGATACCTATTGGAATGCGGCGGACGGTGCGATGCCGGTTTTGCATCGCAGCGTCGGTTCGCCCGGCCACGAAGACGACTTTCAATTCCGGGGCGAGATCATGCACAATTCGATGTGGGATAAGCGCCGTCGCATTGCGATGGACACTCCCACAAACGCCGCTTGGGCGCAGGCAAACGCTTACCTTATTCCCAAGGATAAACGTTCAAGTGGCATTTGGCTGCCGCTGTTCAATTATCAGACCGGCGGCGACGGGCTGATCACCGGACTCGGCTGGAGCGGCGCATGGCGAGCATACTTCGATCATCAGGGGGGAGGGAAATCGACGATTCTGGCCGGAGTCGAGAACTTCGATTCGATCCTGCATCCCGGCGAGACGGTGCGCTCGACGTTGAATCTCGCCCTCTATTGGCAAGGGGAGCTGCTGCACGGTCAAAACATGTTCCGCAGACTGGTCCTGGAGCATTATTCGCCGCATATCAACGGAAAAGTGGTCGAGCCGCCGATTTCCGGAGTCGTCTGGGGAGGCATTCCGTCGAAGGAGCATCTCCAGATCATCGACAAGATCAAAGAGTATAAGATTCCGCTGGACGTTTATTGGTTTGACGCCGGCTGGTACGGCACCGGGACCGTCCCGTCATATACGGTGTTCGAAGGCGACTGGGGCCCCATGGCCGGCGACTGGCGACCGAACCCGAACTGGCACAACGGAACGCTCAAACCGGTCAGCGACGCCGCGCACGCCGCGGGGATGAAGTTCCTCGTCTGGGTCGAGCCGGCCCGCGCCATTCACGGCCGGCCGGTCACGCTCGAACATCCCGAGTACTTTCTGACCGGAAATGCCGATGGCAAAATCCGCGACGGGCAGACGCTTCTTCTGGATCTCGGCAAGCCCGAAGCATTGAAATGGGCGATCGACGTCGTAGGCGGTCTGGTGCGGGATTACGGTGTCGACTGGTACGAGGAGGATTTCAATATCGAGCCGAATCCGTATCTGGAAACGGCGGCTGAGCCGGACCGTTGGGGAATGAACGAGATGCGGTTTATCGAGGGGCATTTTGCCTTTTGGGACGCACTTCGCAAAGAATACCCGACCCTGGCAATTCTCAATTGCGCCAGTGGCGGACGGCGAATCGACCTGGAAACGATTGCGCGAGGGCAACCTCTCTGGCGAAGCGATTACAACTGCTTTCCCGAAGCCACTGCCGAGTCGACGCAGGATCACAGTTACGGCATTCTCCATTGGCTCCCGATTCAGGGGAGTATGATTCGAGGCTGGTCGATCTTTGATAAGTATGAATCGCGCTGCGCCCTGAGTCCGGGCATGGAGAACGCACTCGTCGCGAAGACAGAGCCGGAATGGCTCCAGATTAAGGCGAACGTCGTTCAGGCACAACGTTGCAAGAAGTACTTCTTTGGCGATTATTATCCCTTAACCAATCAACAACGCAGTCCGGCCGCTTGGACCGCTTATCACCTGTATCTTCCCGCAGAACAAGAGGGGATGATCCTTGCTTTGCGCCGCGCCAAGAGCGACGTTCGTGCGATGACGTTTGACCTTCTGACGATCGACCCGGCGAAACGGTGGAAGTTCGAGGATTATGATTCCGGTGAAACCAGGGTCGTTTCCGGCCAGCAGATTCGTGAGAAGGGATTTGAGGTCGTGATCCCGAACCGCCGCGATTCCCGACTCATCTTCTATTCCGCCGATCGCTGATGCGATTGTTGCCGCGATCAAGAAAGCCGAGGCGCCCCAGGCAAAATGGAATATGGATTCCAAATCATGAAAACTCACCGATGTCTCCCCCAGTATGTGTTGAGCCGTCTGCTCGCTCTGATTGGGACCGCTGCCTTGTGTCCCCTGTTTGCCGCGGCGCAAGTTGTGCGTCCGGATCCGGCCGAGGTGGCTGCCGTGGAGCGGGCCAACGAAACCCTGTCGCCGGCGCAGGCGCTGGAGAACCTCGAAGCCAAGGCCGGCGATTGGCGGGTGGAGAACAGCGCGCTCGTGCAGGCCGACCCATCCGCACCTTACGCGCGAACCTTCATCAAGGGACCGCGCTGGGTGGACTGCGTCATCAAAGCGAAGGCGCGGGTGGATGCCGTCGGCGGACCGGCGGCTTCGCCTGGCGCCCGGCTGATCGTCCGCGGCGATGAGAAAACGGATACGTTCTACACCGTCGGCCTCTGGGCGGGCAGCCGCGAGGTCCGCATCGAAAAGTCGCGCGGCCTGGCCTTCGAGCCCATGAAGAGCGACCACTTTGGAACGTTGGCGGCCGCGCCCTTTCCGGTGGAACTCGGCAAGACCTACGAAATGACCGTGGTGGCCGACCACGCGACGATCTACTGCTACATTGACGGCAAGTTTGTGGTGCTGGCGCAGGAGCAAGATGTCACGACCATGCCGGCCGGGCGCGTGGGCTTCTTCACGAATGCCGCGACGGCCGCGTTCAGTGACGTCTCTGTCAAGGGACTCAAGAACGTCACTTCATCCCCCGTCACGCCGTATGCGGGGAATCCAGTGAACCTGACGATCTATTCCCCCGCGGTGATCAAGGATGACAAGTTCCGGATGTGGGATTCGCTGCTGGGCCGATACATCGAGTCGGTAAACGGGATATTGTGGACCTGGCCGGCGGGCAAGGAGTCCGTCGTCAACCAGGGCAACACGGGTGATTGGCCCACCGGTAATCAGTGTGGCGATCCCGATGTTCTGAAATTCGACGGCCAATACTGGATTACCTTCTGGTCCACCTGCAACCGGCGCAACGGGGCCTTCGACGGCATGGGCATCAAGCGCTCGACGGACGGCATCCACTGGACGCCCGAGCCGGCAAACCCTGTCTTCTATATGGGGCCCCTTGGGGATTGGGACGAGATGGTGGTGGGCGATCACGCGATGATCCGCGACGGGGATCGCTTCAAGCTATGGCATGTCGGCATCACGCGCCCGCAGCGGGGCTACCGCAATGAATTTGGCTACGCCGAGAGCCAAGACGGCATCCACTGGCGCAAGTGCCGTTTGAACCCGATTCTGACCCAGGGCGAGCCGGGAACTTGGGACGGCGGCTGGATCTATGCGGCGGGAATCGTGAAAGTCGACGATGAGCCGTCCGACACGCACGTCTATGCGGGCAAGCCGGGCGCCAGTTATCATCTCTTTTACACCGGCCAACCCACCAACAACGAGTTGATCTGCGGCGTCAAACGTATCGGCTATGCGTTCTCGCTCGACGGCGTCCATTGGGTCAAATGGAACGATCCCAACACCGCCGAGCCGTTTCAAGACAGCGATCCGGTGGTGAGTTGGACGGAATATGGGCAGAAAGGATTCACTGGCGTGGGCGCCGCCACGGCCATCCTCCTTGGCGATGAAGTGCGAGTCTATTACTCGATGTATGAGGAGCGGCTGGATGTTGGGCGACCTCCCGAGGGGCCCGTCGGCACCGCCTTCGCCACGGTTAAGGTGGATGCACTGCGGAAAATCGTCGCCGATGCGAAGGCGAAGGGGCTGCTGCGGTGCGCAAGTCGCCAAGAGATCGAAGCCACGCTCGATGCCCCCCTGCCCCAGTCCATGTGGGACGATTTGCAGGGCCGCGTGCTGGCGGCAGTGCAGGCGAAGCAGTCGGGTAGCGCGGACGGCGAGCGTTCGGCGCTGGCCGAGATCGCGGCCACCCGCGCCAAGTTCACCAAGGCCCTCGAACGCTACTACGCAGACGCCTTTGCTCCACTGAAGAAGGTCGTCGACCAGTTGGAAGCCGGATGTCCCGTGACCGAGAAAGTGCTCTGGACTCTTCCGGCCCAGCGCATGGGGAACAACCCGCCGCGGATCGAACTGACAGGCTTGAACGTCGCGGCCGGAGATCATCCCCTCATGATCGAGATCGAGGCGAAGTGCGACCGCTTCGACGTCGCGCGGGTAGCGTGGGCGACGGGCGATGGGTTCAAGGCGGGGCAGGAAATGGAGTTCATCGCCGGCTACCCCGGGGTGGAATCCCCGACCCATCGCGTCACGATTGCCACCGGCGGCCAACCCATCAGCGCGCTGCGCCTCCAGTTCCCCGCCGGAGCTACCGTGGATCTGAAACAAGTCCGCATCCGCGAACTCAGCATCCAGCCGCTGCCGACGGAAGAAACGCAGAGCACGCACCTTTCCCCGAGCGGCAAGGACTGGCGTTTTCGCGAGGCCGCGGTGACCGCGGACACTGCGTCGCTGCCTGGTCTTCAAATACCCCGACCCCCGGGTCTTGGTTCTACTGCGCAGGGTGTGAAGTTGGGTAAGATGCGATCGACGTAAATCGTTTGTCGAACGTGGCTCAATGCTGCCTATCTTCGTGCCCGTGCCCGTTGCCCAATGGCCGCAGGATCGCCACTTACCCGTTTGGCGCCGGGTCGGCGACGGCGGGACTATCCATCTTTCGGTGGGAGACTAACTCCTCTAAAGTGCTGGCAACACGTTTGTCGAGATCGTCGATCCGTCGCAGGAGGTCGTTTTGCAGGGCGTCGAGTTGCCGGATGGCTGCCAGTCGGCCGGTTTGGGGTTCCACGGCAGACTCCTTCCACGGTGGTTGTCGGGGTGCGGGATGGGCAAGGCGAGCGGGTTCTGCCCAAATCGGCTAAACGGCCCGTCGGGGTTGAATCGGCCGGGCCGGTTTCTCGCCGCAAGTGCATTCTGGGTAGGATGTTCCGGTTGGTAAAACGCGGAAGATATGTCAAAGTGTGCGGCTCTTGCGGTCGAAAGAAGAGGTGATATGATGTTGGCGTGGGGGATGCCGACGGGAGAGAAAAAAGGGGCGATTTGCCGCCGACGTGGCTGGACAGACGGGCGGCGGATGGATAGATTATAGGGCTGCCCCCCGTTGCGGGGAAAATCGAGGCCAAGATCGGTTCCAGGGTTCGACGAAACAAGGTCCGAACGAAAGGAGTGCTGAGTGGTTAAACTGACGTTGCGTGATAAGGAGTCTATTCAGGAGGCGGTGCGTCGCTTCCGTAAGTTGGTCGAGCGGAGCGGATTGAAGAAGGAAATGCGACGCAGAGAGTATTACGAAAAGCCCAGCGAGACGAAGCGACGCGCGCGGCTTCGGGCAGAGCGTCGCAGCAAGCGCAACCGCACGTTGCAGATCGCGTGACTCCGGCGGTTGACGCCTCTTTTCTTCCCAGGTTTCTCCTTCGAGGCGCTCTTGGTTCGCGCCGTGTCACGACTCGATCGGCGCGCGGGGCTACTGTGGCTTGCTCAAGCTGAAGATCGGCAGCAGCAGCGACAGGCCGATCGTGCCAACCACCACGCCCATGATGCTAATCATGATCGGCTCGATCAAGCTGGTGGTGGTCTTTAGCGCGGCGTCCACTTCCTGGTCGTAGTAGGAACTGACCCGTTCGAGGACGTAGTCGAGCTTGCCGGTTTCCTCGCCGGAGGAGATCATCTGCACGAGGACGCTGGGGAACAGCGGGTTGCCGGAGAGGGCATCGTGAATCCGCTTGCCGGCGGTCACCCGCTCGAGCACCTCCATCCAAAGTCTCTCGTAGTGGCAGTTGCCGGCCACTTCGGCCGAAAGCCGGATCGAATCGACGATCGACACGCCCGCGGCGATCATCGTGGCCAGCGTCCGGATGCTTCGGCTGATGATCACCTTGCGGTAGGTGGGCCCGACGAGCGGGAGGCTGATCTTGATCCAGTCCCACGCCCGCCGTCCTCGCTGGGTCCGTCTGCCCAGGATGAAGCCGACCACCATGAGCACGACCAGCATCACCCAGACGTACCAGTAGGCGAGCAGGAAGGTCGAGACGGCCATCATGATCTTGGTGGATTTCGGCAGCACGTCGCCCCGGGCTTCAAAGAGCGGCTTGAATTGGGGGAGGATGTACGTCAGCAGGAAGATCGTCACGCCGGCGGCCATGACCATCATGACGCCGGGGTAGGCCATGGCGGCGCGGACTTTGCCACGGGTTTCGACCTCCTTGCGAAGGTAGCCGGCGATCCGGTCGAGCATTTCGCCCATCGCGCCGGTCGCCTCGCTCGCCTTGACCAGCGAGACGTAGGTGCGGTCGAACAGCTTGGGGTGCCGCGCCAGGGCCGTCGAGAAATCCTCGCCCGACTCGACCGACTCGCGCAGGTCGATCAAGACCTTTCGCAACGTCGGGTTTTCCTCCTGATTGACGATCCCCGCCAGCGCCGCGGAAAGGGTGATGCCGGTGTCGACCATGATCGACAACTGGCTCGTGGTGTAGATGATCTCGCTTTTCGAGACGCGGCGCGCGAACAGGGCGAACTCGCCGTCTTCCTCGAGTTCGACGACGTCGAATCCCTCGCGCCGGAGCTGCTGCGCCGCGTCCTCGAGGCTGGCCGCCTCAAGGGTTCCGGAGTGCGCGGCCCCCAGCGGGTCGCGGACACGGTAGACAAAGGACATGATAGGGGTCAGGGGTCAGGGGTTAGGGGCCAGGGACCAGGGGTTCTACCGTCTACCGTCTACCGTCTAGCTCTACCGTCTACCGTTCCCCGGCGTCGCGGACGTCGCCGACGATCTGGAAGATTTCTTCGATGGTGGTGATGCCTTCGCGGACCTTGCGGAAGCCGTCGTGCCGCAGCGTGATCATGCCGTTTTGGGTGGCCAGGCGGCGGATGGTTCCCGTCGAGGGACTGGCGGCGATCGCGTCGCGGATTTCGTCGGTGATCATCAGGAGTTCGTGGACGGCGATTCGGCCCTTGAATCCGGTGTTGCGGCAGCTCTTGCACCCGACGCCCCGGTAGAACGTCTCGAAGTCGTAGCCCATCTGTTCCAATGCCTTGCGGATGGTTCGGGCCGGCTCGTAGTCCTGGCGGCATTTCGCGCAGATGCGCCGGACGAGTCGCTGGGCGAGCACCATGTTCAGCGCCGCCCCGATCAGGTACGGCTCGATGCCCATATTCACGAGCCGCGTTACCGCCGAGCAGGCGTCGTTGGTGTGCAGGGTGCTGAAGACGAGGTGTCCGGTCAGGGCGGCTTGGATGGCGGTTCGGGCGGTTTCCTCGTCGCGGATTTCGCCGACCATGATGACGTCGGGGTCCTGGCGCAGCAGGGTCCGCAACGCCCGCGAAAACGTCAGCCCGATCTTCTCCTGCACCTGGAACTGGTTGATCAGCGGCAGGTGGTACTCGATGGGGTCCTCGACGGTGCAGACGTTGTTGTCCATCGAACTGATGGCGTTCAGGGCGGCATAGAGGGTGGTGGATTTTCCGCTGCCGGTCGGGCCGGTCGCCAGGACGATTCCGTTGGGGGCGTGGATGTGGGCGCGAAACTCCGTGAGAACGTCCTCGGCGAACCCCAAGTCTTCGAGGTTGAGGGAGACGGTTTTCGTGTCGAGGACGCGGATGACGGTTTTCTCGCCGCGCGAAGTGGGAAAGGTGCTCACGCGGAGGTCGATCTTTCGGCCTTCCAGCGCGACGTGGACGCGGCCGTCCTGGGGCAGTCGCCGCTCGCTGATGTCCAGCGAGGCCATGATTTTGATGCGGCTGGTGACCGCCGGCAGCAGGTGCAGCGGCACCTCGAGCGACTTGTAGAGCCGCCCGTCAATCCGATAGCGCACGCGCAGGCACCGTTCGGCCGGTTCGATGTGGATGTCGCTGGCGCCTTCCTTGACGGCGTTGAAGATGATGTAGTTCGCCAGGCGGATGACGGGCGATTGGCCGGCGATCTCCTCGACGTCGCCGATATCCTCGATCGCTTCCTCGATCAGCGTGACGTCGGCCGCTTCCGAGTCCTCGATGATGTCGTCGATGACGAAGACCTTCGAGTTGGGCAGCCCGGTGATCATCCGCCGGATGTCCTTGGGCGTGGCGGCGACGATCTGGACGTCCATGCCCGACAGACCGCGGATCTCGTCGATCAGGAACACGTTGGACGGTTCGGGGACGGCGATGGATAGCGTCTGGCGGACGACGAACAGCGGCAGCACCAGGTTGTTCTCGATGTACTCGCGAGGCAGCACGTCGATGACCTTGGGATCGTACAGCCGGGCGTCGAGCTTGGCGTAGGGGACGCCGTACTCGGTGGCGAGGCATTCGACGATCTGGTCCTCGGTGCAATAGTCCAGCTCGACGAGCACCTCGCCCAGGAGCTTGCTGCGTCCGCCCTTGTGCTGGTGCGCCAGCGCGGTGGCGAGTTGTTCCTCGGCGAGGTAGCCCTGCGCGACCAGGAGATCGCCGAGGCGTCGCGGGGCATGGATGGCGGTCGTCATGGTCGTGGCGCCGGGGCGGGTCGCGGTTATTGGAAGCTCTTCACGGCGTCGATCACGCTGGAGAACACTTCGATTTGCCGGTCGATCCGGGTGACTTCAAGAATCTTCCGGTTCGTCGCGTTGGCCGCGGAAATCTTCATCCGGCCGCCGCGCCGCGCCATCGCGTCCTGGCAGTTCAACAGCGCGGCGAGGCCCGCGCTGTCGAGGATCTCGGTCTTGTCGACGTCGAGCACGACGTTTTCGCGTTCGACGGTGGGCAGGTACGCCTCGAACTGCTCCGCCGCCTCGGCGGCCAGTTCCTCCGGCGCGTGGACCACGATGACGTTGCCGAAAATCTCGCTGGAAAGGTTCATCACGTCTCCACCGTTTGTCCGTCGAGAACGCGGGTGATCGTGTCGAGCAGGTAGCGAGGGCTGAACGGCTTGGCGATCAGTTCGAGCACGTTGTAGCGCTCGGCCAGTTCCGCCGCGCTGAGCTCGAATCCCTTGGCGGTGAGCATCAGGACGGGCAGGTGGCGAGTTTCGTCATGCTCGCGGAGCCGCCGGAGCAGCCCCAGCCCGTCCAGCCGCGGCATCTGGCAGTCGGTCACGAGGATGTCGGGCATCCGCTCCCGGATCAGTTCCCAGGCTTCCTCGCCGTCGGAGGCGACGCGCACCTCGTGGCCGGCCTTCTTGATCTTGAACTCCGCCGCGCGGAGGATCGGAATCTCATCGTCACACAACAAAACGCGATACGTCATGGTCGTGGGAACCTCCGTCACGAAAGTTGTCCGGAGCCGGGCAGCGTCACGGCGAACGTGCTGCCTTGGCCGAGCATGCTCTCGACCGAAATCGAGCCGCCGTGAACGTCTTCGATGATGTGCTTGGCCAGCGGGAGCCCCAGGCCGGTGCCGGGGGCCATGTCCTTGTTCTTCTTCACGCGGTAGAACTTCTCGAACACCCGCCGGGCGTCTTCCTCCGAGAGCCCGACGCCGCTGTCCTCGACCTCGAACCGCACGCCGCCGTCGACCATGCGGCTGCGAAGCGTGACGCGGCCGCCGTCGGGCGTGTACTTGATGGCGTTCGAGAGCAGGTTGATGGCCGCCTGCAACAGCATGTCGCGGTCGGCCAACACGCCGAGGTACATCGGGCTCAGATCGGCCAGGAGTCCGATGCGTTTGGCCTCGGCGGCGGGACGCACGACGCCCATCGCCTCCTCGAGCACCTCGTTCAGCGGCCGGCTCTTCTTGTCGACCTTGACGACGCCGGCCTCCATCCGCGCCAGGTTCAACAAGTTCTCCACGAGGCGTTGCAGCCGGTCCGCCTGGCTGTCGATGACGTGGAGGAACTCGTCCCGGGTCTCTTGGTCCTCGGCCTCGCCGTCGGCCAGCAGTTCGACGTACGCCTTGATGCCGGCCAGCGGCGTCTTCATTTCGTGGCTCACCGACGAAACGAACTCGGCATTGCGGCGTTGGGCGACCTTCTTCTCGGCGATGTCGCGAAACACCGCCACCACGCCCGACGCGGCGGCGGCGGAATCGGCCGGCTTGGCGGCGTCACCTTCGGGACCCAGTTTCGTCGCCGTGACGCGATACCAGCCGCTTTCGCCGCCCGGGCGAAGGATTTCGATCTCGTCGCTGCGACTCTGGGAAACCTCGCGGTGAGACGTCGTGGTCAACAGTTCGATCAGGTTCTGGCAGCGGACCAGGTGGGCCAGCGCCCGGCTCTCGACTGCCTCGGCATCGAAGCCGAACAGGGCCTCGGCGCTCGGATTGGCCAGCAGCAACTCGTCGAACTGGTCGATCGCCAGCACCGGGTCCTCCAGGGCCGTCAGAATCGCCCGGATCCGATCGCGCTCGGCAGTGACGCGGCGGCAGCGGACTTCCAACGCCGCCTGCGCGTGCTCGAAGTCCTGGAGGTGCTCGCACAGCGTCAGGAACCTCGCCCGGGCACGATTGGCGGCTTCATGGAGCGGGTGGTGGGTCTCCAGAAGCGGAAACACGGACTCGACGTCGTCGCGATTGAACGTCCATGGGTCGAGTCGGCCGACGACGTCGAGATGACGCCTGATGGCCCCGCGTTCGCGACGGAACCGACTCAATAGGAGCGCAACCGCCGCGCCGGCAAGAACCAGGCCGACCAGCACCGCGCCCGCGCGCCACGGCCAATGCCCGGCATCGTCCACCAACAGTCCGGCGGCGCAGGCGACGACCGCGCCGAGCGCGAGGACGAACGTGGCTGCCGAGAGCACGAAGTGGACTCTGGATGTGGTCATCGGGCGTGATTTCGTCGATCCGGGTGCAAGTCGTTGAGGTGGCGACGGGTGGCACGCCCCTGAGCGCGGCGAAGGGCGTGGTCCGTCGACTCACCACGTCCTTCGTACCTCGGTGTGCCACCCGCCGCCTCAGCGGACGGACGGCTCGACCGACGTCTCTCTGGCGACGCTGGGACCGAGCTGGCGTGCGTGACGCCAGTTCGCCTCGGCAGCGTCCGACTGTCCGAGCTTCGCCAGAGTGCAGCCCAGTAAAAAGTAGGCCAGCGCGTCGGACTTGTCCAAAGAAAGTGCTTGCTGGAGCACAAGTTGGGAAGATGAATAGTCACCCGCTCGGTAGTAGGAGGCGCCAAGTACCCGAAGGAGGGGTGCATAGTCGCCAAACTGCCCGAGCGCGTCGTCAGCCCGTTGTATGGCGACATCGGGGCGATTCTTTGCCAGCGCGGCGACGGCGGAGGCGGTGGGGATCCGCGGGTCGTTCGGATTTCGCGCGGCGGCATCCCGGAACGAGCCCATCGCCAGATCGACAGAGCCGGCCGACAGAGCGGCCTCACCCTGCCGAATCAGCCGAGCCGCCGACGAATCCGACGCGAGCGGGGCCGGACCGTCCGCGTCGGTCACGGTAACTTCCCCAGGCGACACGGGAGGCCGTTCCTTAGATGGGTTTAGTTCCTTGCCATCGTGGGGTCCGCGGGCGGTTTCGTGGCTGGCGGGGGTGACGGCGCCATCGCGGGCGAGGGCGGCGGCCTGCTGGTAGTGCGACCAGGCGTTTTCCGGCCGCCCGAGCTTGTCCATCAACGCACCCATCGCCTGGTGGACCTCCGGATCATCCGGATGGGCGGCCAAGGCCGACTGGAGTTGCTCCAGGGCCTGCTGGGGTTGGCCTTCCTCAAAGAGCAGATCGGCCAGCAGAAGCCGACCGTCGCGATGGCCGGGGTTTCGCGCAAGCAGCGCGTCGAGCGACTCGCGGCACATCGCCCGGTCGCCCCGGTTCCACGTCGCTTGCGCCGCCTTGAACTCGGCGGCGTCGCGACGCGATTCGAACTGCCGCACCGCCTCTTGCATGCGGGCTTCTTTGACTGGGGTGACGTCATCCACCGGTGGCCTGTCCGTGCCGATGGCTTTGCAGCCGACCAGCAGGGCAAGAAGGACAACGACGAATGCGCCGCGAAGTGTGACGCGGGGGCCACGCCGAGGGGGACAGTCCCCGTTTTCGCGGCGAGACAAGCCGTCGGTCGTGCAATGTCTCCCGCGCCGCGAAAATGGGGACAGTCCCCAGTGAATGGGCGTCATCGGGCTGCCCCCGGTACGCTGGTGCTTGGCGCGGGGGTGCGAGGGCTCGGATCGGACGGTCCGGCCGCGGCCGGAGGCGTCGGGTTCTCCTGCCCGAGACCCTCGATCACCCAGGGGGCGATCGTTTCGCCGTCCATGGCCTCGCTGACGGGGGCGTCGCCGATCGGACCTTCGGCGATCGGCAGTTCCGGCGACTCGGGGAGGACCTGATCCGTGCAGGGCTTGCCGAGCCAGATGTCGCTCCTTAGCGCGATCGCCTCCCGGTTGCGGGGATCGAACTGGACCGCCATTTCGGCCAGACGCAGCGCCTCGCCGCGGTCGCCGGCCGCCCAGGCGTTTCTGGCCTTGCGGATATAGCGCCGGGCGAGCGACTGTTTGGAGATGGGCGAGAGGTGTTCGGCGTAGACGGCGTGGCGCCGTTCGAACTCGCCGCGCTGCTCGGCGCCCTCGCGGTAGGCGCCGGGTTCGCGAACGATGTGCGGCGTAATCAGGATGATTAATTCTCGCCGAACGACGTTCTCGTTTTTGTTCCGGAAGGCGAAGCCTACCCAGGGAAGGTTGCCCAGCCACGGAATCTGCGTTCGACTGATCTTCTGTTCATCCTGCAACAAGCCGCCGATGACCACGGTGCAGCCGTCGCGGACCATGATGTTGGTCGTGACCTGCGTGGTCTCCTTTTCGGGCAGGGTGAATCCCTGGTCCACTTTGACGTTGCCGTCGGAGATTTCGGGGTGGATTTCCATGCGGATCAGGCCGTCGGGGGAGATGAACGGGCGGATTCGCAGTTGGGTGCCCAGTTCGAGCATCTCGACGGTCTGCGTGGCGGCGGTTGTGGTCTGCTGCGTGGTGCTCACATAGCCCAAGGACTTGCCAATGTGGATTTCGGCGGCGTGCTTGTTCAAGACCATCAGCCGCGGGGTGGCGATGACGTTCGTGTCGCCCACTTTCTCGACGGCGTCCAAGAACGCGCCGAGGTTCTCGTCGAGGAAGCCGAATTTTAGCCCGCCGTCGAAGGTGAACTTGGCGAACGATTGGGGCACGGTTCCCCAGCCGAACCGGAGGTTGTCATTCTTGCGGAGCAACTCGAAGTTGACGCCGAAGTTGTCTTTGTCGTCGAGCTGCACGCTCAGGATCATGGCTTCGATGTGGACCTGCATGGGCCGGACGTCGACCTCGGCCACGAGCTGGTCGACTTCGGCCAGCACCGCCTCGTAGTCGCGGATGACCAGGGCCTCGGTGCCGGCGTAGGCGTCGCCGCCGGCGTCACTCATGTCCGACGGGATGCCGGTCTTCGCCTCGGAGGTGACGCTCACGAGGCCGATCTCCTTGGTCAAAAGCGGCGTAATCAGCGTCTCCAACTCCTTGGCCTTCACGTAGCTGGGGTGGAAAATGCGGGTGCCGACCCGGTCGACCGAGTGCTCCATGGCCTTGAAGTCGTCGAGCGTGCCGACGAAGATG
>JAPLNP010000668.1 GCA_026401055.1 Planctomycetia bacterium
TGGACGGTGCCGTGGTCGGCGAAGCCCATGGCGTACTCGCAGGCGTAGCGGAAAAAGCGGCGGATGACCTCTTGCCTGGCGGCCTCGCGGACCGCCTCGTCGTCGACGATGGCGAACCCCGCGCGGTTGACGCCCATGTCGGTGGGCGACTTGTAGGTCGCCTCGGCCCCCATGATGCGATCGAGGATGCGGCGGAGCACGGGGAAGACCTCGACGTCCCGGTTATAGTTGACGGCGGTCTTCCCGTAGGCTTCGAGGTGCCTCGGGTCGATGAGGTTCACATCGCGGAGGTCGGCGGTCGCGGCCTCGTAGGCGACGTTGGCGGGGTGCTTGAGCGGCAGGTTCCAGATGGGGAAGGTCTCGAACTTCGCGTATCCCGAGTGGACGCCCCGCGTGTGGTCGTGGTAGAGCTGGGAGAGGCAGGTGGCGAGCTTGCCGCTGCCCGGCCCCGGGCCGGTGACGACGACGAGCGGCTTCTGCGTCTCGATGTACTCGTTGGCGCCGTAGCCCTCTTCGCTGACGATGACGTCGACGTCGGTCGGGTAGCCGCGGGTGAAGCGGTGGGTGTAGACGCGGACGCCGCGGCGTTCGAGCTTGTTCTTGAAGATCGTCGTGGAGGGCTGGTTCTCGAAGCGGGTGATGACCACCGCGCGGACGTCGATGCCCCAGTCGCCCAGGTCGTCGATGAGCTTCAGGGCGTCGACGTCGTAGGTGATGCCGAAATCGGCGCGGACCTTCTTGCGCTCGATGTCGCCGGCGTAGATGCACAGCAGGATGTCCGCCTCGTCCTTGAGCTGCTGGAGCAGGCGCATCTTGACGTTCGGGTCGAAACCGGGCAGGACCCGCGAGGCGTGGTAGTCGAAGAGCAGCTTCCCGCCGAATTCGAGGTAGAGCTTGTTGTCGAACCGGCGGCACCGTTCCAGGATCGCCGCCGATTGCTCAGCCA
Organism: Planctomycetia bacterium; assembly: GCA_026401055.1. Classification (GTDB taxonomy): domain Bacteria; phylum Planctomycetota; class Planctomycetia; order Pirellulales; family Thermoguttaceae; genus JAPLNP01. The sequence goes on from JAPLNP010000668.1 coordinate 947, forward strand.
GGTAAGCGTGCGTCAATGAATAAGGTTTACATCTCCGACGTTCGCCTCGGTCGGATGGTGTAGTTCCATTCACCGTGAAACGCTTGAGGGGTGAGATGGATCCTGGCCAATTGCTCATCAGTCACCTTTCGCCCGGCCGCATAGTTCCGCCGATCCAGTCGGCAGGTGACGCTCAGCCCCTTGACGGTGGTCGTGCTGGCGATCAAACGCACGACGGTTTCATAGTCCCGCAGCGGTTCTCCGCGCCAAGTCGAGGTGATGAACGAGAACAACCGGTGTTCCACCTTGTTCCATTTGCTGGTCCCTGGCGGGAAGTGGCAAACCTCGATCGAGAGGCCGGTCGCGTCGGCCAGCTTCTGGAGTTCCCACTTCCAGAGGCGCAAGCGATAGCCGTTGCTGCCGCCGCCGTCCGCCGTGATCAGCAGCCGCCGGGCGTCCGGATAAAGGCTCCTCCCTTCGAAACGCCACCAACCCCGGATCGAAGCCACTGCAAACTCGCCCGTATCGTGATCCGTTCCCACATTCACAAACCCCGTGTTCCGCCCCAGATCGTAGATTCCGTAGGGATAGGCGCGCGGCACCGAGGGGTCAGGGAAATCGTGGCCGTTCACGCGCACGGGCGACCTCGTTTTCCGCCATTGGCGCCCTTTGTTCTCGTAATTCCCGATCAACTCCTTCTTCTTCGTGTCCACCGAGACCACCGGCCGGCCGGCCGCGAGCGCGCGACTCACCTGCTGGTTGATGTACTCAAACTGCGCGTCGCGATCGGGATGGTCGATGCCCTCTTCGGTCTTCCGGTTTCCTTGCAGGCTGTAGTCCAAGTTCCGCAGGAGTTGCGCCACTTTCTCATGGCTGACCGGATGATCCCGGGCGCTCAGTTCTGCCGCCAACGCGCGCGTGCTCTTGCACGTCCACCGCAGAGGCGACTCCGGATCGCCTCGCGCCAACGGCTCGACCAGAGCCTCCAGGGCCTGCGGCAAACCCGGATCCAGCCTGAGAAGGCTGGGGCGTCCCGCCCCGGCTCGCCGAATCCGCCCACTTGGCAGCGGCTCCGCATCCAACTCCCGAATACCCTTGGTGATGGTGACTCGGGACAGTCCACAGGCTCGGCTCACTTGGGAGATACCCCCATGGCCGAGCTGCACCGCCTCGTTGGCTGCTACCATCCTCCGGCTACGTTCGTCGAGCTGCGGCCACAGCCGGACCAACCTGCGCTTGAGAGCATCCGTTGTTACCATGCCCCAAGCATATCATGTCCCGGCAAGACTGTAAAGTTCATTTATTGACGCACGCTAACCTGAAGAGCGAGGCGCAATTCAGCCATGTTTTCGAAACGCCGGATCATGCGGGTGACCACCTGGTTTATGCCCTGCTGGGGATCTCTCAGCACTACCTCGATGCGGCTGCATTGCAGGGGGAACTGGACAAGCGGAAGGGCGGGCACTCCGGCACAGCAACGGTTCTCACATCGTCGGACTTCATAAGCATGCTTGGAGACCCGAACATCGTGCCAAAGGGGGAAAGTGACTACGCTGAATTGGCCGTGGCGTATAGACGCCTCCTGACCACACTTCATAACAGGTTCGAGCATTTCGCAGGGAACCCGGTCGAGAACTGGAACCCGAACGACTACGTGGGGGCATTCGCTTCCTGCCGAAAGAAGATCCCTTCCATGAAGGGAGCGCGGATCGGGTACGCCACTTTCCCGGGGAAGTTCCACTACTGCGCTTGGGGCGA